>NZ_JBMDJR010000005.1:0-442175 GCF_057809295.1 Pseudomonas sp. FG35 | reverse complement strand
CACCGATGCGTACTCCCGAAAAATCGTGGGGCACCATGTCCATGAAAGCTTGCACACCGAATCGGTGATCCAGGCGTTCAACAAAGCCCTCAAGCAGCGGACAACGAAGCAATGTTTGGTGCATCACTCGGATAGAGGCGTCCAATACTGCTCCGAGCTTTATCAGCGGCTGCATGCCAAATACGGCATCACCTGCTCAATGACCGATGGCTACGACTGCTACCAAAACGCGTTGGCTGAGCGTGTGAACGGGATTTTGAAAAACGAGTTATTGCTGCATCGCCCCAAAAATTTTGCAGAGGCCATCCGGATGGTGGACGAGTCGGTGCAGATCTATAACAACGAGCGGCCTCATCTGTCGCTGAAATACAAAACACCCGATGCGGTGCATCGGGCGTTTTGAGGCTGAAACAGGTGTAAACCTATTTCAGGACTAGACAACGCGAAAACGTCATTCGACGTTGACGGTGATCTTCTTCGACACGATCGGCGGATCGAAGGCCATGTGGCCGCTGTCACCCAACTCCAGCTGCAAGGTGTGCTTGCCCGGCGCGAGTTTGATGTCGGCCTGGGTCTGCGCCTTGCCGAAGTGCATGTGGTTGGCATCGGTCGGCACGACGGAGCCGGCCGGAACGATTTCCTTGGCATCGATCAGCAGATGGTGATGGCCAGTGTTCTTGGTGACGTCACCGGCCGGTGCCAGCGCGATGTCCTTTACACCGAACTTGACCGTGAAGGTCTGCGGAACCGTGGCTCCGTCCTCGGGAGAAACGATGAACACTTCGGCGCCCTTCGGTGCCGGTGTGGCCGCACTGGCCAGTACCGAAACACCCATCAGCACACCGGCCAACGCTGCACGTGACATAAAGCTTTTCATTTTCTTCTCCAGTTTTTCCGTAAAATCCGCACGGTCATGACAACTTCATGACCATTCGTTGTCGAAGGCACTCGACAACCATAGCAAAGCGAGCCTGGAAAACAGGCCGCGACAATGATTTCAAAGGAGTGACCATGCGTTTTCTGCCTGGCCTGATCTGCCTGCTTCCCCTTCTGAGCCCTCTGGCTCACGCCGAACTGATTGATGACGTCAACGACCGTGGCGAGTTGCGCATAGCCCTTGAGGCTAATACACCGCCCTTCAACTTCAAGGACGGCGACACGCTCACGGGGTTCGAGGTCGAGCTTGGGCAACTGCTGGCCAACGAACTGGATGTGCGCGCCGACTTCATCGTCACCGACGAGGCCGATCTGCTCCAGGGCGTTGAAAGCGGCAAGTACGACGTCGCGCTCAACCACATAGCACTGACCCCGGAACTCAAGGATCGTTTCGACGTCAGCGAGCCTTACACGCAGGTCAATGCGCAATTGTTGGCGAAGAAGGACGAACAACCCCGGCCGATGGTGCTGGTACAGACGCTGACGGAAGAGAAACCAAAGATCGGGCCACCGGTTGAACTGGCGATCCCGTTCCAGAAGGGCAATCCGGCGTTTCACGCGAGCCTGGAGAATGCCTTGCAGCGGATCAGGGCGGATGGGCGGCTGGAGGCGTTGTCGAAAAAATGGTTGAGCGTGCAGGCTACGGAAAACTGAAGTGAACGTGACTAGTCGAGCAAGCTGAGGGCCTGTGCGGCTTGCGGCAGCTCGAGTTCGCTGAAGACCTGCACCCCATGGTGCTTGAGCAAGGCTGCCGTGACACCTTCGCCACTCACCTTCACCCCACTGAACGTCCCGTCATAGGTCAACAGATTCCCGCACGACGGGCTGTTGGCCTTGAGCACCGCCACCCGAATCCCGTGCTTTTGCACCAGCGCCAACGCCTGCCGCGCACCGTCGAGAAACTGCGCACTGACGTCTTCGCCCTCGGAGGTGATCACCGAGGCGTGCCCGTCCAGCACCTCGCTGCCCTGCCCGCCCGGAATTTCCGCCGCCGCTCGTGGCGTCGGCAAACCACCGGCGACTTCCGGGCACAGCGGCACTACCCGGCCTTCGCTGATCCACTGCTCCAGCAGATCGAACGGCCCGCTGGCCCCACCGTCGTAACGCACGCGATGGCCCAGCAGGCAGCGGCTCACAAGAATCCTGTGCATCTCAGAACGGCTCGTTGCCACGGCGGCGGAACCAGCCGGTCAGCGACAGCCGCTCGCGGCTGGCTGGCAATACTTCGTGAGGGACTTCGCCGGAGAGAAACACCACCAGACAACCGCCCGTAGGCTGCACGTCATGAACGCGATCATGCTCCAGGTACATGCGCAGTTGCCCGCCATCCTCCGGCAGCCAGCCGTCATTGAGGTAGATCACCGCCGAGACCATGCGCCGGTCATCGTCGCGAAAACGGTCGACATGCTTGCGATAGAAAGCACCCGGCGGGTACAGGGCGAAGTGGCACTCGAAGTCTTCCAGACCGAGGAACAGGCCCCGGTTGAGCGCTTCGCGCAAGCTGTCCATCAGGTTCAGGTAGCGGTCGCTGGCCTCGGCCTGACCGGGGTCGATCCATTGGATATGGTCGCCACGAATCCCCTCGCGGATCTCCGTAAACGGGCCACGTCCGACCCCCGCCGGCGCCAGTTCACCTTCGGCGTCACGTTTGCGGCACTCGGCCGCCAGTGCGCGGGTCAAATCCGCAGGCAGGAAAATGTTCTGCTGCGACCAGCCGCGCTCGGCCAGGTCGTCGACGATACGTAACAGCAGCGGGTGATCAGAGGATATTTGCATGGCGCGCATAGTATGCCTGCGGCAAGAAATCCGACAGAGCCACGCGGCGGCTTGATACGAATTCTCGACAAGTACTGGCACCGCACGGAGAATAGTCGGCTGCCGACAGGAGTCCTTATGCGCCGTTTGCTTTTTTCACTGTTGATGTTCTGCGTTTTGCCCGCCTGGGCGGACGGCCACGACCAGCTGTACAAGGTCGCCGGCTGGCCAGAACAACGCGCGCATTTCAACGACGCCCTGAGTGCCGCGCAGCAGCGTTACCAGAACAGCCTGCCGCCGGCGGTGTTTCAGGCGCTGGTGAACAACAGCAACCAGCGCTTCGCCCCTCAGGCTGTGGATCAACGGGCCGAAGCGCAACTGCGCAAGAACCTTGCCGATCCGCAACCGGCCCTGTCGTTCTTTCAGTCACCGCTGGGCAAGAAGATCGTCGCCGCCGAACTGCTGGCGACCCGCCGCGATCAATTGGCAAAGAACGCCAAGGGCCTGCCGAAGATGCCGGCCAGCGACAGCCGCCTGCTGATCATCGGCCACCTCGCCCAGGCCCTGCCCGCCCGTGAAGCCGGTGCCGAAGTCAGCCTGGCGATTGCCGGCGTGGCGGCGGACAGCCTGAGCTCGATGATCCCCGGCCTGCTCGGCGGCGGTCAGGCCCAGGGCATGTTGAACGGTCAACGCCAGCGCCTGATGGATCAGATCGGCGCCGACCTGAACAACACGCTGCTCTACGTCTATCGCGACCTGTCGGATGAAGAGCTGGAAGAGTTCGCGACCTTTGCCGAATCCACCGAAGGCAAGGCCTACTATCAGGCCGCGCTGGCAGCGATCCGCGCCGGGCTCGCCGTGGGCCAGAGCACCTCGAACCTCAGCCAGTGATCTAGGGGTTGCGGCCCTTGATCCGCTTGCTCAAGAACTCGAAATACTCCTCGCGCATTTCCGCCGTTTCATTGGCCAGGTGATGCCGCGCCTCGGCCAGCAACAGAATCTGTGGCCGGTCGAACTTCCACTTCAACACTTGCAGGTTGTGCTGCCAGTCCACGGTCATGTCCGCCTGGCCCTGAACGATCAGTGGCCGGCGCGGACTTTTCTTCGCGTATTCCACCCGGTTGATCCAACGCGACAACGCCCCGACCCACGCGGTCGGCAAGCGTTTTGGCTGCAACGGATCGGCCTGCAGGAACGGCAGGAAATCCGGGTCGTTGGAGTTCTCGCTGAAACGCCGGGCGATGCCCCTGACAAATGGCCTGAGCAGGTAATAACTGAACTGCGACCAGCCCCAGGCACGCGGACGCACCAACGGCGCCAGCAGAATCAACTGCCCCTGCGCCGGGCTGTTTTCGCCATGATTGAGCACGTGATCGACAATGATCGCCCCGCCGGTGCTTTGCCCGCACAAATGCCACGGCTGCGGCAGTGCAATCGAACGCGCCTCGGCGAACAGGCCTTGCAGCGCATCCTGATACTCGGAGAAGTCGCGGATGCTCGCCCGCTCGCCACTGGACAGACCATGCCCCGGCAGATCGCAGGCAATCACCGCAAAGCCCTGATCCAGCGCCCACTCGATCACATGCCGGTACAGGCCGGTGTGATCATAAAAACCGTGCACCAGAAACAGCGTGGCCCTGGCCGTTTCCGCCGGCCACCAGCAATGGCTGACCAGTTGATAGCCATCGATGTCGAACCGGCCCATGCCGCGCCAGACATCACGCTCCGGAAAGTCGGTCTTGTAGAACCGCTGATACGCTTTCGCCTCCTCGGACAACGGCTGCCACTCGGCCAAAGGCTTGAGGCTCGCACGCAGATGATCGGGATCGAAGGCAACAGACATGGGCAATTCCAGAACGGTAAACGGACTTTATCGGCCTGCGATATTCATCTGTAGAAGCAAGCATGGCAAGCTAGCGCGCTCTCAAGGAATCAAAACCATGCGTTCGCCCTACCGCACCGCACTGTTTGCCAGCCTGCTCGCCATCGTGTGTGTCGGCGTGCTGTGGGCCGCGTACGACTGGTTTCAGGGCCGCTACCTGCGGGCCTTCAGCGAGCACACCGCTGTGTTTTCCGGCGACCCGTTGCGCCTGCCCGACGACCTCGCCGGCCCCGGCAATATCCGTCTGGTGCACTTCTGGGACCCGGCCTGCCCATGCAACGTCGGCAATCAACAGCACCTGAACGAGATGGTCGAACAGTTCGGCCCCAAGGGCGTGGAATTCTTCGCGGTGCAGAAGGCCGGCAGCCACGGCCAGTTGCCCGCCACCCTCAGCAATCTTAAAACCATCGCGGTGCTGCCCGGCTCCGAGCAGATTCCCGCGAGCCCGGCCGTGGCGATCTGGGACCGCAGCGGCAGACTGGCGTACTTTGGCCCGTACAGCGAAGGCCTGACGTGCAACTCCAGCAACAGTTTTATCGAACCGATCCTGCAAGCGTTGAGTGATGATCGCCCGGTCAATGCGACTCATACGTTGGCGGTCGGTTGCTACTGCCCGTGGTTGAGTGGGGAGTGAGAATTTCGCCATACTCCAAAACTAAACTACTTTGAAACCAGGCTTGCCGTTGGCAGCCCGCCACGCCTTCACCTCTTCAACCACTGCTGTTGGCCCACTTTTTCCTGGCTCCGGATAAAAGATCAGATCCGAGCCGGATGGATGCTCGCTCAAGGCCTTGAACTCTAAAACAGCATCAATATGCTGTTCCTCAGTATCGTAGTCATTATTATAAACCCTCGTAACAAAGCTCAAAAAATCTGATTCCAACAGATCACTTACACGCTTATTCATTACCGACACGACAATACCTCCAAATTAAAACTCAAACACAAAAAGTGCCCTTACTATTACTCGAATAGCAAGGGCACTGCCAAAAACCTATTCCGTTTTAAATCCTGACCTACCGCTGATAGCCCGCCACTCCTTAACTTCTTTAACGACTCCCTCTGGACTATCTTCCCTACCATCGCGAGGATAATAGATCAAATCCGAACCATCTGGATGCTGAGTTAAACGCTCAAACTCAAAAACAGCTTCTATTTGCTGCTCTTCCGTCGAATACGAAGAATTATAGATTTTTTTAACAAACAACAAAAAATCTTCCTCAGTGTAGTCCTCGAACTCTTTTGCGCTCATATCAATCCCCCTCCGAATGTATCGCGCCGTGCTGTTTAGGAGTAACTACTCGAACGTTATCTACATCCATAACCTCCCCTCCTCTAGATATATAGACGGAATGATGAAGCTAAAACTTCACTTGCCCTCCCACCCTATCAATTTTTCGAACGAACGGTGCTCGACCATTTTTCATTTCAAAAGCACTACTATTGTTAAATTGACTTACTAGCTCAGAATCATCGGCCACCGCCTTCCAAAACGCCTCCCGAAACGCCCGAAAATTCCTGAACTCCCGCCCTCGCAACTGATCGGCAATCTGCGCCGGCACCGGCGCGCCTTCGCCCTGCGATGCGCTTCCGAGCCAGTTGCCCGATACCGCCTGCCCCACACCTGAAGCGACACCCGGATCCTCCCGCCGATCCCGAAACATCGTGTAGTTCGGTGGCAGCCCGGAGTCCTGCGGGAACACCAGAACATAGTCATCGAATCCGGCTTCGAAAACGCCCGGGAACGAATCGAGGCGTCCCTCTACCGGGACTACCGTCGCCCCAGTATAGGCAGGCACATCCGGCTGCCCGGCCGGTGAGGTCGTCGAGCTGTTTCCCGGATTGACGATCGGGGTCCACGTCAGGGTGCGTGGTGGAACATCGGAGGTGGTCGCGGTGTAGACGTTGCGTTCGGTGTCGTAGGAAGCCGCCACCACCCTGACGGCCGACGGAATATTCCGCCCATCGGTCTTGACGACAAAAACCTCTGACTGCCCGTACGCGTCGGTCTTTGAACTGACGCGGAAAGGCATGTCAACCGTACCGCCAGCCGCCGCGATGGCGTGCAGATCTGGCGCGAAGTCGGGCGCGAGGTCCGACAGCGGCGTGCTGAAGGCGTAACGGTCCGGCAATTCGCCGTTGCCCAGTTTCGACGAGTAGACCAACGCTGAAACACCGACGACCGCGCCAGCCCCGACACTGGCCGCAAGACTGCCCAACCCGGCGATGGCGCTGCGAACCGCCGCTTGCAGACTGGCCGCAGCAGCCTCGGCAACTGCCACGACTCCAGCTGAAGTCATGAACAACGGCCCTGTCGCCGAAGCGGCACTTGGCGCGCGGAAGGTATGGGCGTTGCGAATGGCTTCTGCCACCATGCGCGCTTGTTCCTCGGCAAGGCGCCTTGCCTCTGCTTCGGCGGCAATACGTGCCTGTTCCTCGGCAACACGCCTGGCTTCAACCTCCGCGGCTATACGCGCCTGCTCCTGCAAATGCCGGGCCTCTAGCTCCCGGGCAATGCGTATCTGCTCCTGCAGACGCTCCGCCTCTTGGGCGCGGGCAATCAGACCGGCAAATGCGTCCGCCGCCGCTGCCATATGCCGGGCACTTTCCGAGTGCAGGAGTGAAGCGTGATAGTCCTGCCAGCGCTTGCCCAGATCGGTAGTGGCCTGCAAGTCGACCAGGTTCTTCAGCGCTTCGAGCTCAGGCTTGCTCAACGGGGCGTTGATCGCCGGATTGGCGATTGCATAGGGCCGGACGGCTGCCTGCTCGACAGCACGAATGTTGTCCGCTGCGATTTTATAATTCGTGAGTGTTTGAGAGAGACTGCCTCCGGTTGAGCCCGCTGCAGCGGCGACTCTTTCAACCAGAAAACCCGGCAGGAAATGCAGGCGAATATTCGTTTCCAGATTCACCACGGATAACCTTTCGGCAGAAAGAATCTGCTGGGCGTCCCTCGTGGTTTGAGTCGCGGCTTCAACCTGGCTTCTTCTTGCGGCCAGTTCCGGAAGTTGATTGGCGATAATGGCCATCACCCAGGAAAGGCGCCGGAGCTCCATTGCCGAGCGATAGGCCCTGTCGATGGCCGCATAGGCGACGGAAACATCCGGAACCGGCAATGCCAGACTGTCTCGTATCTTCTTGAAGGACAAATCCTTCATCAGGAAAAATGGATTATGTCCATACAGCGAGTAAGCGATCTCGGTATGAGCCCGATACTCCAACAACTTTGAATGAATAACCTGAATGGTTATTTCCTGATCAGCCTTGACCTTCTGAGCCGCAGAAAGTCCAGCACTGGCTGCTTGCCTCGCCCTCTCTACTTCATTATTTGATGCCGCGCCGATATTGCTGAATACTCCAGCATACTCAAGATCAATATATGCCTGAGCATTCTGTTGCTCCTGCATCAAATCATTCCAGATGAATGGAGTTAACGGATCAAGTTTTCCAGACCCTTGGCCCGTCCCTCTATGCGGCCCTTCATTCAACCCCCAACTTCCCGAGAAAACCCCAATCGAACTGGCGTCACCCCCTTGACGGGTATTGGCGCCAGTTCATATCTGCCCGGCCCGGTCTGCTTGTGAGGTCCAAGATAATTTTCAATATCACTCATACGACTTCTCCATGTCAGTTATTCCATGTATCGAATTCGCAAAATTCGTTTTATTCCTCTGCTTTTTCTCGAGGTCTTTTATAGGCCCGCCCCGTTAAACGCAGCAACAACAAACTTGTAGTGCACTTCCCGAAAACCTGAAGGAAACTTCCTATTCAAGAAATACTGTGTTATGAAATCCCGGTTGCGATCTTCAACTAGATCAGCAGCATCAATGCCTTCATATAAATATGAACGACAGGGAGCAGATTTTTCATGAAAAAAGGCCTGACCGTACTTGCGTTGCTGATCGTCATTCCCGCCATCGGGGTCGGCGGTTACCTCTACAGCAAGCAACCGACGCGTCAGGGCCAGGTGGAGTTGCGCAACCTGCAAGGCTCGGTGACCGTGCGTTACGACGAGCGCGGTGTGCCGCACATCCGCGCGGAAAACGAGACCGACCTCTACCGCGCCCTCGGTTATGTGCACGCCCAGGATCGCCTGTTTCAGATGGAGGCCATGCGCCGTCTCGCCCGTGGCGAACTGGCCGAAGTGCTCGGGCCGAAACTGCTCGACACCGACAAGTTGTTCCGCAGCCTGCGCATCCGCGAGCGGGCCGCCAGTTACGTGGCCGGCCTCGACAAGCAGTCGCCGGCGTGGACGGCCCTGCAAGCCTATCTGGACGGCATCGATCAATATCAGGACTCGCACGCCGCCCCCGTCGAGTTCGACGTGCTGGGCATCCCCAAGCGGCCGTTCACCGCCGAAGACAGCATCAGCGTCGCCGGCTACATGGCCTACAGCTTTGCCGCCGCGTTCCGCAACGAACCGCTGCTGACCTACGTGCGCGATCAACTGGGCGCCGACTACCTCAATGTCTTCGATCTCGACTGGCAGCCCAAGGGCGTGCTCGCCAAGGGCCACGCCAGCAGCGCACCGGTCCTCGCCGCCGAAGACTGGAAAGACCTGAACACTCTGGCCCGCGTCAGCCAACAGGCGCTGATCGACAACGGCCTGCCGCAGTTCGAAGGCAGCAACGCCTGGGTGATCGCCGGCAGCCACAGCAAGAGCGCCAAGCCTTTGCTGGCGGGCGATCCGCACATTCGTTTTTCGGTGCCGTCGGTGTGGTACGAGGCGCAGTTGTCGGCGCCGGGTTTTGAACTCTACGGTCATCATCAGGCGCTGGTGCCGTTCGCGTTTCTCGGCCACAACCTGGATTTCGGCTGGAGCCTGACCATGTTCCAGAACGATGACCTCGACCTGATCGCCGAGAAGGTCAATCCGGACAACCCGGATCAGGTCTGGTATCGCGGCCAGTGGACCGACATGGTCAAGACCGAGCAACAGATTGCGGTGAAAGGCCAGGCGCCGGTGACCATTACCCTGCGCCAGTCGCCCCACGGCCCGATCATCAACGATGCTCTCGGCAGCGCCGCCGGGAAAACCCCGATTGCGATGTGGTGGGCCTTCCTGGAAACACCGAACCCGATCCTCGATGGTTTCTACCAGCTCAACCGCGCCGACACCCTGGCCAAGGCCCGCGCCGCAGCGGCCAAGGTGCAGGCACCGGGGCTGAACATCGTCTACGCCAACGCCAAGGGCGATATCGCGTGGTGGGCCTCGGCGCTGCTGCCCAAACGGCCGGCCGGGGTGAAGCCTGGGTTCATTCTCGACGGCAGCGGCAATCAGGCGGACAAGGACAGCTACTTCCCGTTCAGCGCCAACCCGCAGGAAGAGAACCCGGCGCGGGGCTATATCGTCTCGGCCAACTTCCAGCCCGTGTCGCCGACCGGCATGGAGATTCCCGGTTATTACAACCTCGCCGACCGTGGCCAGCAGCTCAACCGCCAGCTCGCCGACAAGAACGTGAAATGGGACAACGAGGCCAACCAGAAGCTGCAACTGGGCACCACCACCGGTTACGGTCCGCGTCTGCTGGCGCCGTTGCTGCCGGTGCTGCGTGAAGTGGCGGGCAATCCCGCCGAGCAGAAGCTGATCGAGCAACTGGCCCAGTGGCAAGGCGACTATCCGCTGGATTCGGTCAGTGCGACGGTGTTCAACCAGTTCCTGTTCAACCTCGCCGACGCGGCAATGCGCGATGAGCTGGGCAATGATTTCTTCGAAACCCTGCTGTCGACCCGGGTGATCGATGCGGCACTGCCCCGGCTCGCGGCGAATGCCGATTCACCGTGGTGGGACAACCGCAGCACGCCGAACAAGGAGACCCGCGTCGACACCGTGCGCGCCGCGTGGCAGGCGAGCATGGCCCACCTGAAGTCGACCCTCGGCGACGACGCTTCCGGCTGGCAATGGGGCAAGGCGCATACGCTGACCCATGGTCATCCGCTGGGTCAGCAGAAGCCGCTGGATCGCATTTTCAACGTCGGCCCCTTCGCCGCACCGGGCTCCCATGAAGTGCCGAACAACCTCTCGGCGAAGATCGGCCCGGCGCCGTGGCCGGTGACCTACGGCCCGTCGACCCGGCGCTTGGTGGACTTCGCTGATCCGGCTCACAGCCTGACCATCAACCCGGTGGGCCAGAGCGGCGTGCCGTTCGACAGCCACTATGACGATCAGGCAGAGGCGTATGTGGACGGGATGTATGTGCAGGCGCATTTCAGTGAGGAAGAGGTGACGGCGAATACGCGCAGTACCTTGAAGCTGTTGCCGGCGCGAGCGGCGCAATAAGCGCCGCTCAAACCATCGCCGCAAAATTCAGCCGGAACTGCTGCGGCGTCACCCCCAGCCGCCGGTTGAACACACTGCGCATATGTTGCGCATCGCGAAACCCGCACTGATACGCCACGGTCTTCAGCGGCGCCGTGGTGCTTTCGAGCATCACCCGCGCCGCATCCACCCGCGCTCGCTCGACGAATTCCGCCGGGGTGACCTTCGCCTCCCTCGCAAACACCCGAGAGAAATTCCGCGCACTCATGTTCGCCGCGTTCGCCAGGTCGGCGATGGTCAGGTCGCCGGTAAGATTGGCCAGCACATACAACTGCACCATCGCCACCGCCGACGTCGGCTCGGCATGCGGCGTGAGGAACGGGCTGAACTGCGACTGCCCGCCCGAGCGCTGGGTGAACACCACCAGCCGCTTGGCCACGCTCAGCGCGACCTCGGCCCCGTAGTCACGCGCCAACAGGTACAGCGACAGATCGATCCCCGCCGTCACCCCCGCCGAGGTGTAGAGCTGGCCGTCCTCGACGTACAACCGATCGGCCTCGACCCGACTGGACGGGCACAACTGCGCCAGCGCTTCGGCGTCGTTCCAGTGGGTGGTGACCGTGCGCCCGTCCAGCAACCCGGCACGGGCTAGCATGAATGCGCCATTGCAGATCGAGCCGAATCGCCGCGCCCGTCCACAGGCCTCGCGCAGCCAGACATCGAACGCCTCGCCGAAATCCAGGAACGGCAACTGCGGCCCACCGGCCACCAGCAGCAGGTCGTAAGCGTCCTGCACGTCGCTGAAGTGCCGATGCGCACTCAGGGTCAGCCCGTTGGAACACGCCATCGGCCCGCGCTCGACGCCGATCACGTCGAGCCGGTAATGATCCTCCGGCGCCAGGAAGCGGTTGGCCTCGGCAAACACGTCCATCGGCCCGCTGACGTCCAGCGCCTGCACGCCGGGGAACACCACGATGGCGACGGTTCTGTTCATGGCAATGAAGGCTCCCGGGGAATGGCGGATCAGCGCCAACCCTAGCCAATCCTCGCCGCAGAAGCGAGCTGGCACGATTTGCAGGTGGAATGGCAAGGATCGCAGCCATGGATCGATTGTCCGGTCTGGCCCCCGGGAACAGACTTTCTCCATCAGCGCCGTGACGGCGTTTTCGACGAGGAAGCTCAACATGACCACGACCATCGCCGGTATCCGGATCCCCGACAGCGCCCTCGCCCGGGCCACCACCGAGTACATCCGCGACATCGAATCCGACCTGCTTTACCACCACTCGCGCCGGGTATTTCTGTTCGGCGCCTTGAGCGGTGAGCGTCAGCAACTGGCCTACGATCCGGAGCTGCTGTACGTCGGCGCGATGTTCCACGACCTGGGTCTGGTCGAAGGGCATCGCAGCGATGACGAGCGTTTCGAAGTGGATGGCGCCAACGCAGCCGCCGCGTTTCTAAAACCGTACGGGTTGAGTGACGACGACATCGAGCAGGTGTGGCTGTCGATTGCCCTGCACACCACGCCGGGGGTGCCGAAGCATCTGCGTCCGACCGTGGCGCTGGTGACCGCAGGCGTCGAGATGGACGTGCTGGGCATGGACTACGCGGCATTCACCACGGTGCAGCGTGAGGCGGTGGTGCATGCGCATCCACGGGGCGAGGGCTTCAAGGAATGCATCATCTGCGCGTTCGCCGACGGCTTGCGTCATCGTCCGCAGACCACGTTCGGCAATGTGAAGACCGATGTGCTGAAGGATCAGGTACCGGGTTTCAAGCCGATGAATTTCGTCGAGGTGATTCGCCAGTCGCCCTGGGTTTCCTGACCGGCATAAAAAAACCTCGCGACCGTGACCGGTCGCGAGGTTTTTTGTATCCGCAGACTTAAGCCGCTTCCGGCGTCGGCGCCCGGCGCACGTCCGGTTGCTTCCACGAATCCGCAGCGCCCTCTTCGATGGCCTGCTGAATCGCTTTCTTGCGGGCTTCTTCGGCACGGCGGCTGAAGAACCAGACCAGGAAGGTCACCAGCGATACCGCCAGCAGAATCAGGCTGGCCACGGCGTTGATCTCCGGCTTCACGCCCAGACGCACCGCCGAGAACACTTCCATCGGCAGGGTCGTCGAACCCGGGCCGGAGACGAAGCTCGCCAATACCAGGTCGTCCAGCGACAGGGCGAACGACATCATGCCGCCCGCCGCCAGCGACGGCGCGATCATCGGGATGGTGATCAGGAAGAACACCTTCCACGGACGTGCACCGAGGTCCATCGCCGCTTCTTCGATCGACAGATCCAGCTCACGCAGACGCGCCGACACCACCACCGCCACATAGGCCGCACAGAACGTGGTGTGAGCGATCCAGATCGTGACGATGCCACGCTCCTGCGGCCAGCCGATCATCTGCGCCATGGCCACGAACAGCAGCAACAGCGACAGACCGGTAATCACCTCAGGCATGACCAACGGCGCGGTGACCAGGCCGCCGAACAGCGTGCGGCCCTTGAAGCGAGTGATGCGGGTCAGCACGAAGGCTGCCAGCGTACCCAGCGCCACCGCGGCAATCGCGGTGTAGCAGGCGATTTCCAGCGAGCGCACCACCGAGCCCATCAGTTGCGAGTTGTCGAGCAGGCCGACGTACCACTTCACCGACCAGCCGCCCCACACCGTCACCAGTTTCGAGGCGTTGAACGAGTAGATCACCAGGATCAGCATCGGCAGGTAGATGAACAACAGACCGAGCACCAGCATCAGGCTGGAGAAACGGAAGCGCTTCATTCTTTACCCTCCATTTCCTTGGCCTGACTGCGGTTGAACAGGATGATCGGCACGATCAGGATCGCCAGCATCACCACCGCCAGGGCGGACGCCACCGGCCAGTCACGGTTGTTGAAGAACTCTTGCCAGAGCACTTTACCGATCATCAGGGTTTCCGGACCGCCGAGCAGTTCCGGGATCACGAACTCGCCCACCACCGGGATGAACACCAGCATGCAGCCGGCGATGATGCCGTTCTTGGACAGCGGCACGGTGATTTTCCAGAAGCTGTTGAAGGTGCTCGAACCGAGGTCGGAAGCGGCCTCCAGCAGGCTGGTGTCGTGCTTCACCAAGTTGGCGTACAGCGGCAGGATCATGAACGGCAGGTACGAGTAGACGACGCCGATGTACACCGCCAGGTTGGTGTTGAGGATCTGCAGCGGCTCGTCGATCAAGCCCATGCTCATCAGGAAACCGTTGAGCAGGCCGTTGTTGCTGAGGATGCCCATCCAGGCATAGACGCGGATCAGGATCGCGGTCCAGGTCGGCATCATGATCAGCAGCACCAGCACCGTTTGCAGCTCTTTGCGGGCGCTGGCGATGGCGTAGGCCATCGGGTAACCGATCAACAGGCACAGCAGCGTGCTGAAAAATGCCATCTTCAGCGAGCCGAGGTAGGCGGCGATGTACAGCTCGTCGTCGCCGAGCATCGCGTAGTTGCCCAGGTTCAGCAGCAGTTGCAGCTTCTGCTCGGCGTAAGTGTAGATCTCGGTGTACGGCGGAATGGCCACGTCCGCTTCGGCGAAGCTGATCTTCAGGACAATGAAGAACGGCAGCATGAAGAACAGGAACAGCCAGATGAACGGAACCCCGATGACCAACTGGCGGCCACCGGGAATTATTCGATTGAGCCGGCGTTTGAATTTGCGCATGTTCATGAGCGAAGTACCACGCCGCTGTCGTCTTCCCACCACACATAGACCTGATCGCCCCAGGTCGGACGTGCACCACGGCGCTCGGCGTTGGCCACGAACGACTGCACCAGCTTGCCGCTCGGCAATTCGACGTAGAACACCGAGTGACCGCCGAGGTAGGCGATGTCATGCACCTTGCCGCTCGACCAGTTGTACTCGCAGGTCGGCTGATCGGCGGTGACCAGCAGTTTTTCCGGACGGATCGCGTAGGTCACGGACTTGTCCTGCACCGAGGTGCTGATGCCGTGGCCGACGTAGATCTGCCGGTCGAGGTCCTTGCAGGTAATGGTCGCGTGGCCTTCGGCGTCGTCGATCACTTCGCCTTCGAAGATGTTCACGTTACCGATGAATTCGCAGACCAGGCGGCTGGTCGGGGTTTCGTAGATGTCGATCGGGCTGCCGATCTGGGCGATCCAGCCCAGGTGCATGATCGCGATGCGCTCGGCCATGGTCATGGCCTCTTCCTGGTCGTGGGTCACCATCACGCAGGTCACACCCACGCGCTCGATGATCTCAACCAGCTCAAGCTGCATCTGCGAACGCAGTTTTTTATCCAGTGCACCCATCGGTTCATCGAGCAGCAGCAGTTTCGGCCGCTTGGCCAGCGAACGCGCCAATGCCACACGCTGACGCTGACCGCCGGACAACTGGTGCGGCTTGCGCTTGGCGTACTGGCTCATCTGCACCAGCTTGAGCATCTCGGCCACGCGGGCGTCGATCTCGGCCTTGGGAATCTTGTCCTGTTGCAGACCGAACGCGATGTTCTGCGCCACGGTCATATGCGGGAACAGGGCGTAGGACTGGAACATCATGTTGATCGGTCGCTCGTACGGCGGCATGTCGGTGATGTCGACACCGTCGAGGAAAATGCGCCCCTCCGTGGGCCGTTCGAACCCTGCCAGCATCCGCAGCAGAGTGGATTTGCCCGATCCCGAACCGCCGAGCAGGGCGAAGATCTCGCCCTTCTTGATTTCCAGGGACACATCGTCCACGGCAACCGTCTCGTCGAACTTCTTCGTGACCCGGTCGATTTTGACCAGCACCTGTTTCGGTGTCTGGTCGCCCTCGAGGGCTTTCTTATAGGCGCCGGAGGCAACTGCCATTTACAAAACTCCCAGAAAAAAAGAGTGCAGTTCGCCCACGCAAGACGAACCCAGGATAGTTTGTACGTTGAAGCTATTTACCCGACTTGACCTTGGTCCAGCTGCGGGTCATCAAACGCTGAATGTTCGGCGGCAACTCGATCGACACGTAGGTCTTGTCGAGCACGGCCTGCGGTGGATAAACCGACTCGTCGGTGCGGATGGACTGCTCCATCAGCTTGTCCGAACCCGGATTGGGGTTGGCGTAACCGACGTAATCACTGACCTGGGCGATCACCTCAGGTTTCAGCAAATAGTTGATGAAGGCGTGGGCCTCTTTGACGTTGGCCGAATCCTTCGGAATCGCCAGCATGTCGAACCACAGCGCGCCGCCCTCTTTCGGGATCGAGTAGGCGATGTTCACGCCCTTCTTGGCTTCTTCGGCGCGATTCTTGGCCTGGAAGATGTCGCCGGAGAAACCGATGGCCACGCAGATGTCGCCGTTGGCCAGATCGCCGATGTATTTCGAGGAGTGGAAGTAAGTCACGTACGGACGCACCGCCAGCAGTTTGGCTGTGGCCTTCTCGTAATCCTTGGGATTGGTGCTGTTGGCGTTCAGGCCCATGTAGTTGAGCACGGTCGGCATCATTTCATCGGCCGAATCGAGGAACGCCACGCCGCAGCTGTGCAGCTTCTTGATGTTCTCCGGCTCGAACAGCACGCTCCAGGAGTCGATCTTGTCGACGCCGAGCACGGCCTTCACTTTATCGACGTTGTAGCCGATGCCGTTGGTGCCCCACAGGTACGGTACGGCGTACAGGTTGCCCGGATCGTTCTGTTCCAGGCGCTTGAGCAGCACCGGATCGAGGTTGGAATAGTTCGGCAGTTGCGCCTTGTCGAGCTTCTGGAACGCGCCCGCCTTGATCTGCTTGCCGAGGAAGTGGTTCGACGGCACGACCACGTCGTAGCCGGTACGCCCGGCGAGCAGCTTGCCTTCCAGGGTTTCGTTGGAATCGAACACGTCGTAGACCGGTTTGATCCCGGTTTCTTTCTGGAAATCGGCCAGGGTGGTCTCGCCGATGTAATCCGACCAGTTATAAATATGCACAGTACCGGCGGCTTGGGCACCGACAGCGAACGTCAGGCCGGCAGCGGCCAGCAGGGCATTGCGCAAAGAAGAAAAAACAGGCAAGTGGAGGTCCTCTGATTTAGTTGGGCCCAAGTTGCCCCGTGCTGCATGACAGTCACGGTTGCCCGGCAACAAAACCGGCGCGCAACTTACCTTCGAAAAACCGTTCCAGCAAAACTTTCTGTCATTTAATTGCACCGCTGACCGCCCGGGTGAAGGCGACGGCCAGCGGTGGCTGCTTCAAACCGGCTTATTTACCGGATTTGATCTTGGTCCAGCTGCGAGTGATCAGGCGCAGGGTGGCTGCGTCCAGATCGCTGATCGCATAGAGCTGCTTCTTCACTTCAGCCGAAGGGTAGATGCTCGGATCGCTGGTGATTTCCTTGTCCACCAGGGCGGTGGCCGCCTTGTTGCCGTTCGGGAAACGCACGGCGTTGGTGATTTCGGCCATCACTTTCGGCTCGAGCAGGTAGTTCATGAACTTGTAGGCGGCTTCGACGTTTTCGGCATCCTTTGGAATGGCGACCATGTCGTAGAAAGTACCGGCACCTTCTTTTGGAATGGTGTAGGCCAGTTTGACCTTGTCACCGGCTTCCTTGGCGCGGGTCTTGGATTGCTCCAGGTCACCCGAGTAGCCGACCGCTACGCAGATGTTGCCGTTGGCCAGGTCCGAGATGTACTTCGAGGAGTGGAAGTAAGCCACCGAAGGACGAATCTTGAGGAACAGGTCTTCGGCGGCTTTCAGGTCAGCCTTGTCTTTGCTGTTGGTCGGTTTGCCCAGGTAGTGCAAAGCCGCCGGAATCATTTCGGTCGGTGCGTCGAGGAAGCTCACGCCGCAGCTTTTCAGCTTCTCGATGTTTTCAGGCTTGAACACGATGTCCCAGGAATCGATCTTGTCGATGCCCAGGGCAGCCTTGACCTTGGCCGGGTTGTAGCCGATGCCGATCGAACCCCACATGTACGGGAACGCGTGTTTGTTGCCCGGGTCGCTGGCGTCGCCAACGGCCTTGAGCAGGTCTTCGTCGAGGTTCTTCCAGTTCGTCAGCTTGGACTTGTCCAGTTCCTGATAAACGCCGGCCTTGATCTGCTTGGCCAGGAAGTTGTTGGAAGGCACCACGATGTCGTAACCGGATTTGCCGGCCAGCAGCTTGGCTTCCAGGGTTTCGTTGCTGTCGAAAACGTCATAGACGACCTTGATGCCCGTCTCTTTTTCGAAATTGGCAACCGTGTCCGGCGCGATGTAGTCGGACCAGTTGTAAACGTGCAACACCTTGTCGTCCGCCTGAACCGCACCCGCCATCACGCCCATCAGGGACATGGCGAGCAGAGTCTTGCCAGCGAGCTTTTTGCCTAATGCCTTCATGCGTTAATGCTCCAAATTTTTCTTTTTTGAACCACTTTGTTCAGCGGCCGAACCCGGACAACTGGAACCGCGGCTAGTCTGGCAAGATCCGAGGCGGTCTTTCAAGAAAAGACCAGCCTTTCTGACAGCTCCGAGCGACAGCGCAACAGCTCCATCGCTCAGAGCCTAGCACTTAGCCCTGCAACGCACTCAGGGTCAGGTCCAGGCACTTGCGTGCCTTCGTCACCAGCTCATCGATCTCCGCCTTGCTGATCACCAGCGGCGGCGCGATGATCATGGTGTCGCCCACGGCACGCATGATCAGCCCGTTGTCGAAGCAGAACTGGCGGCAGATCATGCCCACACCCTTGCCTTCGTAACGCTTGCGAGTGGCCTTGTCCTGCACCAGCTCGATGGCCCCCAGCAGGCCGACTCCGCGCACTTCACCCACCAACGGGTGATCGTTCAGTTCGCGCAGACGTTTCTGCAAATACGGTGCCGTTTCTTCATGGGCGCGTTCGATGATTTTCTCTTCGCGCAGAATCCGGATGTTTTCCAGACCCACCGCCGCCGCCACCGGGTGACCGGAGTAGGTGAAGCCGTGGTTGAAATCGCCGCCCTCGTTGAGTACCGCCACCACTTCATCGCGCACGATCAGGCCACCCATCGGGATGTAGCCGGACGTCAGGCCTTTGGCGATGGTCATCATGTGTGGTTTGAGGTCGTAGAAATCGCTGCCGAACCATTGGCCGGTACGGCCAAAACCGCAGATCACTTCATCGGCCACGAACAGAATGTCGTACTTGGCGAGGATTTCCTTGATGCGCGGCCAGTAGGTGTCCGGCGGAATGATCACGCCGCCAGCGCCCTGGATCGGCTCGGCAATAAAGGCACCGACGTTATCCACGCCGACTTCCAGAATCTTTTCCTCCAGCTGATTGGCCGCCCAGATCCCGAACTCTTCCGGGGTCATGTCGCCGCCTTCGGCGAACCAGTACGGCTGGGCGATGTGGACGATGCCCGGAATCGGCAGGTCGCCCTGTTCGTGCATGTAAGTCATGCCGCCCAGGCTTGCGCCGGCCACGGTGGAACCGTGGTAGCCGTTCTTGCGGCTGATGATGACCTTCTTGTTCGGCTGGCCCTTGATCGCCCAGTAGTGGCGAACCATACGCAGCATGGTGTCGTTGCCTTCGGAGCCGGAGCCGGTGAAGAACACGTGGTTCATGCCTTCCGGCGCCACGTCGGCGATGGCCTTGGCCAACTCCAGTGCTGGCGGGTGGGCGGTCTGGAAGAACAGGTTGTAGTAAGGCAGTTCGCGCATCTGCTTGGCGGCCGCATCGGCCAGCTCGTCGCGTCCATAACCGATCGCCACACACCACAGACCCGCCATGCCATCGAGGATCTTGTTGCCCTCGCTGTCCCACAGGTACACGCCCTTGGCGTTGGTGATGATCCGTGGACCTTTTTCTTTCAGCTGCTTGAAGTCGCTGAACGGAGCCAGGTGGTGATCGCTGCTGAGGGCTTGCCACTCACGGGTTTGCGGGTTGTTGCTGGTCATGCCAATTCTCCTTGTTATCGGTGAAGGCGCGGCGGCTGGCCACCGCGCCCGGCGTATCAGACGGCGAAGAGCAGGTACTCACGCTCCCAGGAACTGATCACGCGCTTGAAGTTTTCATGCTCGGCCCGCTTGACCGCGACGTAGCCGGTGATGAAGGTCTTGCCCAGATACTTCTCGATGGTCGCGCTGTTTTCCATACGCTCCAGCGCGTCCTCGATGGTCAGCGGCAGGCGCAGGTTGCGGCGCTCGTAACCACGGCCCACGACCGGCGCGCTCGGGTTGATGCCTTCGACCATGCCGATGTAGCCGCAGAGCAGGCTCGCGGCAATCGCCAGGTACGGGTTGGCGTCGGCGCCCGGCAGGCGGTTTTCCACCCGGCGGTTCTGCGGGCCGGCATCCGGTACGCGCAGGCCCACGGTGCGGTTTTCTTCGCCCCACTCCACGTTCACCGGCGCCGAGGTGTCCGGCAGGAAGCGGCGGAACGAGTTGACGTTCGGTGCGAACAGCGGCAACAGCTCAGGGATCAGTTTCTGCAGGCCACCGATGTGGTGCAGGAACAGCTGGCTCATGGTCCCGTCATCATTGGAGAACACGTTTTTGCCAGTCTCGATGTCGATGATGCTCTGGTGCAGGTGCATCGCACTGCCCGGCTCGCCGGTCATCGGCTTGGCCATGAAGGTCGCGGCCACGTTGTGCTTGAGGGCGGCCTCGCGCATGGTGCGCTTGAACACCAGGATCTGGTCGGCCAGCGACAGGGCATCGCCGTGACGGAAGTTGATTTCCATCTGCGCCGTGCCGTCCTCGTGGATCAGCGTGTCGAGGTCCAGTTCCTGCAATTCGCACCAGTCGTAGACGTCTTCGAACAGCGGATCGAATTCGTTCGCCGCTTCGATGGAGAACGACTGACGACCGATCTCCGGACGCCCGGAGCGGCCGACTGGCGGCTGCAACGGATAGTCAGGGTCGTCGCTGCGCTTGGTCAGGTAGAACTCCATTTCCGGCGCCACGATCGGCTGCCAGCCCTTGTCGGCATAGAGTTTCAGGACTTTCTTGAGGACGTTGCGCGGCGACAGCTCGATCGGGTTGC
This sequence comes from Pseudomonas sp. FG35, assembly GCF_057809295.1. NCBI lineage: Bacteria > Pseudomonadati > Pseudomonadota > Gammaproteobacteria > Pseudomonadales > Pseudomonadaceae > Pseudomonas > Pseudomonas sp. FG35. The sequence continues at coordinate 421,417 of NZ_JBMDJR010000005.1, read as the reverse complement.
CTTGCTTGTCGTAGGTGTCGTGGATCACCTGGGCGGTCGGCTCGATGGCCCAGGGCACCAGGTACACGGCGTTCTGGTCGGGACGGCAGATCATGTCGATGTCGGCCGGGTCGAGCAGTTCGTAATAGATGTCGTCTTCGACGTAGTCGCCGGTCACGGTCTGCAACAGAACGCTCTCTGGCAGGCGCATGCCTTTTTCGGCGATGAACTTGTTGGTCGGCGAGATCTTGCCCCGGGTAATGCCGGTCAAGTCGCCGATCATGCATTCGACTTCTGTGATCTTGTGGTCTTTCAACCAATCGGTGAGCTGGTCGAGGTTGTTACTCATAAATGCCTCTGGGCTGAGTCTCCTGACAGATGTCAGGCAATGTTTGACGCACCAAGCGTCGCGTTAAAGGGCCTTGCTTGCGCGCAGTGCCGGCTTACGCCCGGCACCGCGCATAGACAATGAAGGAGGAGCTTACCTGCCCTTTACGCTGGCGTTGCATTTCCTGTGCACATCCCGGGCGTGCAGAATCACGGGCACGACGACGGACGCGGTGCAGGCCGGGAGAGGGAAAGAGATCTATATTGAAAGGAGAACCGCTAAAGAGGATGCCCTCGCACACGTCCAGAATATCGGACGCTGTCGCTCGATCTGCCACGGGCTGGGAGATCGCTGACACGTTGCAGGCCTTGCTGGCCGCGCTGCGGACGGACGTGTCGCCACTGATGTGATAAGCATGCAGACCTGACTGCAAAGAGCAGTCGGTGACGCCGATTAACGGCAGGCGAGACATGAAGCACCCCGGTATTATTGCTGTTATGGGTTTGATCGGAGCTTAGCCTTGTTCATTTTTTTACACAACACCCCCGTAAAAAATACAACACGGCCTGCTCAAGCCTGCGGGTGGCGCGTCTTTCACGGATAAAAAAATGCCCCAAAGTGCCCCATAAATGCCCTCGCAGCGCTTTTTCAGGGCACAAAAGGCCTCGCTTGACTTCGGCAGGCCGTTCGGGTTGACTGAAACCAGAAAAGATCAATGATTGATATTTTTAACAACAAAGGTGTTGCATCATGTCGGTACCCCCGCGTGCCGTTCAGCTTAACGAAGCGAACGCGTTCCTTAAGGAACATCCTGAGGTTCTGTACGTTGACCTTCTGATTGCGGATATGAATGGTGTGGTGCGCGGCAAGCGCATCGAACGCACCAGCCTCCACAAGGTTTACGAGAAAGGCATCAACCTGCCGGCCTCTCTATTTGCTCTGGATATCAATGGTTCGACGGTGGAAAGCACCGGCCTGGGCCTGGACATCGGCGACGCCGACCGTATCTGCTATCCAATCCCCGATACCCTGTGCAACGAGCCATGGCAGAAGCGCCCGACCGCGCAACTGTTGATGACCATGCACGAACTCGAAGGTGACCCTTTCTTCGCCGACCCGCGCGAAGTGCTCCGTCAAGTTGTTGCAAAGTTTGACGAGCTTGGCTTGACCATCTGCGCCGCGTTCGAACTCGAGTTTTACCTGATCGACCAGGAAAACGTGAACGGCCGCCCTCAGCCGCCACGCTCGCCGATCTCCGGCAAACGCCCGCATTCGACTCAGGTTTACCTGATCGACGACCTCGACGAATACGTCGACTGCCTCCAGGACATTCTGGAAGGCGCCAAAGAGCAAGGTATTCCGGCCGACGCCATCGTCAAGGAAAGTGCCCCGGCGCAGTTCGAAGTGAACCTGCACCACGTCGCCGACCCGATCAAGGCATGCGACTACGCGGTCCTGCTCAAGCGTCTGATCAAGAACATCGCCTACGACCATGAAATGGACACCACTTTCATGGCCAAGCCGTACCCGGGCCAGGCAGGCAACGGTCTGCACGTCCACATTTCGGTTCTCGACAAAGAAGGCAAAAACATTTTTGCCAGCGAGGATCCCGAGCAGAACGCCGCGCTGCGTCACGCGATCGGCGGTGTGCTCGAGACCCTGCCCGCGCAGATGGCTTTCCTCTGCCCGAACGTCAACTCCTACCGTCGTTTCGGCGCACAGTTCTACGTGCCGAACTCGCCGAGCTGGGGCCTGGACAACCGCACCGTGGCCCTGCGCGTACCGACCGGCTCCGCCGACGCGGTCCGTCTGGAACACCGCGTTGCCGGCGCCGACGCCAACCCGTACCTGCTGATGGCTTCGGTGCTGGCGGGCGTGCACCACGGTCTGACCAACAAGATCGAGCCACCGGCTCCGACCGAAGGCAACAGCTACGAGCAGAACGAGCAGAGCCTGCCGAACAACTTGCGCGATGCCCTGCGCGAGCTGGACGACAGCGAGGTGATGGCCAAGTACATCGATCCGAAATACATCGATATCTTCGTCGCCTGCAAAGAGAGCGAACTGGAGGAGTTCGAACACTCCATCTCCGACCTCGAGTACAACTGGTACCTGCACACCGTTTAAGCGGACTGCAGCAAAGGAAAACGCCGTTGGCTTCTCAGCCAGCGGCGTTTTTTTATTGGCCTCTGTGGCAGACATTCAAGCTCTGCGTACAATGCCCGCTGCCCCGCAGGAGACTTTCATGACGCGTCCCGCCCCCGTCCGCAAACCCCGTGCCCGCAGTCAGGCGCGGATCGATTCGATACTCGACGCCGCGCGCACGCTGCTGGCCGCCGAGGGCGTGGCGAGCCTGTCGATCTACAGCGTGGCCGAGCGCGCGCAGATTCCGCCCTCTTCGGTCTACCACTTCTTCGCCAGCGTCCCGGCGCTGCTCGAAGCGCTGACCGCAGATGTGCACGCGGCCTTCCGTGCCTGCCTGCAAGCACCGATCGATCACGATGCCCTGCGCGACTGGCGCGACCTGTCACGGCTGGTCGAAGAGCGGATGCTGGAAATCTACGGCGAGGATGCCGCCGCTCGCCAGCTCATTCTCGCGCAGCACGGCCTGACCGAAGTCACCCAGGCCGACCGTCAGCACGATCTTGAGCTGGGCGACCTGATGCACAAGCTGTTCGACCATCACTTCGAACTGCCGCGACTGCCGGATGACGTCGACGTGTTCGCGCTGGCCATGGAGCTGGGCGACCGCGTCTACGCCCGCTCGGTGCAGCAGCACGGCCAGATCACCCCGCGCATGGCCGAGGAAGGCATGCGGGTGTTCGATGCCTATATCGGGCTGTATCTGCCGCCGTATCTGCCCAAGCGCTGAGACATGATCGTTCCCACGCTCTGCGTGGGAACGATCAACATCAGCGATCAGCGAACAACAAAAAACCCCGAAGGGCTCACACCCTTCGGGGTTGTTTTTGTCCCACGCCCTTACAACTTGGCGATGGACACCTCGGTGGATTTCACGAAGGCGATCACTTCGCTGCCGACCTCCAGTTCCAGCTCCTTGACCGAACGGGTGGTGATCACCGACGTGACGATGCCGGAAGCGGTCTGTACGTCGATTTCCGACAGCACGTCGCCGAGAACGATCTCCTTGATCGCGCCTTTGAACTGGTTGCGTACGTTGATGGCTTTGATAGTCATGGCATTGATTCCTGTCGTTTGCTTGAGTTATTGAGCCCAACGCAGTTGCGTAGGCAAGGGTGAAACGGGTTCCGGCGCCGGCGGTTCGCCGGGCAGGGACAACACACGGTTGAGCACTTCGGTTTCCAGCGCCGCCAGGCGATGGGAGCCACGCACCCGAGGGCGCGGCAGTTCCACTGGCAGGTCAAGGCCGACTTCGCCGTCCTCGATCAGAATCACCCGGTCGGCAACCGCCACCGCCTCGCTGACGTCGTGGGTCACCAGCAACACGGTGAAACCATGCTGCTGCCAGAGACGTTCGATCAGTTGCTGCATCTCGATCCGGGTCAGCGCGTCCAGTGCGCCCAGCGGTTCGTCGAGCAGCAACAGACGCGGTTGATGAATCAGCGCCCGGGCCAGCGCCACACGCTGCTTTTGCCCGCCGGACAGAGCCGCCGGCCATTCGTTGGCGCGATCGGCGAGGCCGACTGCATCCAGCGCCTGCAAGGCTTGCGCACGCCAGTTGCCCTTGAGACCGAGACCGACGTTGTCGATGATCTTTTTCCACGGCAGCAGCCGTGCTTCCTGGAACATTAACCGGGTGTCATCCCGCGCATCGGTGAGCGGTGCGGAACCCGCGAGCAGATCGCCGCCGGTGGGTTGATCGAGGCCGGCAAGCAAGCGCAGCAACGTGCTTTTGCCGCAGCCACTGCGCCCGACCACGGCGACAAACTGCCCCGCCGGAATATGCAAGTCGATACCGCGCAGCACTTGCCGCGAGCCGAAGGTCTTTTGCAGATTGCGCACCGCCAGCGGAATCCCGCGCAGCAGGCGTGGAGGTTGTTGAGCGGTCATGCCGCACCTCCTTTCGCCACTTGATACGCCGGATGCCAGCGCAGCCACACACGTTCAAGGCCACGGGCCGCGAGGTCGGCCAGTTTGCCGAGCACCGCGTACAGCAGAATCGCCAGCACCACCACGTCGGTCTGCAAGAACTCGCGGGCGTTCATCGCCAGATAACCGATGCCGGAGCTGGCAGAAATGGTTTCCGCGACGATCAGCGTCAGCCACATGAAGCCCAGGGCGAAGCGCACGCCGACCAGAATCGAAGGCAGCGCACCCGGCAGAATCACCTGCCAGAACAGGCTAAAACCGGACAGGCCATAACTGCGGGCCATTTCCACCAGCGCCGGATCGACGTTGCGGATGCCGTGATAGGTGTTGAGGTAGATCGGGAACAATGTGCCCAATGCCACCAGGAAAATCTTTGCCGACTCGTCGATGCCGAACCACAGGATCACCAGCGGAATCAGCGCCAGGTGCGGCACGTTGCGGATCATCTGCACCGAGCTGTCGAGCAGGCGTTCGCCCCACTTCGACAGGCCGGTGATGAAGCCCAGCACCAGGCCGATGCTGCCACCGATGGTGAAGCCCAGCGCGGCGCGCCAGCCGCTGATTGCCAAGTGCGTCCAGATTTCGCCGCTGCGCACCAGACTCACGCCGGCTTCGATCACCGCCACCGGCGCCGGCAGAATCCGTGTCGACAGCCAACCGGCCAACACCGACAACTGCCACACCGCCAGCAACAACACCGGCAACGCCCAGGGCGCGAGGCTGTGGATAAATTTCTTCATGGCGGCGCCTCAGCTCTGGGACGCGGCTTTGGGAAGAATGTCGTTGGCCACCATCTCGCCGAACGGGCTGACGTAACCGGCGCTTTTCGGCAATTCCGGGCGCTCGACGTCGAGGTGCGGGAACAGCAGTTCGGCCACCCGATACGATTCTTCGAGGTGTGGATAACCGGAGAAGATAAAGGTATCGATGCCCAGATCCGCGTATTCCTTCACCCGTGCAGCCACGGTCGGGCCGTCGCCGACCAGCGCCGTGCCAGCACCGCCGCGCACCAGACCGACGCCGGCCCACAGGTTCGGGCTGACTTCGAGGTTGTCGCGGCTGCCACCGTGCAGCGCGGCCATGCGCTGCTGGCCGACCGAGTCGAACCGCGCCAGCGAAGCCTGAGCGCGCTTGATGGTGTCGTCGTCGAGATGCGAAATCAGGCGATCCGCCGCCTGCCAGGCTTCAGCGTTGGTTTCCCGCACGATCACATGCAGGCGAATGCCGAAGCGCACGGTGCGACCGAGCTTGGCCGCTTTGGCGCGAACCTGTTCGATTTTCTCGGCCACGGCTGCCGGCGGCTCGCCCCAGGTCAGGACCATTTCCACTTGTTCGGCGGCCAGATCCTGCGCCGCTTCCGACGAACCACCGAAATACAGCGGCGGACGCGGTTGCTGGATCGGCGGATAGAGCAATTTGGCGCCCTTCACGCTGATGTGCTCGCCATCGTAATCCACGGTTTCGCCTTCCAGCACGCGGCGCCAGATCCGGGTGAATTCCACCGAGGCCTGATAGCGCGCTTCGTGATCGAGGAACAGACCGTCGCCGGCCAACTCTTCCGGATCGCCACCGGTCACCAGGTTGAACAGCGCACGACCGCCGGACAGACGATCCAGCGTTGCCGCCTGACGCGCCGCCACCGTCGGGGAAATGATCCCGGGGCGCAGGGCGACAAGGAATTTCAGACGCTGGGTCACCGGGATCAGCGATGCTGCCACCAGCCACGAGTCCTCGCACGAACGGCCAGTGGGAATCAGCACGCCGCCGAAACCCAGTCGATCCGCCGCTTGCGCGACCTGTTGCAGATAGCCATGGTCGACGGCGCGGGCGCCTTCGGCGGTGCCAAGGTAATGGCCGTCGCCGTGGGTCGGCAGGAACCAGAAGATGTTGAGGCTCATGGAGTGGTCTCCTTGGGGATTCGATTTACTGGGCTTGGGTGACCGAGCTTTGGGCCACAGCGGCCGGCGGGGTCCAGATCACGTCCTTGATGCTCAACGGCTTGGGAATCAGCTTGAGCTGGTAGAAGGTGTCGGCGATTTTCTGTTGTGCGGCGACCACTTCCGGGGTCAGGAACAGCGCGCCGTAGCCCTGGCGTTTCACCGAGGTCAGGGTGATGTCTGCCGGCAGGCCGAGCAGCGGCGACACCTGTTGGGTCACGTCTTCCGGGTTGGCCTTGGACCATTCACCGACAGCGCGCACTTCTTCCACGAGGGTCTTGATCACCTCGGGATTTTTCTGTGCGTAGGGCTTGGTTGCCAGGTAGAACTGGTGGTTGTCGACGATGCCTTTGCCGTCACGCAGGGTGTGCGCTTGCAGCTGTTTCTCGGCGGCCGCCTGGTACGGGTCCCAGATGACCCAGGCGTCGACGCTGCCGCGCTCGAACGCGGCGCGGGCATCGGCCGGCGGCAGGAATACGGTTTGAATGTCGCTGTACTTGAGACCGGCATCTTCCAGCGCACGCACCAGCAGGTAGTGAACGTTGGAGCCTTTGTTCAGGGCGACTTTCTTGCCCTTGAGATCCGCCACCGATTTGATCGGCGAATCTTTCGGTACCAGGATCGCTTCGCTGTTCGGCGCTGGCGGCTCGTAAGCCACGTAGAGCAGATCGGCACCGGCCGCCTGAGCGAAGACCGGCGGGGTTTCGCCGGTGACGCCGAAGTCGATCGAGCCGACGTTCAAGCCTTCGAGCAGTTGCGGGCCGCCGGGGAATTCAGTCCATTGCACGTCGACGCCTTGGGCGGCGAGACGTTTTTCCAGGGTGCCCTTGGCTTTGAGCAGCACCAGCGTGCCGTATTTCTGATAACCGATTCGTAGCGTCTCGGCTTGAGCTTGAGTGATGGCGCCGAAGGACACAGCCGCAGCAAACAGAGCGACCAGACCACGACGCAAAAATACAGTGCGCATAGCGCTCTCCTTTTTGCTGTTGGGTTTTGGCTGCACCTGCTTGGCCGTTGGCGGCTGAGTAAGGTGAGTACTTCAAGTTTCGGTGTGGCTCAAATGCTCCAGCGAGCACTCAACAAACGTTCGTTCAACAATCCCGGCTCCAGCGGCTTGGGCCGGCGGGCCATGGCGCTGACAAACTGGTCCAGCGCTTCATGCAGTCGCTGCTCCAGCGCCGGTGCCAACTGCGCCTGGGCACTGCCTTCGCCGTAGGCGATCTGGCTGTCCTCGGCAAAAATCCCTTGCAGCATTTCCTGGGCCTTCAACGCCGACAGCACAGGCTTGAGGGCGTAATCGACCACCAGCATGTGGGCGATGCTGCCGCCGGTGGCCATCGGCAGAACAATCTTGTGGTTCAGCGCACGTTCGGGCAGCAGATCCAGCACGGTCTTCAGGGCGCCGGAAAACGACGCCTTGTACACCGGCGTGGCGATCAGCAGGCCGTCGGCGTTTTCAATCTGTTGCAGCAGGTCGAGCACCTTCGGGCTGTCGAAGCGGGCGTGGAGCAGGTCTTCGGCCGGGAAGTCCCGCACCTGATAACTCACCACTTCCACCCCTTGCTGCTGCAACCAGCGTTGCGAGCGTTCCAGCAACACCCCGGAGCGGGAACGTTGACTGGGACTGCCACCGAGTGAGACGACCAGCATTCAGAGAATTCCTTGCGCGTTACAGGCGATTCGCGGGTTGCGATCTCGCTTCAATGTCAGTGACCTTACCAGCTGATTTATATATCCATAAATCATATTTATTCATTTGGTTATTCTTTATAGAGATATGCATTTCACTTTCCTGCGGGCAAAAAAACAGGCCGTAAAGACGGCCTGAAACCCTGCATCATGGTTTTTGCTGATCGCCCCATGCAGAGCCTGGGAACGATCCGAGGTAGTTTATTTGTTCGGCTGTGGTGTAAGGCGCAGGTACGGCTTCACCGCGCGGTAGCCCTTCGGAAAGCGTTGTTTGATTTCGTCTTCGTCCTTGAGTGACGGCACGATTACCACCTCTTCACCGTCCTGCCAGTTGGCCGGGGTGGCCACCTTGTAGTTGTCGGTGAGCTGCAGCGAATCGATCACCCGCAGAATCTCGTGGAAGTTGCGGCCGGTGCTCGCCGGGTAAGTGATGGTCAGGCGGATCTTCTTGTTCGGATCGATCACGAACAGCGAACGCACGGTCAGGGTGTCGTTGGCGTTCGGGTGGATCAGATCGTACAGATCGGACACCTTGCGATCGGCATCGGCCAGGATCGGGAAATTGACGATGGTGTTCTGGGTTTCGTTGATGTCCTCGATCCACTTGTGGTGCGAGTCCACCGGGTCGACCGACAGTGCAATGGCTTTCACGCCACGTTTGGTGAATTCGTCCTTGAGCTTGGCAGTGAAGCCCAGCTCGGTGGTGCAGACCGGGGTGAAGTCCGCCGGGTGGGAAAACAGCACGCCCCAGCTATCGCCCAGCCATTCGTGGAAACGAATCTTGCCGGCGCTGGAATCCTGTTCGAAATCGGGGGCGATATCGCCAAGTCTGAGGCTCATGGTGCGGCTCCTGATGAGTGGTTGGAGACCTCAACTGTAGCTCGTGATTCGTTCTTCTGAAAAAGAATAAATAACTAGATATTTATATCTTTATTGAATATTAAACATCTATTCACTGGACGCCCGGCAGCATCGCGACGAACATCACCCTCAAGGTTCGAGAAGGCCTTGAGTTGCTGTAAAGAGGGGAACATCGGGAAAGGCTTACGGGGGTGAGCCGGACCCGGAAACACAAAAGCCCCGTCCGGCGCGATGCCGGACGGGGCTTTTTTTACATCAGGCTTTTTACATCAGTGCAGGAGCGCGCTATTACAACAGCGGGATCGAGTAGCTGACGATCAGGCGGTTTTCGTCCTGCGAACGGGTGTTCGGCAGGTCGGTGCGCCATACAGCGTTTTTCCACATCAGGCCGACGTTCTTGAAAGGACCTTCCGGTACGACGTAACCGATGGTGAAGTCGCGTTCCCACTCGGAACGGTTCGAAGCGCTTTCGCGACCGTTGGTGCCAACGGTGTCGATCGAATCGCCTTTCAGGTAAACCACACCAGCGGTCAGGCCAGGTACGCCGACTTTAGCGAAGTCATACGAGTAGCGAGCCTGCCAGGTTTTCTCGCCGGCACGGCCGAACTTCTGGATCTGCATGTCGGTGATGGTGTAGTTCGACGAACCGTCGCCCTGGTTCAGCCAAGGGAAGTCAGAGCTGCCGTTGGAAACCTGGTAACCGCCACCGAAGGTGTGACCTTCAACGGTGTACAGGAACAGGCCGCTGTACAGGTTGTTGTCGACTTCGCCACGACCGTTACGCACGCCGGTGTAGTTACCGGTGCTGAAGTACGCAGGATCAGTGCCGTTCTTGCCGTCGTCGGAGCTGTTGAAGTAACGGAAGTCAGACTTCAATACGCCCGGGCCGATGGCCCAGTTGTGTACCAGACCCAGGAAGTGCTGCTTGTAGAAGTCTTCCAGGTTGCCGTAGTAGTACTGGGCAGTCAGGTCTTTGGTGATCTTGTAGTCACCACCGGCGTAGATGAACTTGTTGCTGTCACGGAAGCCAGTGCCACGGCTGTTTGCGCCGCTGATGGACAGGTTTTCGTTGTTGCTGGAGTTACGGCCTTTCACGGCTTCGATCTGACCACCGACCAGAGTCAGGTCCTTGATTTCGCCGGAGGTGATCTGACCACCCTGCCAGGTTTGTGGCAGCAGGCGGCCGTCGTTGGTCACGATGACCGGGTTCTTCGGCTGCAGGGTGCCCAGCTTCAGTTCGGTCTGGGAGATCTTGGCTTTGGCAGTCAGACCCAGGCTGGAGAAGTTGTCCACTGCTTTGCCGTTGGACTCGCTCGGGAACACAGTGCCGCCGTAAGCGGTGCCGCTGTTGCCGTTGGTGCCGCCGCCCGAATCCAGACGCACGCCCAGCAAGCCGATGGCGTCGATACCGAAGCCCACAGTGCCTTGGGTGTAACCGGAGATGAAACGCAGATCGAAGCCTTGGCCCCACTCTTCGTTCTTGTTGGCGCCAGCGCCATCGCGGTTGTCGGTGTTGATGTAGAAGTTACGCAGCCCCAAGGTGGCCTTGCTGTCTTCGATGAAACCGGCGGCGCCTGCCTGCTGCGCCAAAACCCCTACGGCCACGGCCAGGGCCAAGGTGGACTTGTTCATGTTTCGCTCCTCTCGTTTCTAATTCTTGTGTTCCTGGTCCGGGGTCTGATGCCCCTGGATCCTAAGATGCGCGATTAGCGCCAGACCGTGACTGACAAGTCAATCGTAACCTTGTGTGTCTACGACCAAGGTCTAATCGCAGTTATTTGGTCCCTGCAGGGTAAAGACTTCCTGATAATCCCAAAAAGAATTTATTCATTCTTTTTCATACCATTCGGCTATATAGCCAGCCAATTGCCATCTTCCCCGGGATACAAGGTATCGGCGACTAAGCTCATTACTAAATGGTATTTATTAGCCTTTTTTTAGATCGATTAGCTTTGACGCAACCCCGATTCGTCAATCCCTATCAAAAAGGCGACGCCATGATGGCCAAACGCGCACTATCTAGTCAATTTGTTACAGTTTGTGTATCAGCGCTGATTTCTTTTTCAGCCCATGCCGCCAACCTCACTGTGGGCTACCAGACCGGTATCGACCCGAGCAAAGTCCCCCAGGCCGACGGCGTCTACGAGAAAACCATTGGCGAGAAAATTGACTGGCGCCGGTTCAACAGCGGCCCGGAAGTTGTGACAGCCATTGCCTCCGGCGATGTGCAGATCGGCAACCTCGGCTCCAGCCCGCTGGCAGCCGCCGCCTCGCGCAATCTGCCGATCGTTGCCTTCATCGTCTCGGCGCAGATCAATGCCGCCGAAGCACTGGTGGTGCGTAACGGCAGCGGTATCAACAAACCCGAAGACCTGATCGGCAAGACCATCGCCACCCCGTTCGTTTCCACTTCCCACTACAGCCTGCTCGGCGCGCTCAAGCACTGGGGCCTGGACACCTCGAAAGTCAAAGTGGTGAATCTGCAACCCGCAGAAATCGCGGCCGCCTGGAAACGTGGCGACATCGACGGCGCCTTTGTCTGGTCGCCGGCGCTGGGTGAGATCCGCAAGACCGGCAAGACCCTGACCGATGCCGCGCAGGTCGGCCAGTGGGGCGCGCCGACCTTCGAAGTCTGGGTCGCGCGCAAGGACTTTGCCGAGAAGCATCCTGAAGTCGTGGCCAAGTTCGCCAAGGTGACTCTGGACTCGTTCGCGGATTACGCCGCCCATAAAGACAGCTGGACAGCCGACTCGGTGCCTGTACAAAAAATCGCCAAACTGACCGGTGCCAATGCTGCCGACGTACCGGAACTGCTCGCGGGTTCGGCCTTCCCGGACGCCCAGGCGCAACAGACCACGGCGCTGCTGGACGGCGGCACGGCGAAGGCAATTGGTGAGACGGCAAAATTTTTGAAGGAACAGGGCAAGGTCGAAAGCGTTTTGCCTGACTACTCGCCGTACGTCAGTGCGAAGTTTGTAGCGGAGTAAACAAATTGCCCCCACGCATCCCGTGGGGGCAATCGCATATCACAGAGACTTTTCGAAGATCTTCGAATTGCGCTGATAGTTATAGAGAGAAGCCCGCGCCGCCGGCAGGCGTTCAACGCTGCTCGGCTCGAAACCGCGCTCGCGGAACCAGTGGGCAGTGCGGGTGGTGAGGACGAACAAAGTCTTCAGGCCCTGCGCCCGGGCACGGGTCTCGATGCGCTCGAGCAATTCGTCGCCGCGACCGCCATGGCGATACTCGGGATTCACCGCCAGGCACGCCAGTTCACCGGCATCCGAATCGGCAATCTGATACAGCGCCGCACAGGCGATGATCATCCCTTCACGCTCGACCACACTGAACTGCTCGATCTCACGCTCCAGCACTTCGCGCGAGCGACGCACCAGAATCCCCTGCTCTTCCAGCGGGCTGATCAGGTCAAGCAAGCCACCGACGTCTTCAATCGCCGCCTCGCGCACCAGTTCGAACTGCTCCTGGGCCACCAGCGTACCGCCACCGTCACGGGTGAACAGTTCGGTCAGCAGCGCACCATCCTCGGCATAACTGACGATATGGCTGCGTGCCACGCCGCCACGACAGGCTTCGGCAGCGGCATCCAGCAGTTCCGCCTGATAGTTGCTGCCCAGACGCTGCAGATGTGCCGGCACCTGTTGCGGACGCAGTTCGCGCACCAGTTTGCCGTTTTCGTCGATCAGACCGAGGTCGGCGCCGAACAGCAGCAGCTTGTCGGCGCCCAGATCGATGGCGGCGCGGGTGGCGACGTCTTCGCAGGCGAGGTTGAAGATCTCGCCGGTCGGCGAATAACCCAGCGGCGACAACAGCACGATGGAGCGCTCGTCGAGCAGACGGTTGATGCCCTTGCGGTCGACCCGACGCACTTCGCCGGTGTGGTGATAGTCGACACCTTCCAGCACGCCGATCGGCCGGGCCGTCACGAGGTTGCCGCTGGCCACCCGCAGACGCGAGCCCTGCATCGGCGACGAGGCCATGTCCATCGACAGCCGCGCTTCGATGGCGATGCGCAACTGGCCGACCGCATCGATCACGCACTCCAGCGTCGCGGCATCGGTGATGCGCATGCCGTGGTGGTAATGCGGGGTCAGGCCACGGGCGGCGAGGCGAGTTTCGATCTGAGGACGGGAACCGTGAACCAGCACCAGCCGCACGCCGAGGCTGTGCAGCAATACGATGTCATGGACGATGTTGCCGAAATTCGGATGCTCCACGCCGTCGCCCGGAAGCATGACGACGAAGGTGCAATCGCGGTGAGCATTGATATAAGGAGACGCGTGGCGAAGCCAATTGACGTATTCGGGCATGAACCTGGGCCTGTAATAAATAGCAGCCGGAAAAGGGGCGAAACGGAAAACGCACAGCGGGCTGATGGTTATCGTCGGAACAGGCTTGGCGACACGCGCGCTCTCCTCATGAATACGGGTGGGTGTATGGGCAATTTATACAGTTTTGAGACAGTAATGTTCGATCAACTGCCGCAATAGATGCACGGTAGGCTGCAAACGTGACATTTCGAGGTACTCGTCCGGCTGGTGCGCACAGGCGATGTCGCCGGGGCCGAGCACGATGGTTTCGCAGCCAAGGCGCTGAAGATAAGGCGCTTCGGTGCCGAACGCTACCGCTTCGGCCGTGTGGCCGGTGAGTTTTTCGGCAATTCGCACCAGCTCCGCGTCTTCGGCCTGCTCGAACGGCGGCACTTCGGGAAACAACGGCGCGTAATCGATCTTCACTTTATGCCGTTCGGCGACCGGGTTGAGCTTGCGCAGAATCTCGCTGCGCAAGATTTTCGGGTCCATCCCCGGCAACGGCCGCAGGTCGAACTCCAGCGAACACTGGCCGCAGATGCGGTTGGGGTTGTCGCCACCGTGGATACAGCCGAAGTTCATGGTCGGCTGCGACACGCTGAACTGCGGGTTGTTGAATTCACGCTGCCACAACAGGCGCAGGCCGCGCAGTTCGCCGATGGCATCGTGCATCGCTTCGAGGGCGCTGTGCCCCAGGCGCGGATCCGACGAATGGCCGCTCTGCCCGAGGATATCGATGCGCTCCATCATGATGCCCTTGTGCATGCGGATCGGCTTGAGCCCGGTCGGCTCGCCGATCACGGCCGCCCGGCCCAGCGGGCGCCCCGCTTCGGCCAGCGCCCGGGCACCGGACATCGAGCTTTCTTCATCGCAGGTGGCGAGGATCAGCAGCGGCTGCTTGAACGGTTGAGCGAGCAGCGGTTGCACGGCTTCGATGATCAGGGCGAAGAAGCCCTTCATGTCGCAACTGCCGAGACCGACCCAGCGGCCATCGACTTCGGTGAGTTTCAGCGGATCGGTTTTCCACAACGCATCGTCGTAGGGCACCGTGTCGCTGTGCCCGGCCAGCACCAGCCCGCCGGGGCCACTGCCGAAACTGGCGAGCAGATTGAATTTGCCGGGACTGACCTGCTGGATGTCGCAGCTGAAGCCGAGGTCGCCGAGCCAGCCCGCAAGCAGATCGATCACCGCCCGGTTGGACTGGTCGAGGCCCGGCTGGGTGCAGCTGACCGACGGCGCTGCGATCAGTGCAGCGAACTGGTCTTGCATGGACGGCAAAGGCATCGCTGACTCCAACTCCCGGATTGAGGTTCATCATAGAACCATCCGGCGCCGAGAATAAACCGCCGCAAAGCGTAGGAAGATTCAGTCCTGTACACTGCACGGCCTTGGCAGCCACACATTCCCCCGGCTGCGCTCCCGATCCTGGATTTTCCGGCCATGCAGAAAGAAACCGAAATCAAACTCCGCGTCAGCCGCGAAACCCTCGCCGCCCTGCGCGAGCACCCTCTCCTGAAAAAACGCAACAAAAGTGGCTGGGAACGCCGTGAGTTGATGAATCAGTACTTCGACACGCCTGAGCGTGACCTGGCCCGGGCCAAGGTTGCCCTGCGCCTGCGCAAGGACGGCGAAGAGGTGATTCAGACCCTCAAGACCCGTGGCCAGAGCGTCGCCGGTCTGTCCGAGCGTAACGAGTACGACTGGAACCTGCCCAAAGCCAAGCTCGACGTGAAGAAACTCGACGGCGAATGCTGGCCCGAGTCCCTCGCCGAGCTGGACAAGAAAACCCTGAAGCCGATCTTCACCACCGATTTCGTCCGCGAACGCGCCGAAATCGCGTGGGGCCGTGGCAAGACCAAAGTGGTCATCGAAGCCGCGCTGGATCTGGGCCACGTGGTAGTCGGCAAACAGAAAGAAGAAATCTGCGAGCTGGAACTGGAACTGCGCGAAGGCGAGCCTGCCGCGCTGCTGGAACTGGCCGCCGAACTGGCCGAAACCCTGGCCCTGATGCCGTGCGACATCAGCAAGGCCGAGCGCGGCTATCGTCTATACGACGCCAACAGCTACTCGCTGAGCCTGCCGGCGCCGGCCATCACCGCCGAAACCCCGCTGGACGACGCCTTCGCCGCCCTGGCCTGGCACTTGCTCGGCAGCAGCCAGCGTCTGGCCGAACAGTATCGCTTCAACGGCCACTGGCGCCTGCTGCAGGACTGGGTCGAGAACCTCGCGGAAATGCGTGCCCTGCTCAGCAGCCTCGGCCAGGCCGCACCGCGTCCGTCGACCCACGACCTGCGCGTTGCCCTGGACGCCCTGCTGGAAGACTGGCGTCCGCTGGTACAGGTCGGCATCGAAGACGAAGACGTGCGCAAAGCCGCGCCGGAACAGTTCCTCGAAGAGCTGGAAGACCCGCGCTGGGGCCTGTTCTCGCTGAACGCTTCGCGCTGGTTGCTGGCCCGCACCTGGGCTGCCGACCGCAACACCCGTGGCAATCGCCAGGGTGCCGCGCAGTTGCAAAGCTGGCTGCCGCGCCTGCTGGGCGAAGAAGCCACTTCGCTGCAATTGCAGCGCTATCAGCAGCAGCCGGAAGATCTGGCCGAGCAACTGCCGCGCATCGAGCGCATCCAGGTCTGGTTGCACCACGCGCGCAACGTGCTGGAAATCCCGGAAATGGATCGACTGTACGGCGAGCTGAACAAACTGGCGCAACTGGCCAACGAGCCGACCATCACCGACGAACTGCTCGATGCGCGCAAGCATCAGGCGATTGCGGTGTACCAGAACCGTGCCTGGAAAATGCTGCTGCGCATGTAATCCCCGCATGATGATCGTTCCCATCCGTGGGAACGATCATCAGCGCAGTACCGGCAGGCTCGTCGTGGACTTGATCTCCGACAGCGCCACAATCGAGTTCACCTCCTGAATCCCCGGCACCAGCGACAGCTTCTCGAAGAAGAACCGCTCATACGCCTCGATGTCCGCCGCGACGATCCGCAGCAGGAAATCCACCGCCCCCATCAGCACGTAACACTCCAGCACTTCGGGAAAGCCGCGAATCGCCTCGGTGAACTCAGTGAAGTTCGAGCGCCCATGGGCGTTGAGTTTGATCTCGGCGAAAATCTGCGTGTTCAGGCCGATTTTCTTGCGATCGAGCAAAGTTACCTGACCCCGAATGATTCCCTCCTCCTTCATCCGCTGAATCCGCCGCCAGCACGGCGATTGCGACAGCCCCACCTGCTCGGCGATCTGTGCGCTGGACAAGGAAGCGTCCTCTTGCAGCAGGGCGAGAATGCGCCGGTCGTAGCCGTCCAGATCGCTGTGCATAAATAATCCTCAAATTCATCAAGCGGCGAATTGATATACCTATTCAATCGCCTGTTCGGCTCATCTTAGACAAGAAATGCCCGGCATCGAATGTAAAAATTCCTCCACTGATTCCGGAGACCTGTCATGCCACACCTCGAAGCCGTCAACACCCCTGCGCCCCGTGCCGATGTGTGGAACGCCAGCAACGCGCATTGCCTCGCGCAGTACCAGATCCTGGCCGAGGCCGAGCCGGATTTGCTGGTGCGGGTGCTGAACCTGTTCGCCTTGCAGTGCCTCACGCCGGAGCAGGTCAATGTCCAGCGGCTGGACGATCTGCTGTCGATCGACATCGTCATGGGTGGCCTGAGCTGGCACCGCGCCCAGGTGATCGCGGAAAAACTTCGTAACCTGATCAGCGTCTGCTCGGTGGACCTGCAAAACCCCGACGCGGCGTGGGATGCACCGGCGCAGGCGGCCGGCTGACAAGAACCGAAACGTCTTCGTCGGGTAGTGGCCCAACGGTCGGCAGGGCCACGACTATCCTTTGCGCACTGTCGTTCAAAAGGAGCCCGCATGTCCGTTCAACTCGCCACTCAGGATCGCTGGCTGGATCTCAATGAGGTACTGCGTGAACTGGTCGCCCAAGGCTTCATCTGCCAGGACTCGGCCGAGCAGGCGCTGAATGCCCGGCGTCGGCATGCCGCCCATGGCCAGAAGCATCCGCTGGAATTCATCGCCAGCCAGCAACTGGAGGATCTCAGCCGTCCGGGCAAACACCTCGACCTGGAAAGCCTGACCCTCTGGCTGGCGCAGCAGGCCGGCCAGCCATACCTTCGGATCGATCCGCTGAAGATCAACGTCGCCGCCGTCACGCCGCTGATGTCCTATGCCTTCGCCCAGCGCCACAAGATTCTCGCGGTGTCGGTCGATCGCGATGCAGTAACCGTGGCCAGCGCTCAGCCCTACGTCAGCGGCTGGGAGGCCGATCTGACTCACGTCCTGAAACTGCCGATCAAACGGGTGGTGGCCAACCCGGCGGACATTCAGCGTTTCAGCGTCGAATTCTTCCGTCTCGCCAAATCGGTCAGCGGCGCCAGCAATGCCGATGCGCAGAGCGGCAACCTCGGCAACTTCGAACAGTTGCTCAACCTCGGCGCCAGCGATCAGGAGCCCGACGCCAACGACGCGCACATCGTCAACATCGTCGACTGGCTGTTCCAGTACGCCTTCCAGCAACGGGCCAGCGATATCCACATCGAACCCCGGCGCGAGCAAGGCACGGTGCGTTTTCGCATCGACGGCGTGCTGCACAACGTCTATCAATTCCCGCCGCAGGTGACGATGGCCATCGTCAGCCGCCTGAAAAGCCTTGGCCGGATGAACGTCGCCGAGAAACGCAAACCCCAGGACGGCCGGGTCAAGACCAAGACCCCGGACGGCGGTGAAGTCGAGTTGCGGCTGTCGACCCTGCCCACCGCATTCGGCGAAAAAATGGTGATGCGGATCTTCGACCCGGAAGTCCTGCTCAAGGATTTCGATCAACTGGGGTTTTCCACCGACGACCTGCGGCGCTGGCAGGACATGACCCGCCAGCCCAACGGTATCATCCTGGTCACCGGGCCGACCGGTTCCGGCAAGACCACCACGCTGTACACCACGCTGAAAAAACTGGCGACCCCGGAGGTCAACCTCTGCACCATTGAGGACCCGATCGAGATGGTCGAGCCGGCCTTCAACCAGATGCAGGTCCAGCACAACATCGACCTGACCTTCGCCGCCGGCGTGCGTGCGCTGATGCGGCAGGACCCGGACATCATCATGATCGGCGAAATCCGCGATCTGGAAACGGCCGAAATGGCGATCCAGGCGGCGCTGACCGGGCACCTGGTGCTCTCGACCCTGCACACCAACGACGCGCCGAGCGCCATCAGCCGCCTGCTGGAACTCGGCGTGCCGCATTACCTGATCAAGGCCACCGTGCTCGGTGTGATGGCGCAACGCCTGGTGCGAACCCTTTGCCCGCACTGCAAGGCGCCGCTGACTCTGGACGAAGAAGACTGGCAAACCCTGACCCGGCCGTGGCAGGCGCCGCTGCCGGGCAATGCGCAACGGGCCATCGGTTGCCTGGAGTGCCGCGACACCGGTTATCACGGGCGCGCCGGGGTCTACGAAATCATGCAACTGAGCGACAGCCTCAAGGCCTTGATCAGCCCCGACACCGATCTCACCGCGATCCGCCGACAGGCGTTCAAGGAAGGCATGCGCAGCCTGCGATTGTCCGGCGCGCAGAAAGTTGCTGCGGGGCTGACAACCCTTGAGGAAGTGCTGCGGGTGACGCCACAGAGCGAGCAGAAATAGCCGCTCACGGAACCGGATCGGGGAAACGACGATCCAACCGGTTATTCAACACCAGTGGAGTCACCCAACATGCGTCTCAAACTTGCTGTCGCCACCCTTGCCCTGCTGTCTCTGCCCGTCGGTTCGGCAATGGCCGACAGCTTTTGGCGTAACGTCATTTCGTCCGGTGCCACCACCGGCTCGACCTACCTGACCTTCAAGGATCACAAACTGATCGTTGCCGCCCAGGACGATGCCGGCAGCTTCGTCGCCAGCGACGGCGGTATCCGTGGGCCGTACCTGGAAGCCGCGATGCAAAAAGTCCGCGCCGACAACCCCGGCCTGCAGGCCACCGACATGGAGCTGGCGAACGCGATCCTGGCGAAGAACGCCGTGGCGTCGGAATAACCTTCCGGACAGACAAAAATGCCGCTCACACGAGCGGCATTTTTTTTGTCCGCTGATCAACGGTAATCGTCCACCGGCACACAGGCGCAGAACAGGTTGCGGTCGCCATAGACGTTATCGACCCGATTCACTGCTGGCCAATATTTGTGCGCCTTGGTGTGCGCATCCGGCGTGATGCCCTGCTCGATGCTGTACGGCCGTTCCCACACGCCGGTGATATCGGCCAGGGTATGCGGTGCCCGTTTGAGCGGGTTGTCCTCGGCCGGCCAGTTGCCGTTCTGCACCTCGGTGATTTCTGCGCGGATGCTTAGCATCGCGCCGATGAAGCGATCGAGTTCGGCCTTGGACTCGCTCTCGGTCGGCTCGACCATCAAGGTGCCCGGCACCGGGAACGACATGGTCGGCGCGTGGAAGCCGTAATCCATCAGGCGCTTGGCGACGTCCTCCTCGCTTATGCCAGTGGCAGCCTTGAGCGGGCGCAGATCCAGAATGCATTCGTGGGCGACCCGCTCATTGCGACCGGTATACAGAACGGGGAAAGCACCGGACAGGTGCTGCGCCAGGTAATTCGCCGCGAGGATCGCCACTTCACTGGCATCCGCCAGTTGCGGCCCCATCATCGCGATGTACATCCAGCTGATCGGCAAAATGCTCGCACTGCCCCATGGCGCGGCGCTGACCGCTCCGTTCTGCGGTTGCGGCCCGTCGATCGGGACCACCGGATGGTTGGCAACGAACGGCGCCAGATGCGCACGCACGCCAATCGGCCCCATGCCCGGCCCGCCTCCGCCGTGGGGAATGCAGAAGGTCTTGTGCAGGTTCATGTGTGACACGTCGGCGCCGATGTCCGCCGGCCGCGCCAGCCCGACCTGGGCATTGAGGTTGGCGCCGTCCATGTACACCTGGCCGCCGTGCTGGTGGATAACTTCGCAGATTTCGCTGATGCCTTCCTCGTACACGCCGTGGGTCGACGGGTAGGTCGCCATCAGGCACGACAGCTTGGCCCCGGCCTCGGATGCCTTGGCTTTCAAGTCCTCCAGATCGACATTGCCAGCGTCGTCACACTCGACAATCACCACGCGCATCCCGGCCATCTGTGCCGAGGCCGGGTTGGTGCCGTGGGCCGAAGAAGGGATCAGGCAGATGTCGCGCCCGCCCTGCTGACGGCTCTCGTGGTATTTGCGGATCGCCAGCAGCCCGGCGTACTCGCCCTGGGCGCCGGAGTTGGGCTGCATACAGATCGCATCGAACCCGGTGATTGCGCACAGCCAGCGCTCCAGCTCCTCGATCATCAGCGTGTAACCGACGGCCTGCTCCCGGGGCACGAACGGGTGCAGATTGGCGAATTGCGGCCAGGTGATCGGGATCATCTCGCTGGTGGCGTTGAGTTTCATGGTGCAGGAGCCCAGAGGGATCATCGACTGGTTGAGCGCCAGATCCTTGTTCTCCAGTTGCTTGAGGTAGCGCAGCATCTCGGTTTCGCTGTGGTGGGCGTTGAACACCGGGTGGCGCAGGTACGACGTGCTGCGTTGCAGCATTTCGGGAATGCCGGAGGCCAGCGTTTCGGCGTCGAGATCATCGATGCTCAACCCGTGATCGGCGCCCAGCAGCACATCGAACAGTCTGGCCAAGGTGTTTTCATCACAGGCCTCGTCGAGGCTCAGACCCAGTTGGCCACGACCGAGGATGCGCAGGTTGATCTGCGCGGCCTGGGCGCTTTCGATGATCGCGGTTTGTGCCCCGCCCACGTCCAGCGTGAGGGTGTCGAAGAAGTGTTGGTTGAGGCGCTGGATGCCATGGCGTTCGAGCCCGGCGGCGAGAATGCAGGTCAACCGGTGCACCCGCTGGGCGATTCGTTTCAGCCCTTCCGGGCCGTGATAGACCGCATAGAAACTGGCGATATTGGCCAGCAACACTTGAGCTGTGCAGATGTTCGAATTGGCCTTCTCCCGACGAATGTGCTGCTCGCGAGTTTGCAGGGCCATGCGCAGCGCGACGTTGCCGCGAGCATCTTTCGACACGCCGATGATCCGCCCGGGAATCGCCCGTTTGTACTCCTCGCGACTGGCGAAAAACGCCGCGTGCGGACCGCCGTAACCCATCGGTACACCGAAGCGCTGGGATGAACCGAACACCACGTCGGCACCCAGTTCGCCCGGCGGGGTCAGCAGCAACAGACTGAGCAGATCGGCCGCCACGCAGGCCAGCGCCTGTTGCGCGTGCAGGTGATCGATCAGCGGCCGCAGGTCGCGGATCTCGCCGTGGGTGTCGGGGTATTGCAGCAGCGCGCCGAACACCTGGTGCTGCTTCAAGTTATCCACAGCGTCGACGATCAGCTCGAAGCCGAAGCCTTCGGCGCGGGTCTGCACCACGGAAATGGTTTGTGGATGACAGTTTTCGTCGACGAAGAACAGATTGCTTTTCGACTTTGCCACACGTTTGGCCAAGGCCATGGCTTCCGCCGCGGCGGTGGCTTCATCGAGCAGCGAAGCGTTGGCCAGTTCAAGGCCGGTGAGGTCGATGGTCAGTTGCTGAAAGTTGAGCAACGCGTCGAGCCGGCCTTGGGCGATTTCCGGTTGGTAAGGCGTGTAGGCGGTGTACCAGCCGGGATTTTCCAGCACGTTGCGCAGGATGACGGTCGGCGTCAGGGTGCCGTGGTAGCCCATGCCGATCAGGCTGGTCCAGACCTGGTTCTGTTCGGCATAACCGCGCAGTCTGGCCAGCGCTGCCTGTTCGTCCAGCGCCGGCGGCAGGTCCAGCTCGCGGTTGAGGCGAATGCCCGGCGGCACGGTCTGTTCGATCAGCTCGACCCGGCTGCCGAGGCCGAGGCTGTCGAGCATCGCCTGCTGCTCGGCGGCATCGGGCCCGAGGTGGCGGCGCAGAAAGGCATGGGGATCGCGTAACTGGCTCAGGGATGGCAACTGGGACATGACGGGCTCTCTCTTGGCTGGCGGCTCGGCGTCAATGCAACACGGTCAAACCAGCATAGCAGCCACCCCGACGGCAAAAGTCCCGGGCAGAAAAAAGCCCCGACGGGTCGGGGCTTTGGGGGCTCGCCTGCAGCTTATTCGCCGATGGCAGCCTTATAGGCGGCAGCGTCGAGCAGCTTGTCCAGCTCGGCCTTGTCGCTTGGCTTGAGCTTGAAGATCCATGCGGCGTACGGATCGTTGTTCAGTTCTTCCGGCGAACCGGCCAGGTCTTCGTTGACGGCGATCACTTCGCCACCGACCGGGGAGTAGATGTCGGAAGCGGCCTTGACCGACTCGACGACACCGGCGGTATCACCGGCGGCGAACACCTTGCCCACTTCTGCCAGCTCGACAAACACCACATCACCCAACGCTTCCTGGGCATGATCGCTGATGCCCACGGTGACGGTGCCGTCGGCTTCCAGACGCGCCCATTCATGACTTTCGGCAAAACGCAGTTCAGCTGGGATGTTGCTCATGCTCGGTGTCCTCAAGAAATTGTCAGCGGTCGTGCCCGCCGGAAAAGGTTTAGATCAAGGTTTTGCCGTGACGGACAAAGGTCGGTTTGACCACGCGTACCGGATACCACTTGCCACGGATTTCCACTTCGGCGCGGTCGGCAGTCGCCATCGGTACACGCGCCAGGGCAATCGACTTGCTAAGCGTAGGAGAGAAACTACCACTGGTGATCTCCCCTTCGCCAACATCAGCGATACGAACGACCTGATGGGCCCGCAAAACCCCGCGCTCTTCAAGCACCAGGCCGACCAGTTTGTGCTGCACGCCGGCGGTTTTTTCCGCTTCCAGCGCATCGCGACCGATGAACCGACGCGTTGCCGGCTCCCAGGCGATGCTCCAGGCCATGTTCGAGGCCAGAGGCGAAACGTCCTGGTGGATGTCCTGACCGTAGAGGTTCATGCCGGCCTCGACCCGCAGCGTGTCGCGGGCACCGAGGCCGATGGGGGAAATGCCGGCGCCCACCAGATCGTTGAAGAATCCGGGGGCCTGATCGGCCGGCAGGGCGATTTCCAGACCGTCCTCACCGGTGTAGCCGGTGCGCGCAATGAACCAGTCGCCGTCGACGTGGCCTTCGAAAGGCTTGAGCATCTGGATCAGGTTGGCGCGGGACTGGGTCACCAGCTCGGCAATCCTGTGCCGGGCATGGGGACCTTGAATGGCGAGCATCGCCAGCTCGGAGCGTTCGGTCATCTGAACATCGAAGCTGCCCAATTGTGCCTGCATCCAGGCCAGGTCCTGATCGCGGGTGGAGGCGTTGACCACCAGACGATAACCGTCCTCAAGGCGGTAGACGATCATGTCGTCGACGATACCGCCGCGCTCGTTGAGCATGGTGCTGTACAACGCACGGCCGGGGCTGTGCAGGCGTTCGACGTCATTGGCCAGCAAATGCTGAAGCCAGGCCTTGGCCTGGGGGCCGGTGACATCGATCACGGTCATGTGGGAAACATCGAACACCCCGCAATCGCGACGCACCTCGTGGTGCTCCTCGACCTGCGAGCCGTAATGCAGGGGCATGTCCCAACCGCCAAAATCGACCATCTTCGCGCCGAGGGCGAGATGCAGGTCATACAGAGGCGTACGCTGTCCCATGGGTTTCTCCTTCCGGGCGTGGCGAAGGTGCGGAGCGCTGCTGCACGGTTCGGAAAACCCTGTAAAAAAGGGCTTTCAGCCGATTTCAGCGACAGGGTCTGTCAGACGGACCGCACCGAATGCCGCGCATTGTAGCCGCATGATTCAGGACTGACGACTAAGTGTTTCGATGCGCCGAACGGCGAATAAGTCCGATGACCGGCAACAGACCGACCAGCACCAGGGTCAACGCCGGCAACGACGCCCTCGCCCATTCGCCTTCGCTGGTCATTTCGAAGATCCGCACCGCCAGTGTGTCCCAGCCAAACGGGCGCATCAGCAAGGTCGCGGGCATTTCCTTGAGCACATCGACGAACACCAGCAAGGCGGCGCTGAGCGTGCCGGGCAGCAGCAACGGCAGATACACTTTGAAAAACAGTCGCGGCCCACTGACACCCAGGCTACGTGCCGCTTCAGGCAAAGAGGGCCGTATACGCGCCAGACTGCTTTCCAGAGGCCCATAGGCCACCGCCACGAAACGCACCAGATACGCCAGCAGCAGCGCCGCCAGACTGCCCAGCAGCAACGGTTTGCCAGCACCGCCGAGCCAGCCGGACAGCGGAATCACCAGCTCCCGGTCCAGATAACTGAACGCGAGCATGATCGACACCGCCAGCACCGAACCCGGCAAGGCATAACCGAGATTGGCCAGACCGACTGCGGAATTGATCGCCCGGGTGGGCGCCAGACGCCGGGCGAATGCCAGCAACATCGCCACGCTGACCGTGATCAGCGCTGCCATGCCGCCCAGATACAGGGTGTACAGAATCAGTCCCGCGTAGCGCTCATCCAGATCGAATCGCCCGCGCTGCCAGAACCACACCGCCAGTTGCAGCACAGGAATGACAAACGCGCAGGCGAACACCAGACCGCACCAGCCGGTCGCCGCCCAGGCCTTAGGCCCGCGCAGGTGATACAGCGCCTTGACCCGTGGTCGCTCGTTGCTCGCCCGATTGGCGCCTCGCGCGCGGCGTTCGCCGTACAGCACCAGCATCACCACCAGCAGCAACAGGCTGGCGAGTTGTGCGGCGCTGGGCAGGCTGAAGAAGCCGTACCAGGTCTTGTAGATCGCGGTGGTGAAGGTGTCGAAGTTGAACACCGACACCGCACCGAAATCCGCCAGGGTTTCCATCAACGCCAGCGCCACGCCGGCACCGATGGCGGGCCGCGCCATCGGCAATGCCACACGCCAGAACGCCTGCCACGGTGACTGGCCGAGCACTCGCGCGGCTTCCATCAGGCCCTTGCCCTGAGCCAGGAACGCAGTACGCGCCAACAGGTAGACATAGGGATAAAACACCAGCACCAACACCAGAATCACGCCACCGGTGGAGCGCACTCGCGGCAGGCGCAGGCCGGTGCCGAACCATTCTCGCAGCAGGGTTTGTACCGGGCCTGCGAAATCCAGCAGGCCGACGAACACGAACGCCAGCACGTAGGCCGGGATTGCGAACGGCAGCATCAGCGCCCAGTCGAGCCAGCGGCGGCCGGGGAATTCGCAGAGGCTGGTGAGCCAGGCGAGGCTTACGCCGATCAGTGTCACACCGACGCCGACGCCGAAAACCAGCGTCAGTGTGTTGCCCAGCAGGCGTGGCATCTGGGTTTCCCACAGGTGCGACCAGATCTGGTGGTCGATGGTTTGCCATGAGAGCAGGAGCACGCTGAGGGGGAGCAGCACCAACGCGGCGATGGCGAAGACGATGGGGTACCAGCGGCGTTGGGCGGGGTGGGCCAAGGAAACAGTCTCGTTCAAATGATTGTGCCCACGTTTTGCGTGGGCACACATTCTGTGACGCTCCGCGTCACGCTGTCGATGATGCGACGCAGAGCGTCGGGGACTGCATTCCCACGCAGACGGTTCGACGCCTCGACGTGGGAACGATCAAACATTGCTGTCAGGAAAGACTCAATTCCAACCCGCCCGATCCATCATCCGGATCGCTTCAGCCTGACGCTTGCCTGCCACTTCAACCGGCAATGTATCGGCTACGAACTGCCCCCACGCCGCCACTTCTTCCGAAGGCTTCACCGCTGGATTCGCCGGGAACTCCTGGTTCACATCGGCAAAGATCTTCTGCGCTTCAGGCGTGGTCATCCACTCCACCAGCGCCTTGGCCGCTTCCGGGTGCGGCGCATGTTTGGTCAGGCCGATGCCCGACAGGTTGACGTGTACACCACGATCCGCCTGATTCGGCCAGAACAGTTTTACCGGCAGGTCCGGCTTCTGCTTGTGCAGGCGGCCGTAGTAATAAGTGTTGACGATGCCGACATCGCACTGGCCGGCGTTGATCGCTTCCAGCACCGCGACGTCGTCGGAGAACACGTCGGTGGACAGGTTGTTGACCCAGCCCTTGAGGATCTGCTCGGTCTTCTCGGCGCCATGCACTTCGATCATGGTGGCGGTCAGCGACTGGTTGTAGACCTTCTTCGCCGTGCGCAGGCACAGGCGGCCTTCCCAGTTCTTGTCGGCCAATGCTTCGTAGGTCGTCAGCTCGCCCGGCTTCACCCGTTCGGTGGAATAGGCGATGGTCCGTGCGCGCAGGCTCAGTCCGGTCCAGGCGTGGCTGGACGAGCGATATTGCAGGGGAATGTTGGCGTCGATGGTTTTCGAAGTGAACGGCTGGAGAATGCCCATCTGCTCGGCCTGCCAGAGGTTACCGGCATCGACGGTCAGCAGCAGGTCGGCGGTGGCGTTCTCGCCTTCGGCCTTGATCCGCTGCATCAGCGGCGCTTCCTTGTCGGTGATGAACTTGATCTTCACCCCGGTCTTGGCGGTGTAGGCATCGAACACCGGTTTGATCAGTTCATCGATACGCGAGGAGTAGACCACCACCTCGTCGGCGGCCTGGGCGGCAGTGCTGCCGATCAGGGTCAGGGCCAGTGCGGTCAGAACACGCTTGGATGCCAACATGGGAGCGGTCTCTCGGTCGGGAAAAGTGGCCCAAATGATAAGGACTCACATTTACCAGCTCAATCGATCACTTTCCCAAGGAGTTACCAGATGTTGCACGACAGTCGTCAGGCCTTGGCCAGGGCCGGCAAGTCCCCGGTCAGCCCCAATGCTTCACGCACGAACAGCGCCTTGGCCTCGGGCATCTGCTCGACGATTTTCAGCCCGGTGTTGCGCAGCCAGCGCAGCGGCAGCGGGTCAGCCTGGAACAACCGCTCGAAGCCTTCCATCGCCGCCATCAGTGCCAGGTTGTGCGGCATACGCCGACGCTCGTAGCGGCTCAGGACTTTCACGTCAGCCAGGCGTTCGCCGCGTTCGTTGGCCTGCAACAACACTTCGGCCAGCACCGCGGCGTCGAGGAAACCCAGGTTCACACCCTGCCCCGCCAATGGGTGAATGGTGTGTGCGGCATCACCGATCAGCGCCAGGCCTTCGGCCACGTAGCGCTTGGCGTGACGCTGACGCAGCGGCACACACAGGCGCGGGTCGGCGCTGATGACCTCGCCGAGGCTACCTTCGAACGCGCGCTCCAGCTCACGGCAGAAGTCCGCTTCCTCCAGCGCCATCAGCCGTTCGGCTTCGCTCGGCGTGGTAGACCAGACGATCGAGCACCAGTCCTGCTGACCGTCACGCTCCAGCGGCAAAAAGGCCAGCGGCCCGTGATCGGTGAAACGCTGCCACGCGGTCATGCGGTGCGGTTTGCTGCTGCGCACGCTGGTGACGATGGCGTGATGCAGGTAATCCCACTCGCGAGTGGCGACACCGGTCAGACGGCGCACGGCAGAGTTGGCGCCGTCCGCCGCGATCACCAGCGGCGCGCGCAAGGTGCGGCCATCGGCCAGGGTCAGCAGCCAGTCGTCACCGGAACGGCGCATCTGCTCCAGCCGCGCGTTGGCCAGCAGGCCCAGGTCGCAATCGTGCAGACGCTCGAGCAAGGCATCCTGGACCACGCGGTTTTCAACAATATGCCCAAGCACATCGGCGTGCACACTGCTGGCCGAGAAGTGGATCTGGCCGGTGCCGCTGCCGTCCCAGACGTGCATGTCGGTGTAAGGGCTGGTGCGTCGATTGACGATGCCGTCCCACACGCCGAGGCGATCGAGGATTCGCTGGCTGGCCGCCGACAGTGCGCTCACCCGTGGCTCGAACGGTGCGTCGCCCTTGAAGGGTTTGACGCTCAACGGGCTGCCGTCGAGCAGCAGGACTTCCAGCCCGCTGCCCTGCAACGCCAGCGCCAGGGCACTGCCGACCATTCCGGCTCCGACAATCAGCACATCCGCGCGCATTTCCATGCTTTAAGCCTGTCTCGCTGGCGGCTTGAGCCGCACGTAAAGGGTTTTACCGACCCGCGCCACCAGGTTGCCGGCGCCGTCATGAATGTCGACCTGCAACTGCGGCAGGTATTTCTCGCCACTGGCGGTCTGCCGGCGGATCTCGTCGAGCAGGGTGTCGTCGATGTTGAACCGGGCGAACACCGGGCCTTTGCCCGGCGAGATGAAATCAATGTCGGCGGCCTTGTCCCAGACGATGTACTTCGAGCCGAGGTTTTCCATGAGCATCAACATGAAGAACGGATCGACCATCGAATACAGACTGCCGCCGAACTGGGTGCCGACGTAATTGCGGTTGTACCAGCCCAGGCCCATCGAGACCTGGATGTCACGAAAGTCATCGCTGATGTGCTGCACCCGGACACCGGCGCCGAAGTACGGCGGGTAGAGCGTCATGATCCAGCGCATCAGCCGCGCCTTGCCAAACCGTCTGATCAGCCACTCACGCATCCGGCCGCGTCCCCAGCCCCATGGCCTGACGGGCGAACCAGCGTTTGGCCGGCGGCAGCAGATCGAGGCCGAGCAGGCCGATGTTGCGCCCCAGCGACACCAGCGGCTGGGTGCTGCCGAACAGGCGCGTAACCTGATCGGAGAAACCGACGGTGAGGTCCTGATCGAGACGCTGACGCTCGCGATAGGCCTGCAAGGTCGCAAAATCCCCCAGCGGTTTGTCGCTGGCCAGCAACGCGGCGGCCAACGCATCGGCATCGCGCAGGGACAGGTTGAAACCCTGCCCGGCAATCGGGTGCAAGCTGTGGGCGGCGTTGCCGAGCACGGCCAGATGCGAGCGCACCTGCTCTTCGGCTTCCACCAGCGACAGCGGATACAGATGCCGCGCGCCGACCTGCTTCAGAGTGCCAAGACGGTAACCGAACACGCCTTGTAGCTCGCTGAGGAAATCTCGTTCGCTCAGGTCGGCCAGCCGTTGCGCGTCCATGCCCAGACGGGTCCAGACCAGCGCGCAGCGGTTTTCCGGCAGCGGCAGCAGCGCCATCGGACCTTCGTCGGTGAAGCGCTCGAAGGCCATGCCGTTGTGCGCTTCGCTCGGCGTGATGTTGGCGATCAGCGCGCTCTGGTTATACGGACGCTTGCGTACGTTGATGCCCAGTTGCTCGCGCAGACCGGAACGACCGCCATCGGCGAGCACCGCCAGATCGCACTCGACCGTGGTCTCGTCATTGAGGGTCAGGCGATAGCCGTCGGGCAACGGTTCCATGCGGCTGACTTCCGCCGGGCAGCGCCAGCTGATCACGTCTTTGTCGAGGTGCTGCCACAGGCACTGGCCGAGCCAGGCGTTTTCCACCACGTAACCGAGCGCCGGGACGCCCTCTTCCATCGCCGACAGGCGAGCGGTGGAAAAGCGTCCACGGTCGGACACGTGAATCTGCTTGATCGGCTCGGCGCGACGGGAGATTTCCTGCCACACGCCCAGCCGCTGATAAATCTGCCGCGAGCCGAAGGACAGCGCCGAAGAACGCGCGTCGTAGCTTGGCTGCCAGGTGTCACCGGGGGCGAACGGTTCGATCAGCACGATCTTCCAGCCACGGGCCTTGGCCCCGGCCTGCAAGGCCAACGCCAGACTGGCGCCGACCAGACCGCCACCGATGATTGCCAGATTGACCCGACTCATGCCGCGCAGGTCCGTGCTTGCGCCATCAGGGCTTCGATCTCGGCGACGGTTTTCGGCACGCCGCCGGTCAGGATTTCACAACCGCTCTTGGTCACTACCACGTCATCCTCGATGCGCACGCCAATGCCGCGCCATTTCTTCGCTACGTTCTGATTGTCCGGGGCGATGTAGATGCCCGGCTCCACGGTCAGCGCCATGCCGACTTCCAGCACCCGCCATTGGCCGCCGACCTTGTATTCGCCGACGTCATGCACATCCATGCCCAGCCAGTGACCGGCGCGGTGCATATAAAACGCCTTGTAGGCCTCGGTAGCGATCAATTCGTCGACTTCGCCCTGCAACAACCCCAGCTTCACCAGCCCGGCGGTGATGACCCGAACCGTGGCTTCGTGCGCCTGGTTCCAGTGCTTGTTCGGAGCAATTTCGGCGAATGCCGCTTCCTGCGAGGCCAACACCAATTCGTAGATCGCTTTCTGCTCGGCGGAGAACTTGCCGTTGACCGGCCAGGTGCGGGTGATGTCGCTGGCGTAGCAGTCGATTTCGCAACCGGCGTCGATCAGCACCAGATCGCCGTCCTTGAGCAGTGCGTCATTTTGCTGGTAATGCAGGATGCAGCTGTTGCGCCCGGCAGCGACGATCGAGCCATAGGCCGGCATCTTCGCCCCACCCTTGCGAAACTCGTAATCCAGTTCGGCTTCGAGGCTGTACTCGTACAACCCGGCACGACTGGCCTGCATCGCCCGGATGTGGGCCTGGGCGGAAATCCGCGCCGCTTCGCGCATCACCTTCACTTCTGCCGCCGATTTATACAGGCGCATGTCGTGCAGCAGGTGATCCAGGGCAACGAATTCGTTCGGCGGCTGGGCGCCGAGGTGCGCCTTGGAGCGGATCACGTTGATCCAGTCCATCAGGTGGCGGTCGAATTCCGGGTTGCTGCCCATGGCCGAATACACCCGGTCGCGGCCTTCGATCAGGCCCGGCAGAATGTCGTCGATGTCGGTGATGGGGAAAGCGTCATCGGCGCCGAAATCGCGGATCGCACCTTCCTGGCCGGCGCGCAGGCCGTCCCAGAGTTCGCGTTCGGCGTTGCGTTCACGGCAGAACAGCACGTACTCGCCGTGTTCGCGACCGGGCATCAGGACGATGACCGCCTGTGGCTCGGGGAAACCGCTGAGGTACTGGAAGTCGCTGTCCTGGCGATAGACATGCTCGACGTCGCGGTTGCGAATGGCGACCGCGGCGGCAGGCAGGATCGCGATGCTGTTGGGTTCCATCTGCGCCATCAGCGCCTTGCGGCGCCGGGCGTATTCCGCTTTCGGGATATGGATCATGGGCAGATGGCTTTCCCTGGCACGCGATCAGTGCAGCGACGGCTTGGCCGCTGGCGGCACGTCGGCCTTTTTGGTTTCGGAGAACAACAGCAGCGGCGCGACACGCAGGTACTCCATGACTTCCATGTAATCGCTTTCGCCGTCTTCGGATTCTTCCAGGGCGTCTTGCACCTGGGAGATCGCTGCCAAATCCTGCAACACTTCGGTAGCTTCGGTGCTCAGCATGCTGCTGTCGCGGCAGTTCAGGCCGAAACCGGTGAGGAAGCCCTGGCACCATTCGCCCAGCGCGGCGGCGCGTTCGGCCAGAGGTGCGTCATCGTTCGGCAGCAGCAGAACCACGGTGACGTCGTCGCCAGTGAGTTCGCTCTTGACCATCTCCTGCAGACCGATCAGCGCGTTGCGGACGTTGTCCTGCGGCTCGCTTTCAAGCAGCTCGGCGGCATCGATCAGCCATTCTTCGGCATTGAAGCCGGCGCCGGCACAACTGCGACCGAGCAACAGGCCGTGCAGTTCGGCAGGCGAAACGGAGTGACCGCTGGAGTTCAGCAGGGTGGCGAAGCCTTGGTACGGGGAATTCTGAATGGGCATGGGCAGCTAGGCGCCAGACGGCGCTATGTCTAGAATGAAGGCCTTGTATCCTACATCGACAGACTCGCCAAGACCATTAAAGGCTGTCCGCCAGCCAAACCCATCAGACCGAATCAGTGGACACAATGGAAGACACCGACCTGCAAGCGCTGATGGCCAGACTCGAACTGCTGATTACCCGAGTCGAGCAACTAAAGAGTCAAAATGCACTCTTACTTGCTCAGGAAAAGACCTGGCGCGAGGAACGCGCGCACCTCATTGAAAAAAACGAAATCGCCCGGCGTAAGGTCGAATCGATGATTTCGCGCCTCAAGGCCCTGGAGCAAGACTCATGAGTTCAAGCAATAGCGTTACCGTGCAGATCCTCGACAAAGAGTATTCGATCATCTGTCCCCAGGAAGAGCGCAGCAATCTGATCAGCGCCGCCCGCTACCTGGACGGCAAGATGCGCGAGATCCGCAGCAGCGGCAAAGTCATCGGCGCCGACCGCATCGCCGTGATGGCCGCGCTGAACATCACCCACGATCTCTTGCACAAAGAAGAGCGCCCGGACATCCAGGCCAGCGGCTCGACCCGTGAACAGGTGCGTGACTTGCTCGATCGTGTCGATCTGGTGCTGGCCGACGATCCGGACATCAGCAAGGGCTGATTCGCCAGGCCGCTTGAGTTATACTCGCCGCACTCCCTGGGGTGCTTGCCAGTTGACGATGTCCCTGAGCCGATTTGCACTACCCTGGGGGTTGCACGTTGGGCTGGTGTGCATGTCCGCCAGACGGAAAGCCTTAAAGCCTACTGCATCCTCCACCTTGAACTCTCGGGTTCAAGGGCTAAGTCGACAGCGGCTCATCCGGGGAGCCTGATTCGAATCCGATGCCGGTGCATGCCGGCATCGGATTTTTTATGCGTACGTTTTCGTCCCACCCTGCCGAAGCCGAACCATGACCGAACCCGCGCTGCTGCCCCGTCCTCAACTGCGCCGCCTGCTGCGCAAGGCCCGCCGCTCGCTGACACCGAGTCAGCAACGCCAGGCCGCCGAAGGCCTGTACAGGCAACTGGCACAAGACCCGCACTTTCGCCGGGCCAAACATATTTCCCTGTACCTGCCCACCGACGGTGAAATCGACCCGCGCCTGTTGCTGCGCGCCGCCCAGCGTCGGGGCAAGAAAACCTACCTGCCGGTGCTCAGTGCCTGGCCGCGGACCAAAATGGTCTTTCAGCAAATCCGCCCCGGCGAAAAACTAAAACCCAACCGTTTCCGCATTCTTGAACCGCGCGCCAATCTGGCCCGTCAGCGCAAGGTCTGGGCGCTGGATCTGGTGTTGTTGCCCCTGGTGGGGTTTGACGATGTCGGCGGACGCCTGGGTATGGGCGGCGGTTTCTACGATCGCAGCCTGGCGTATCTGGCCCGACGACAGAACTGGCGCAAGCCGACGCTGCTGGGCCTGGCCCATGAATGTCAGAAAGTCGAACGTCTCGCGCAAGCGAGCTGGGATGTACCGTTGCAGGGAACGGTGACAGACAAGGCGTGGTATTTCGCAGGATAGACGCCGCGCGGATCAGCGGCGTCGAAAAGGCAGTGTCAGCGCTTGAAGGCTGTCGACTGTTGTACTTGTTGCGCCACTTCAATCGGTGCATCGGCCTTGTTGGCCCACAGACTTTGCGCATAACCGGTGGTCACGACGCCCAGACCGAACAAAATCACCAAAGTCCACAGCAAATCCGGTTTGCGTTTCATCGATTGCCCCCCTCAAGGCACATCATCACGATGACAGCAGCGGTTTCCATTCGTAGGCCGTGCAGCAGCGTCAAGCTTTAAAGGCCGGCATTTTGCGACAACGTGAACCTCTGCGCAAATGCTGACGTCAACCGACCGTCGGTTTGTCATAAAATTGCCGGACAACCTGCCCAATGACCGCTTGAGGAGCACACACCATGGCCTACTGGCTGATGAAATCCGAGCCCGACGAGCTCTCGATCAAGGGCCTGGAAAAGCTCGGCAAGGCGCGCTGGGACGGGGTTCGCAACTATCAGGCACGCAATTTCCTGCGGGCCATGGCGGTGGGGGACGAATTCTTTTTCTACCACTCCAGCTGCCCGGAGCCGGGAATTGCCGGAATCGGCAAAATAATCGAAGCCGCGTACCCGGATCCCACCGCACTGGAACCGCAAAGCCATTACTACGACCCGAAAGCCACCCCGGATAAAAACCCCTGGAGCGCGATTGATGTCGCCCACGTCGAAACTTTCAGCCGGGTCTTGAAGCTGGATTATCTGAAACAGCAGACCGCGTTGGCCGAGATGCCGCTGGTGCAGAAGGGCTCGCGACTGTCGGTGATGCCGGTGACGGCCGAGCAGTGGGCGGCAGTACTCGGTTTGCGCTGAGAGGCGTTGCCCCTTGCGGCTGACATGGCTCAGCGCTGCCTGCGTCGCCGATCATTTGACAGACATCAAGCGATGCCATCGCTTTACCCGTCAGACTGAACGCCCAAGCCGCAGGATGCCCTCATGTCAACGTACCGACGCTCCTCTCTGTTATACGCCGGCGCCCTCATCCTGTTGTTGATGGCGGCCGGAGGCTTCGGCTACTGGAAGTCCATGAGCAACCGCCTTCCCGAGGGGCTTCACAGCGCAAACGGGCGACTGGAGGCCACGCAAGTGCAGATCGCCAGCAAGACCCCGGGACGTCTTGCCGAGGTCTTGGTCGATGAAGGCGACAAGGTCAGCAAAGGGCAACTGCTTGCTCGAATGGACACCCGAACCCTCGAGGCCCAGCGCAATCAGGCCGAAGCCGAGGTTATCCGCGCCCGCGAGAACCTCGCCGCCGCCCAGGCCAACGTACAGTTGCGCCTGAGCGAGCAACTGCTGGCCCAGCAAGAACTTGGCCGCTCACAGTCGTTGTTCAAGCATGGTTTTGTCAGCGCGCAGGTTATCGATCAACTGCAATCACGGATCGGCACCGCTAGCGCTGCTGTGACTGCTGCCCGGGCACAGGTCGCTGCAGTCAGCGCGGCCATCGGTGCAGCCCAGGCCCAGGTTGCGCAACTGGCCAGCGAGATCGATGACAGCCGTCTGCGCGCGCCGATCGACGGGCTGATCCAGCTGCGCATGGCCGAACCCGGCGAAGTGCTGGGTGCCGGCGGCAGAGTCCTGCTGCTGATCGATCCCGGCGACCAATACATGAATCTTTACTTGCCGGCCTCTGTCGCCGGGCGTCTGGCGGTCGGCGATGAAGCGCGGATCCTGCTCGACGCCCTGCCCGACCAGGCATTGCCGGCGAAAGTCAGTTTCGTGGCGGCCAAATCGCAATTCACACCCAAAGAGGTTGAAACCCGCGACGAGCGGCAAAAACTGGTCTTTCGCGTCAAGCTGCGACTGACTCGACCTGGCGACGTCCCCCAGGCCAAGCCCGGCATGCCCGGCACGGGCTATGTGCGCACCGCGCCGATCGACTGGCCGGCCCAACTGCAATGAACAGCGTCGCGGTTCACGCGAACGCCATCACTCACCGCTATGGCGAGCGGCAAGCGCTGGATGGCATCGCGTTCGACCTGCCGGCCGGTACCCGCTGCGGCTTGATTGGCCCTGACGGAGCGGGCAAATCCAGTCTGTTGGGGCTGATTGCGGGCGTGAAAGCCCTCCAGCAAGGGCAACTGGAAGTGCTTGGCGGTCCGATTCAGGATCGCAGCCACCGCAACACGCTTTACGCGCGTATCGCTTTCATGCCGCAGGGATTGGGCGGCAACCTGTACCCGGAACTGTCGATCCGCGAGAACGTGCATTTTTTCGCCACCTTGTTCGGCCTCTCCGCCGACGAAAGCGCGCAGCGCCTGCACAACCTGTTGCTCGCCACTGATCTGCTGAGGTTCGCCGATCGACCGGCCGGCAAACTCTCCGGTGGCATGAAACAGAAACTCGGACTGTGTTGCGCACTGATTCACGAACCGGATCTGTTGATCCTCGACGAGCCGACCACCGGCGTCGATCCGCTCTCGCGCCGCAAGTTCTGGGAATTGATCGACGATGTTCGGCGCCAACGACCGCAGCTGACCCTGCTGGTCGCCACGGCCTACATGGAGGAAGCTGAACAATTCGAGCATTGCCTGATGCTCGACGGCGGCCGGATGATCGCCACCGGTCTGAGCCGCGAACTGGCTGCTGTCACGCCGAGCGGCAAGCTTGATGACGCCTTCACTCATTTTCAGGGTGAAAGCCGTCACGCCACTCAACCGCTGCACATCCCGCCTTACACCGGCAACACCGATATTGCCATCGAAGCTCATGACCTGACGTTGCGCTTCGGCAACTTTACGGCTGTGGATCACGTCAGCTTCGCCATCGGGCGAGGCGAAATTTTCGGTTTCCTTGGCTCCAATGGCTGCGGCAAGACCACCACAATGAAAGTCCTGACCGGACTGATGCCCGCCAGCGAAGGTAACGCAACGCTGCTGGGCAATCCGGTGGATGCGAAGGATCTGGCCACGCGCAAACGGGTCGGATTCATGTCTCAGAGCTTTTCGCTGTATGGCGAACTCAGCGTGCGGCAAAACCTTGAACTGCACGCACGCCTGTTCGATTTGCCGAAAACCGAGAGCGCCCAGCGCATCGACGCGCTGATTCAACGCTTCGATCTGCACGGTGTCGCCAATCAATCGTCCGGGGCCTTGCCTCTGGGAATACGCCAGCGCCTGTCACTGGCGGTCGCGGTCTTGCACAGCTCGGAAGTGCTGATTCTGGATGAGCCGACCTCTGGAGTTGATCCCGCGGCGCGAGACGATTTCTGGCGCCTGTTGATCGAACTGTCCCGTGATCAAGGCGTGACCATTTTCCTTTCCACCCATTTCATGAACGAAGCTCAGCGTTGCGACCGCATTTCCCTGATGCACGCGGGCAAAGTGCTGGCCTGTGACACGCCGACGGCACTGCAACAACAGTTTGGCGGCAAGTCCCTGGAGGCGGCGTTCGTGACCTGCCTTGAACAGGCTCAGGGTAGTGCCGAAACCGCCCCGCCTCCCGCGCCGTCACCGGCCCCGAAGGCGCCGGCCAGCTCCGTCAGGGAGCGGGTTTTCAGTTTCGGTCGTCTGACGGCAGTGGCTCGCCGCGAAGGCAAAGAACTGATCCGCGACAAAGTGCGCATGGCGTTTGCACTGCTGGGTGCCATTTTCATGATGGTGATTTTTGGCTTCGGGATTTCCCTGGATGTAGAGAACCTGGCCTTCGCCGTGTATGACCAGGATCAAACGCCACAAAGCCGCGCCTATCTGGAGGCCTTCCGCGGCTCCCGCTATTTCGCCGAACAGCCGCCCATCGAAGATGCACAGGCTCTGCACCGCCGGCTGCAACGTTCGGAAATCAAACTGGCGCTGGAGATCCCGCCCGGATTCGGCCGCGACCTGTACGCCGGACATCGGCCGGAAGTCGCGGCGTGGCTGGATGGCGGCATGCCCTTTCGCGCCGAGACCAGTCGCAACTACGTCGAGGCCGTCCATCTGGCCAATCTTGAGCAACTTGCCGAACAAAGCAGCCCGGCATTGACCCTGTCAGCCCCAGCCACGCTGCAGACCCGCTTTCGCTATAACCAGGATGTGGTCAGCGTCAATGCCATCGGCCCCGGCGTGATGGCGCTGATTCTGGCCTTCATTCCGGCGATGCTGACTGCGCTCGGCATCGTGCGCGAGAAAGAGCTGGGCTCGATCACCAATTTCTACGCCACGCCCCTGACCCGCCTCGAATTTCTGCTGGGCAAACAACTACCCTATCTGCTGGTCAGCCTGGTCAACCTCGCCGTGCTCGTGGCGATGAATCGCTGGCTGTTCGGCGTGCCCTTCAAGGGCAGCCTGCCGACCCTTGCGTTCGGCGGGCTGCTGTATGTACTGGCCACTACCAGCATGGGCCTGCTGATTTCAGCGTTCACCCGAACGCAGATCGCGGCGATCCTCGGCACCATGATCATCACCAGCCTGCCGACCATCCAGTTCTCGGGTCTGATCGTGCCGCGTTCTTCGCTGGAAGGAGCCGCCGCCGTGATGGGCTTGCTGTTTCCGGCCGGTCACTTCCTCGACATCGCCGTAGGAACGTTCACCAAAGCTCTGGACCTGCGTCAACTCTGGCCACAATGTCTGGCGCTGGGCGGCTTTTTTATCGGGTTCACCGGCTTGAGCCTGATCATGCTGAAGAAGCAGGAGGCCTGATGCACAAACTCGTACACATCCTGCGATTGGGTCTCAAGGAACTGACGAGCCTGCGCCATGACAGCGTGTTACTGCTGTTCCTGTTCTACGCCTTCACCGTGGCCATCTATATGCCAGCCGCCGGTTCAGTGATCGGCGTGCATAACGCCAGCGTGGCGATTGTCGACGAGGATCACAGCGCCCTTTCGCGCCAATTGGCCGAGGCGCTGCAGCCTCCGGAATTCCAGACGCCGGTAACGCTGCCCTACGAGCAACTGGATGAAGTCATGGACAGCGGCCGATACACGTTCGTCATCAATATCCCCGCCGGTTTTCAGACCGACCTGCTCGCGGGTCGCCAGCCAGCCCTGCAAGTCAACGTCGACGCCACCGCCATGAGCCAGGCATTCATGGGCGCCGGCTACATCAGCCGAATATTTCAGCGTGAATTATTGGCATATTCAGGCCAGGGTGATGTGCAGACCGGGTCTGCGGTACAACTGACGACTCGAGCCCTGTTCAATACCAATCTTGAGGGCGGCTGGTTTCTGGCCGTGATTCAGATCGTCAACAACATCACCATTCTGGCGATCATTCTGACCGGCACCGCGCTCCTGCGCGAGCGCGAACACGGCACCCTGGATCATTTGCTGGTGCTGCCGCTGACCGCACTGGAAATCATGCTGGCGAAAGTCTGGAGCAATCTGCTGGTGGTGGTGCTATGCACCTGGCTGTCACTGGAAGTGATTGTCAAAGGAGCGTTGGGCGTACCTTTATCCGGCTCATTGAGCCTGTTTTTGCTGGTCACGGCCGTTTATCTGTTCGCCAGCACCGCGCTGGGTATCTTCCTGGCAACGCTGGCGCGTTCGACACCGCAGTTCGGCCTGCTGGCCATCCCGGTGATTATCCCGATGCTGCTGTTGTCGGGCGGCAGCACACCGCTGGACAGCATGCCGCAGTGGTTGCAATGGGTCATGCAAGGGTCACCGTCCACCCACTTCGTCAGCCTCGGCACCGCGATCCTGTTTCGCGACGCCGGACTGAGCGTAGTGTGGCCTGATTTGCTGGCGCTGGTCGTGATCGGTTTACTGTTCTTTTTCATCGCCCTGGCACGGTTTCGCAAGAGCCTGGCG
This sequence comes from Pseudomonas sp. FG35, assembly GCF_057809295.1. NCBI lineage: Bacteria > Pseudomonadati > Pseudomonadota > Gammaproteobacteria > Pseudomonadales > Pseudomonadaceae > Pseudomonas > Pseudomonas sp. FG35. The sequence goes on along the minus strand of NZ_JBMDJR010000005.1, from coordinate 382,430 downwards.
TCCTGAACAACCGCGACGACGTTTACTGAATGATCAGGTTGTTGAACAACAGATCCTCGACCACCGGTTTGCCGGTCTCGTCATTCATCACCTGCTGGGTCTGCTTCAAGGCTTCCTGACGCAGTTTTTCCTTGCCCTCGATGCTGCCCATCGCATCGGTGGTCTGCTGAGTGAACAGCGCCACCAGTTGATTACGGATCAGCGGCTCGTTGGCCTTGACCAGTTTGGTCGCCTCTTCGCCGGTCACCCGCAGTGCCACGTCGGCCTTGTAGACCTTGAGCTTCGGAGTGCCATCCAGCCCGTAGTTGCCCACGAACGGCGGGCTCAGGGTGATGTAGTTGACCTTCGGCGCCTCGCCCTCTTTGGCTTCTTCGGCCAGCGCTGCCACAGGCAGAGACAGGGCCAGCAACAACATGATCCACGCTTTCACAATTCGCTCCTTATCCGGTTTGCGGCCTAGCATAACGACCCGCCGCACAAGCACAAGCTTATGGCGGACTATCAGGGCCGGGCATGCTCGTTGACCCGTTGACTGCCACACCTACACTTATCGGCCATCACTCCCAAAGGAATAGCCCTGATGAAAGCCGTGCTGTGCAAAGCCTTCGGCCCTGCCGAATCGCTGGTGCTGGAAGACGTCGCCAGTCCTGTCGCCAAGAAGAATGAAATCCTGCTGGACGTGCACGCCGCCGGGGTCAACTTCCCGGACACGCTGATCATCGAGGGCAAGTACCAGTTCAAGCCGCCCTTCCCGTTCTCGCCCGGTGGCGAGGCCGCCGGCGTGGTCAGCGAAGTGGGTGAAAAGGTCAGTCACCTGAAAGTCGGCGACCGGGTCATGGCCCTGACCGGCTGGGGCAGCTTCGCCGAGCAGGTCGCAGTGCCGGGCTATAACGTGCTGCCGATCCCGCCCTCGATGGATTTCAACACCGCCGCCGCGTTCAGCATGACCTACGGCACGTCGATGCACGCCCTCAAGCAGCGCGGCAACCTGCAACCGGGCGAAACCCTGTTGGTGCTTGGCGCTTCCGGTGGTGTTGGCCTGGCCGCCGTGGAAATCGGCAAAGCCATGGGCGCCCGGGTGATTGCCGCCGCCAGCAGCGCGGAAAAACTTGCCGTGGCCAAGGCTGCCGGTGCCGACGAACTGATCAACTACAGCGAAACCAGCCTCAAGGACGAGATCAAGCGTCTGACCGACGGCCAGGGCGCCGACGTGATCTACGACCCGGTCGGTGGCGACCTGTTCGACCAGGCCATCCGCGCCATCGCCTGGAACGGCCGCCTGCTGGTAGTCGGTTTCGCCAGCGGACGCATTCCCGAACTGCCGGTCAACCTCGCTCTGCTCAAGGGCGCGGCGGTACTCGGCGTGTTCTGGGGCTCCTTCGCCCAACGCCAGCCACAGGACAACGCGGCGAACTTCCAGCAACTGTTCGGCTGGTTCGCTGAGGGCAAGCTGAAGCCGCTGGTGTCACAGGTGTATCCGCTGGGCAATGCCGCGCAGGCGATCAATGATCTCGGGCAGCGCAAGGCTGTCGGAAAAGTCGTGGTGCAAGTGCGCTGAGCCTGAACTCTCCCAAGGCCAGAATCGCGGAACTAGCGGTTCTGGCCTTTTTTATATCAATGGAAAGTAGCCACAAATTTATTCAACGACTTGGCGGTAGATATGTACCGCAATCTTTGTAAAAAACCACGATAGTTTTCTGCCATACAGACACAAGGAGTAACTGTATGAGCAATCAAGACTGGACACCTGGCAAACTAACGATACACACACCAATCGTCATTTCTGACAAAGAGCAAGACTTTAAAGGCTTGGAAGGTGGTGGTTATGGTGGCCCGAGGCCGGGATATAGATTAAATGCTGCAACCGCGCAGCAAACACTTAGCGTTCGAAATACGTTAGATGGTGAATATCGTCAAAAACTTCTTGAAACACCAGCCGCAATCAACTCCGAGCTTATCAACAATGGAGTGACGAGCACCGAATCCAGCCTGCCATCTGATCTCCCCACTATTGAACGTGAAAAAAAACACCATAGCTCGGATGATTCAGCTAAAAAACGAGAGCCGGCAACGTAGCCTGATTCAGGCCAACAGCTTCTATGGCAGTGATCCCCACCACAAGTCAACGCAGGAGTATATAAATACTTTCAATACCCACTTAATCGGAAATGAGAGGGCGCCTGGAGAAGTCCATCGGCAGTGGAAAAAATCATATATGGCGGGCTATTCGGTCTGGCTGTATACCGAGTCTATCCGCATTCTCACACACCGTTTTCAACAGCTTGACGCTGCTCACGCGGCTGCGCTGGCTCGACAACATGCGGCACACCAAGCGGCAGTTCAACAGGCCATAGCGGCACGAGCGGCTGCTGAACAAGCGGCAAGAGCAGAGGCAGCGCGTGCTGCTGCCGAACACGCAGCACAGGAGCAAGCCAGGCAACGCGAAGCGGAGAAGCAGATTGAAGAACAGAGAGCACAAAGGGCCGCTTCTGAAGCTGCAGACCGGTTCGATGCAGTGCTTAAGCAGCTGACGGTAAATCGGCCAGAAGCCTCAAGTGAAAAACTTCAACGATTAAAGGAAACCCATCAAAAGCTGTATGCCGCGCATGTCGAAGCATCAAAAGCCGAGCGCGCATTCAAAAATTTCTACAATTTTCAAAGACGGAAAAGACGCTGGAAAACGATTAGGGACTCACAAAAAGAAATCAGTGAGCTAACAGGACAGATAAAAAACAGCACAAGGATAAAACTGCCTACTGTTGACGGTACTGTTACATCTGTTTACCCCTTGGTAATCAGCTCTGACGGACTAATTACGGGACTTGAAGGCTCGCCTTTCACCTTAGGCAAGGCGCTCGACACCCTCGGCGCCCTACGCGGGGCAATTTCCGCTGGGCCAGTCAGTACGTTTCTAGCTTCAGTTTTTTATACGCCGACACTCGGCAATGGCGAACTGCAGCGCAACCCGTTGATTCTTACGATCCCTTTATCACAACTCGCCCAGAACGATGGGCGTGTAGCACTTCCTGGACCGGCCGAGGCCAACTGGCTCCCTGCCCGCGCAGTATCGTCGGTTAAGAGAGAGCACACGCAGCTCTATTTACGCTCAGCCGATCCAGGTCAAACGGTCAGAGTCAGGCAAGCAAAGTTTAATCGCTCGGACAATCTCTACACCTTCACGACCGAGGGTTTGTTCCCAATCACGTTGACCTGGACGCCCAAGACGCCTCCTGGAGACGACATTCCCGCCACCACTGAATTGCCCGCAACCGACTCTGGAACCAGAATTTATTCCGGAGCCCGCGTTACCCAGATTGAAGGCCGGCTAGACGAGCACCCTGCCTGTGAAATAGACGACCCTGATGACTACATCCTGACGTTTCCCATCGAGTCGGGAATCGAATCCATCTACATGATGGCCACCCGCGGCGGCCCGCGTAATGAACCGGGTACGGTAATCGGCAGGGGTAAGGAGGTCGGGGGTAATTGGTTGGGTAGCGCGGCAGAATCAGGTGGCGCCCCGATTCCCGCGCAGATCGCAGATAAGTTGCGTGGTAAGGACTTCAGGAATTTCGACAGATTCAGGGAAGGGTTCTGGCGTGCAGTCGCTGCTGACTCGGAACTTTCAAAACAGTTCGGTAAGGCTGACCTAAAGTTATTAACGAATGGAGCAGCTCCTAGCACGGACGAGGTAGACTCTGTTGGCCGAAGGGACAAATACGAAATCCACCATATACATCACATCAAAGATGGTGGCGAAGTTTACAATATTGACAACTTAACCATAATCACCCCTCGCGCACATATAGAACTACACAAGAATGGTATAGAACCATGAAATTAAAAGACAAAATCGAAGATTATACCGAAACTGAATTTCTGCTTTTCGTAACGGAGTTTTTCGAGAATACAAACAGCCTCACCGGCGACGCACTAAGCGCATACACAAGTAATCTCGCACTTCATTTTGAGAAAATAACCGAGCACCCGAGAAAGCGCGCGGTAATTTTCCGACCGACACCCGACCGTGAGGACAGTGCCGCTGGAGTAGTAGAAGAAATCAAAAAATGGCGCCAGGCAAACGGCAAGCCCGGATTCAAGGCTGAATAATTCATAAATCAGACAGTGTCACACCTACAGCGACACTGTCTGGCTTTTTACTAAAGCAATTCGCGAATATCCTCCGGCAACAAATTCACATACCGACTATTCGGGCTTTTTCCACAGCGATCAATAATGTAGCGGGCACGCTCATTGAGCTTGGCAATCAAGCCCAGTCGACGTTCGTTCGAAAGCTGACTTGTATAAACCACGCTGGATAAATACGCCCGCGTGTAATGAAAGACCGGCAAGTGAACCCAGGAAGAAACCGGACGGCGAATGGCGTATTGGTGGAGATCGACACATCGCACTCTGCGCAGCCATTGGTTTGCATGAATCGGAGAGTCAATATCCAGTCGAAAAAACATGGGGGCGATGACTTCCATTTCTGCGGGTTTGCCCGCCTCTACCGTCCATGACCTGAATCGCCATTGCCGCAGGGCATCAGTGACCGCTGCGGAAAAATCAGGATGCTCACTTTCCAGAATAGCGATGTCACTCACCGAGCCATCTGCATTGGCGGTGAAACGCACACGAACCTCACCCATGACCCCCGCCTTGGCAAGTTCGCGAGGATAAACCGGACCCGGATTATTATCGGGGATCAACACCACCTCTGCTGCTCCTGCAATCCCCATCAACGCCAGTAGAACCAGAGCAAAAAACCACCGCATGACCCACCCCTTCAAGCTGAAATGCCGAACCGGCAACAGCACAAAGACTACGGAGCAATGGCTTTCAACTGAATGGCGCAGCTTCTGCTTTGGATGCAGGACATTGCCTAAGCTGCGACGGGAAATTGATCGAAAACGCTGCGTAAACGTTCGCAGGTAATTTTTCTGACAGACCACTCTCTCTGGCTGCCGTCCCGGCATTTCCCAGCAACAAGCGCTCCTGAACTTGCGGTTTTTCCGCATGACGGATGATCAGCACCGTGGCATTACGCAAACCGGACTGGGCCGGGTGATCGGCGTAAATCAATCCCAGCACCGCAACGGCGATAACCGCCGCCGCCAATAATCGACGCATGAGCATGCGAACCTTCAAAGCCATCATTCATCTCTGCTGATCAATCGGTCGACGGATCGCGAGTCTAAGCCAGCCCACCTTCACAAGTAGTGAAAACGCCCTGTTCTTACAGCAGAGCGACAGGTTCGTAAAAGAACGTGCGACTTCCAACATTTTCCACTGTTTTGCCGATGGTAAGCGGTGCTATTTTCGGTAACGAAACTGTAACATTCGCATCCGCAGTCAAAACAAGAAATCTGGAGCTCTTGAATGTTTGCTTTCTTTCGTCCTGCCGCACATCAGGCTCCATTGCCTGAAGAAAAAATCGACAGCACCTACCGACGCCTGCGTTGGCAGATCTTCGCCGGCATCTTCTTTGGTTACGCGGGTTACTACCTGCTGCGCAAGAACTTCTCGCTGGCCATGCCGTACCTGATCGACGAAGGCTACAGCCGTGGCGATCTGGGCCTGGCAATGTCGGCCATCGCCATCGCCTACGGTCTGTCCAAGTTCCTCATGGGCCTGGTTTCCGACCGCTCCAACCCGCGTTACTTCCTGCCGTTCGGCCTGCTGGTATCGGCCGGGGTGATGTTCATTTTCGGTTTCGCGCCTTGGGCAACCTCCAGCGTGACCATGATGATCATCCTGCTGTTCATCAACGGTTGGGCCCAAGGCATGGGCTGGCCGCCGAGCGGACGCACGATGGTGCACTGGTGGTCGCAGAAGGAACGTGGCGGCGTGGTGTCGGTGTGGAACGTGGCGCATAACGTCGGCGGCGGTCTGATCGGCCCGCTGTTCCTGATCGGCATGGGCCTGTTCAACGACTGGCACGCAGCGTTCTACGTCCCGGCTGCCGTCGCCCTGGCAGTAGCGGTATTCGCTTTCGTCACCATGCGCGACACCCCGCAATCGGTCGGCCTGCCGCCGATCGAGAAGTACAAGAACGACTACCCGGAAGGCTACGACGCCAGCCACGAAGACGAATTCAGCGCCAAGGAAATCTTCGTCAAATACGTGCTGCGCAACAAAATGCTCTGGTACATCGCCATGGCCAACGTCTTCGTTTACCTGCTGCGCTACGGCGTGCTGGACTGGGCGCCGACCTACCTGAAAGAAGCCAAGGGTTTCACCGTGGATAAAACCTCGTGGGCCTATTTCTTCTACGAATGGGCGGGGATTCCGGGCACGCTGCTGTGCGGCTGGATGTCGGACAAGATCTTCCGTGGCAACCGTGGCCTGACCGGCATGGTGTTCATGGCCCTGGTGACCGTCGCGACGCTGGTGTACTGGCTGAACCCGGCCGGCAACCCGACCATCGACATGATCGCGCTGTTCTCAATCGGCTTCCTGATCTACGGCCCGGTGATGCTGATCGGCCTGCAAGCGCTGGAACTGGCGCCGAAGAAGGCCGCCGGCACTGCCGCAGGCTTCACCGGTCTGTTCGGGTATCTGGGTGGTTCGGTCGCGGCCAGTGCAGCGATGGGCTACACCGTGGACCATTTCGGCTGGGATGGTGGTTTCGTGCTGCTGGTGGGCGCTTGCCTGCTGTCGATGGCCTTCCTGGCCCCGACCCTGTGGCACAAGCAAGTCGCCAGTCAGAGCCGTGAAGCGGTCGCCTGATCGGCCTTTGACTTACAGCGCTTGAGCCGCGCCTCCAGATTCCGGTCTGGCATGGCGTGGCTGCGCAGGGCGTGAGCGGTCTGCTCGACATAATCGCGAGTAGTGCCGTAACGTCCGCAAGCGCTTTCGAACACCTGGCTCAGCACATGATCCGGCAAGTTGCCGGCATAGCTGGGCAGGTGTCGCTCCAATACGAATCCCAAGGCCTGAACCTGGCTGCCATCTTCGAGTCGGCAGTTGAGCCAGTGTGGCCGATAGGACGGGAACGGCATTTCGCGTTTCCACAATGCATACAGCGCGCTGTCCAGGTTCTCTTCCGGCAACCGATAGGCGAAGCCGCTGCACGAACCGCCACGATCCAGACCAAAGACCAGACCCGGCATTTCCGGCGTGCCGCGATGCTCGTGAGACCACAAGTACAAGCCACGGTGATAGCCATGCACGCGCCCACGCACCCGCTCGACGGCTGTGCATTCCGGCCGCCAGATCAGCGAACCGTAGGCGAACAGCCACACCGGCCCGCCCTTGTGGCGTGCCATGGTCGATTGCATGGAAGCGAGAAGTTGTTCGTGCGTCAGCTGCGGCCCAAGATCGAGCCGCGGAGGGTAAGCCAGGTTCAGAAAAGCGTTTTCAATGGCGCTCATGGCGAATAGCGTTCAGCTCCCCGCGGGTGAAGAATTACTTAATAGAACGCACCGCTGTAACAATAAGGCACATATGTTTTAAGGCAATTTGAGTGCCATGGCACAGTTCTTAATTGATTGCCAGATGGATATATAACCTACCGGCATTTATGTAATTACATAAATACCGATCGGCTATATGTAGAGTTATAACGAACTCAGGAGCGGGGTGCGTAAGCAAACACATCCGCACGCATCTGATGGGCATCCATCCCGGCTTCGACCAGCGCATCCAGCGTGCCGTAGACCATGGCCGGCGAGCCACTGGCATAGACGTGCAGCGATTTCAGATCAGGGAAATCCTCACATACCGCTTCGTGCAACATGCCGCAGCGCCCTTCCCAGCCGCACTGATCACTGACGACCTTGTGCAGGAAAAGATTGGGCAACTTCAGCCATTCGTCCCAATGCTCGATTTCATAAAAATCTTCCGGACGACGCACGCCCCAATACAGATGCACCGGGTGTTTGAAGCCCGTGGCCCGGCAATGCTCGATCAGGCTGTGGATCTGGCCCATGCCAGTACCAGCGGCGATCAGCACCAGCGGCCCGTCCGGCAGTTCCGCCAGGTGGGTATCGCCGAACGGCAGTTCGACCCGCACCATCGGGTTGCGCCTGAGCTGATCGATCAGGCTCAGCGCACTGGATTCGCGCGCCAGCACATGGATTTCCAGATCACGCCCGCCGTGAGGCGCCGAAGCCATGGAGAACGCCGATTTCTCGCCGTTCTCGCGCTCGATCATCAAATACTGACCGGCGTGATAGCGCGGCGGCTTGCCGGCCGGTGCCCGCAGGCGCACACGAAAGGTATCGCCACCGACGTCCCGGCATTCGATGACCTGACACGACACGCTGCGCACCGGCAGTTCTCCCAGCGCGAGCACGCCATCCCACAGCACGATGCAGTCTTCCAGCGGCTCCGCTATGCAAGTGTAGAACTCGCCGTGGTCGTGCACCTTGCCGGCCTGTTCGACCCGGCCTTCCACCAGCAGCGCTGCACACACATGGCAGTTACCATTGCGGCAGCTTTGCGGGCATTCGTAGCCCAGGCGCCGCGCGCCATCGAGAATCCGCTCTCCGGGCTGTATCTCGAGCACCGCTCCGGAGGGCTGCAGGGTTACACGCATCAATCTATTCCTAACTGATTCCAGATGGCATCGATCCGTTGGGTGACGGCGTCATCCTTGACGATGACGCGGCCCCACTCGCGAGTGGTTTCGCCCGGCCACTTGTGGGTGGCGTCCAGGCCCATCTTCGAGCCGAGCCCCGACACCGGCGAAGCGAAGTCGAGGTAGTCGATCGGCGTATTGTCGATCATCACCGTGTCGCGCTTGGGGTCCATGCGCGTGGTGATGGCCCAGATCACGTCGTTCCAGTCCCGCGCGTTGATGTCGTCGTCAGTGACAATAACGAACTTGGTGTACATGAACTGTCGCAAAAACGACCAGACACCCAGCATCACGCGCTTGGCGTGGCCCGGATACGACTTCTTCATCGTCACCACGGCCATGCGGTACGAGCAGCCTTCCGGCGGCAGGTAGAAGTCGGTGATCTCCGGGAACTGCTTCTGCAGGATCGGCACGAACACTTCATTCAGTGCCACACCGAGAATCGCCGGCTCATCCGGCGGACGGCCGGTGTAGGTGCTGTGGTAGATCGGCTTGATCCGGTGGGTGATGCGCTCGACGGTGAACACCGGGAAGCTGTCGACTTCGTTGTAGTAACCGGTGTGATCGCCGTACGGGCCTTCATCGGCCATTTCACCCGGATGAATCACGCCTTCGAGAATGATTTCGGCAGTCGCCGGCACTTGCAGGTCGTTGCCACGGCACTTCACCAGCTCCGTGCGGCTGTCGCGCAGCAGACCGGCGAAGGCATATTCGGAGAGGCTGTCCGGCACCGGCGTCACCGCGCCAAGAATGGTCGCAGGATCCGCGCCAAGAGCCACGGACACCGGGAACGGCTGGCCCGGATGCTTCTCGCACCACTCACGGAAATCCAGCGCACCGCCACGGTGGCTGAGCCAGCGCATGATGACCTTGTTGCGGCCGATCACTTGCTGACGGTAGATGCCGAGGTTCTGCCGATCCTTGTTCGGACCTTTGGTGACGGTCAGGCCCCAGGTGATCAGCGGCGCCACGTCGCCCGGCCAGCAGGTCTGCACCGGCAGCATCGCCAGATCGACATCGTCGCCTTCGATGACCACTTCCTGGCACGGTGCGTCTTTGATGACTTTCGGCGCCATCGCGATGATCTTGCGGAAGATCGGCAGCTTCGACCACGCGTCTTTCAAGCCCTTCGGCGGCTCAGGTTCCTTGAGGAACGCCAGCAGCTTGCCGATTTCGCGCAGCTCGCCGACCGACTCGGCACCCATGCCCATGGCGACCCGCTCGGGCGTGCCGAACAGGTTGCCGAGCACCGGAATGTCATAGCCGGTCGGTTTTTCGAACAGCAACGCCGGGCCCTTGGCCCGCAACGTGCGGTCGCACACCTCGGTCATTTCCAGCACCGGCGAGACGGGAATCTGGATGCGTTTCAACTCTCCGCGCTGCTCAAGCTGCTGCACGAAATCCCGAAGATCCTTGAATTTCATTGACGATGGCACCCTCAAAATAGGCGTACATCCTACCTGCTATGCCGGTCGCTGGCAGCCCGTCACTGCTTACTTGGCTGCATTCGCCTGACCTTTTCCAAGATTTGTCCTGGCCTGCAGGCTAACAAACAAGGGTTCTAGGATCGGTGCCACGAAACGTGCGCCGACCTCCGACAGGTGATTGTCATCGGTGTACAGCGAGTAACCACCGAGCTCTGCACGGCAAAGACCGCTCTCATCGCACAGCTTCGGCGCCGGATCGATGACGCGTACCGCCGGATCCTTCGCCAGATCAGCGAACAGCTGACTGATGAAAGCCTGGCGTTTGTGGTGTTCAGCGACGTTCAACCCGACGTCGTCCACAGGACGATCGAGCATCGCCAGCCGCGTCAGACGGTATGGCGGGCTGAAGTCCTGCAACGGCGCCTCTTTTACCAACCAGACCCGATGCCCACCGGCCCGCAACTGCGCCACCCGCTCGCGCAGACCATCAGTCAGGCGTTGCTCGGCGACGGCACGGTCGTATTGCCCGTCAGGCGTTCTCAAGACATGGCCCAGATCACCTTTGGCATCGCCATAGAGATACAGACTCCAGCGCGCAACCAGCACCACATCACTGACGGCTTGCGGTTTGATTGCCTGCACCACTCGTTGGTTGAACCGCGCGCAGCGGGCGTCATGCTCAAGACCTTCCACCGGTATGCAGCCCGGCGAACTGGCGAGCATCACGCTGACGCCATGGGCTTTTGCCCCGTCATCAAAGACCGGGATCAACGCCGTGGCATGACTGTCGCCCCAGACCAGCGCCCGCGAAGCACGGTTTTGCAATCCGTAATGGCAAAACAGCTTGTCATCGGGAGTCTTGTCGTCGGCCAGGCATGCCATCAACTCCGGCCGCCATTCACGGCCCTTGGCGTATTGCAGCGCCTGATCGGACAACCGCCATGGCAACCCATCGGTCCAGCGCAGGGTTTGTCCGGCCAACCCAAGCACCAGCACGCCGCAGGCACCGGCCAGGAGAATCTGCCGACGCCCGGCCAAGACGCGACGCTCGCGAAATGGCGTCTCGATGAGTTTCCATGACAGATAACCCAGCACCAGCGTCAGCAGGATCATCCCGGCGCTGTCGAAGGCGCCCGGTTCCTCGACGCTGGCGTAGCTGGAAAACACGAACACCGGCCAGTGCCACAAATACCAGGAATAGGAAATCAGGCCCAGGCCGACCATGGCCCGACTGCTCAAGAATTGACCCACCCAGGTCTGGCGATGACCGTTGGCCAGAATCAGCAGCACAACGCCAAGCACCGGCAGCAATGCAGCCGCACCGGGAAACGGTGTGCGCTTGTCGAAACCGAACACCGCCAACAGAATCAGGCCCATGCCGAGCAAGCTCAAGAATTGCGCCGCCATCGGCTTGAGGCGCCAGCCATGCATCGGCGCGATCGCCAGCATCGCTCCGGCCAGCAGCTCCCACGCTCGCATCGGTAACAGAAAGAAGGCTTTTTCCGGGTGCTGATGGACCGCCCAGACGCTCAGCCCGAACGACACGAGCAGTACGCCGAACAACGCCAGCCGCCAGTGTTTCAAGCGACTCGACATCAGCGTCAGCAACAGCGGGAAGACGATATAGAACTGTTCCTCCACCGCCAGCGACCAGGTGTGCAGCAGCGGTTTGAGGTCCGAGGCGACATCGAAATAGCCGTCCTGGCGCATGAACAGGATGTTCGAGACGAACATCACCTGATAACGCACCGAGCGCCCGAGCTCTTCGTAGTCCTTGGGCGCCATGAGAAACCAGCCCACCGCCAGCACCGCGATGATCATCGCAAACAGCGCAGGCAGAATCCGCCGCGCACGCCGCGACCAGAACTCGACGAAACTGAAACGGCCGGTCTGGCGCTGGTTCCAGATGATCGAGGTGATGAGGTAACCGGAAATCACGAAAAACACGTCCACACCGACAAAACCGCCGGTGAAACCCGGGACGCCAAAATGGAACAGCACCACGGCAATCACCGCGACTGCCCGCAAGCCGTCGATATCCCTTCGATAAGCGAGTGTGCTCATAAATCTCTAATGCCAATCAGATGGTTGTTTTTTGTACAGCATCGAACGCTGCTTGTTGTTTTGCCAAGTCACTGACCTTACCAGATCGCAAACCTCCTGCCGGCCGGACAAAAAACAGGCAAAAAAAATGGCGCCCCCAAAGGGGCGCCATTTTCTGAATCAACCGGCGATGTTACTTGCGCTTCATCGACAGGAAGAATTCGTCGTTGGTCTTGGTCGTTTTCAGCTTGTCGACCAGGAACTCGATGGCCGCCACTTCGTCCATCGGGTGCAGCAGTTTGCGCAGGATCCACATACGCTGCAGTTCGTCGTCGGCGGTCAGCAGCTCTTCGCGACGGGTACCGGACTTGTTGATGTTGATGGCCGGGAACACACGCTTCTCGGCGATACGACGGTCCAGTGGCAGCTCCATGTTGCCGGTGCCCTTGAACTCTTCGTAGATCACTTCGTCCATCTTCGAGCCGGTTTCAACCAGCGCGGTGGCGATGATGGTCAGCGAGCCGCCTTCTTCGATGTTGCGCGCGGCGCCGAAGAAACGCTTCGGTTTCTCCAGGGCGTGGGCATCGACACCACCGGTCAGCACCTTGCCGGAGCTCGGGATCACGGTGTTGTAGGCACGGGCCAGACGGGTGATGGAGTCGAGCAGGATCACCACGTCCTTTTTGTGTTCGACCAGGCGCTTGGCCTTCTCGATCACCATTTCAGCCACTTGCACGTGACGGGTCGGCGGCTCGTCGAAGGTCGAGGCAACCACTTCGCCGCGCACGGTGCGCTGCATTTCGGTCACTTCTTCCGGACGCTCGTCGATCAACAGCACGATCAGGTGAACTTCAGGATTGTTACGGGCGATGTTCGCTGCAATGTTTTGCAGCATGATCGTTTTACCGGCTTTCGGCGGTGCAACGATCAGACCACGCTGGCCTTTGCCGATCGGAGCGCACAGGTCGATCACACGACCGGTCAGGTCTTCGGTGGAACCGTTGCCGGCTTCCATCTTCATGCGCACGGTCGGGAACAGCGGGGTCAGGTTCTCGAAGAGAATCTTGTTCTTCGCGTTCTCAGGACGATCGAAGTTGATCGTGTCAACCTTGAGCAGGGCGAAATAACGCTCGCCTTCCTTAGGAGGGCGGATCTTGCCAACGATGGTGTCACCGGTACGCAAGTTGAAACGGCGGATCTGGCTCGGCGAGACGTAGATGTCGTCAGGGCCGGCGAGGTAGGAAGCGTCAGCGGAGCGCAGGAAGCCGAAGCCGTCCTGGAGAATCTCCAGCACGCCATCACCGGAGATTTCCTCACCGCTTTTAGCGTGCTTTTTCAGCAGGGAGAAAATCACGTCCTGCTTGCGCGAACGGGCCATATTTTCTATGCCCATCTGTTCGGCCAATTCGAGCAGTTCGGTAATCGGCTTTTGCTTGAGTTCAGTCAGATTCATATAGGAATGACGTAATCATTTATGGAGGGGGGGAAATTAAGCTTTTGGCTTAATGAGGCCGCGCCGCGGAGAAGGCGACAGGATCGCGTACTTATTCGAAAAGGAGTGCGTCGGCGACGGCTAGCAGGGGGCAGTGGAGAAACCAGTGCGGGGCCGAATGTACCACCTGAGTTTCGGAGCGTCTAGCCCTGAATACGCAAAAAGCCCCGCAATTTGCGGGGCTTTTTGCGGACAATCTTTACCGCGACGCTTAGATGTTGGCGTCGAGGAAAGCAGCCAGTTGCGACTTCGACAGAGCGCCGACCTTGGTCGCTTCCACGTTGCCGTTCTTGAACAGCATCAGGGTCGGAATACCACGTACGCCGTGCTTGGCAGGGGTTTCCTGGTTTTCGTCGATGTTCAGCTTGGCGACGGTCAGCTTGCCTTTGTAAGTCTCTGCAATCTCGTCCAGAACCGGAGCGATCATTTTGCAAGGGCCGCACCATTCAGCCCAGTAGTCGACCAGGACAGCGCCTTCGGCCTTGAGTACATCGGCTTCGAAGCTAGCGTCGCTAACGTGTTTGATCAGATCGCTGCTCATGGAATTCTCCAGGTTGTAAGCAAAAAAACGTGGCCCATCATAGCCGCCCTTCCCTTGTTCAGGAAGCCGCAGATGATTGAGTCTTGCTATGGCACTCGATGAGTTTGGGTATAGCTCAAGTCACGCGCTGGCGGGGGCGATGAAGGAAATTCCGGTACGCAGGGCCGCGTTGCGCACGTGCTCCTGCATGGCTTTCTGCGCGGCGGCGGAAGCCCGGCGAGCCAAGGCACGGAGGATCTTGCGGTGTTCCTGCCAGGTTTCCATGGCCCGCTCGGCGCGGATGAACGGTAGTTTCTGGCTCTCCAGAAAGATGTCGGCGCTGGCGGTGAGGATGCTCAGCATCGCCTGATTGCCGCTGGCCAGCAGGATCCGCCGGTGGAATTCGAAATCCAGTTTCGCCGCTGCCTCGAAGTCACCGACGCGCAGTTGCTCGCGCATGGCGGCAACGTTGTCTTCCAGTTCGTCCAGATCAAACGTGCTCAGCGTCACCGCCGCCAGACCGGCCGCAAACCCTTCCAGCGCATAGCGCAACTGAAAGATTTCCAGCGGCGAAGCCTGGGCGGCAAACGGCCAGGCCGGCGCGCCCTCGCCACGCGGCAGCTCCACCGGTGCCTGCACGAACACGCCTTTGCCCGGCTGGATGCTGACCACACCCAGCGCGCTCAATGACGACAACGCCTCACGCAACGAAGCGCGGCTGACGCCCAGCTGAACCGCCAGATCCCGTTGCGAGGGCAACGCATCGCCGGGGCCGAAGCCCTGCTCGGTAATCAGTTTGCGGATCGCTTGCAGCGCCACTTCGGGTACGGCGCGGGAGATCGAGTTCATGGTTTTCCAGACGGACCAGGCCAAGGTGCGGCCAGTTGTAATGCTATTCGAAGGATCAGGCAAGTCGTGCCCCAGCGGGGTTCGGCGGCGCAAGCCGATGCGCTATCGCAGTGCGAAACCCGACCTGACTGTTCAGACCAGTAAGACCGAACAAACCCGCTAAACCCGTGGCTTTGCATAACGAAATCGGCGTTTTGGCACGCCCCGTGCTCTGTCCGATCGCAGAATTCACTTCCCGCCGATCCGGAGATTGTCCATGACGAAGCGTTACAGCGCCCTCCTCGCCGCCCTGTTTGCCGGTCTGATGCTGAGCCAGGCCCCCGCCCATGCCGACGGTCTGGATGACGTGGTCAAACGCGGCACTTTGAAAGTCGCCGTGCCCCAGGACTTCCCGCCGTTCGGCTCGGTCGGCCCGGACATGAAACCGCGCGGCCTCGATATCGACACCGCGAAACTGCTGGCCGAACAGCTCAAGGTCAAACTGGAACTGACCCCGGTCAACAGCACCAACCGCATCCCGTTCCTCACCACCGGCAAGGTCGATCTGGTGATTTCCAGCCTCGGCAAGAACCCCGAGCGGGAGAAGGTCATCGACTTCTCCCGCGCCTACGCGCCGTTCTACCTCGCCGTGTTCGGCCCGCCGGACGCAGCCGTCAGCACCCTCGACGACCTCAAGGGCAAGACCATCAGCGTCACCCGGGGCGCCATCGAAGACATCGAGCTGACCAAGGTCGCTCCCGAAGGCGTGACCATCAAGCGCTTCGAAGACAACAACTCGACCATCGCCGCCTACCTCGCAGGCCAGGTCGACCTGATCGCCAGCGGCAACGTGGTGATGGTCGCGATCAGCGAGAAGAACCCGAAACGCGTACCGGCGTTGAAAGTGAAGCTCAAGGATTCTCCGGTCTACGTCGGCGTGAACAAGAACGAGCCGGCGCTGCTGGGCAAGGTCAACGAGATCCTGACCACCGCCAAGGCTGACGGCGCACTGGAAAAAAATGCGCAGACCTGGCTCAAAGAGCCGCTGCCGGCCGATCTCTGATCGGCGACGCGGGAGACTTTCATGGCCTATCAGTTCGATTTCTTGCCGGTGGTGGAAAACACCGACCTGCTGCTGCGCGGGGCGTTGTTCACCCTTGAGCTAACGGCCATCGGCGCGCTGTTCGGGGTTGGCGTGGGCATCGTCGGAGCGCTGGTGCGGGCGTGGAACATCCGCCCGTTCTCGACGATCTTCGGCGTTTATGTGGAGTTGATCCGCAACACGCCGTTTCTGGTGCAGTTGTTCTTCATCTTCTTCGGTCTGCCGTCCCTCGGCGTGCAGATTTCCGAGTGGCAAGCGGCGGTGCTGGCGATGGTGATCAACCTCGGCGCGTATTCGACCGAGATCATCCGCGCCGGCATCCAGGCGATTCCGCGCGGGCAGCTGGAAGCTGCGGCGGCATTGGCGATGAGCCGTTTCGAAGCGTTCCGCCACGTGGTGCTGCTGCCGGCACTGGGCAAAGTGTGGCCGGCGCTGAGTAGCCAGATCATCATCGTCATGCTCGGTTCGGCGGTGTGTTCGCAGATCGCCACCGAGGAGTTGAGCTTCGCTGCCAACTTCATTCAGTCGCGCAACTTCCGCGCCTTTGAAACCTACGCCCTGACCACCCTCATTTATCTGTGCATGGCGCTGCTGATCCGGCAGTTGCTGAACTGGCTCGGTCGGCGCTACCTGTCGAAAAGCAGCGCAAGGAGCAGCCAATGAGCGACTTCACGTTCTGGGACATCCTGCGCAACCTGCTCACCGGCCTGCAATGGACGCTGGCGCTGTCGCTGGTGGCGTTCATCGGCGGCGGGATCGTCGGGTTGCTGATCCTGATCATGCGCATCTCGAAAAACCCGCTGCCCAGCAGCATCGCCCGCACCTGGATCGAACTGTTTCAAGGCACACCGCTGTTGATGCAGCTGTTTCTGGTGTTCTTCGGCGTGGCGCTGGCCGGGGTGGAGATTTCGCCGTGGATGGCGGCGGCGATTGCCCTGACGCTGTTCACCAGTGCCTATCTGGCGGAGATCTGGCGCGGCTGCGTCGAGGCGATTCCCCACGGTCAGTGGGAAGCGTCGTCGAGCCTGGCGCTGAATCCGCTGGAGCAACTGCGCTACGTGATCCTGCCGCAGGCGCTGCGCATCGCCGTAGCGCCGACCGTGGGTTTCTCGGTGCAAGTGGTCAAGGGCACCGCCGTGACCTCGATCATCGGCTTCACCGAACTGACCAAGACCGGCGGCATGCTCGCCAACGCCACTTTCGAACCGTTCATGGTCTACGGCCTCGTGGCCCTGGGCTACTTCCTGCTCTGCTACCCCCTGTCCCTCAGTGCGCGCTACCTGGAAAGGAGACTGCATGCCTCTGCTTAGAATTTCCGCCCTGCATAAATACTACGGCGATCACCACGTGCTCAAAGGCATCGACCTGAGCGTCGAGGAAGGCCAAGTGGTGGCGATCATCGGCCGCAGCGGCTCGGGCAAGTCCACCCTGCTGCGCACCCTCAACGGTCTGGAGTCGATCAACGACGGCGTGATCGAAGTCGATGGCGAATACCTGGACGCCGCCCGCGCCGACCTGCGCAGCCTGCGGCAAAAGGTCGGGATGGTGTTCCAACAGTTCAACCTGTTCCCGCACCTGACGGTGGGCGAAAACGTGATGCTCGCGCCGCAAGTGGTACAGAAAGTGCCCAAGGCCAAAGCGCAGGAACTCGCGCGGCGGATGCTGGAACGTGTGGGTCTGGGTGAGAAGTTCGATGCCTTTCCTGAGCGTCTCTCCGGCGGTCAGCAACAGCGCGTGGCGATTGCCCGGGCGCTGGCGATGTCGCCGAAGGTGCTGCTGTGCGACGAGATCACCTCGGCGCTGGATCCGGAGCTGGTCAACGAAGTGCTCAGCGTGGTCCGCCAGCTCGCGAAGGAAGGCATGACGCTGATCATGGTCACCCACGAAATGCGCTTCGCCCGGGAGGTCGGGGACAAACTGGTGTTCATGCATCAGGGCAAGGTGCACGAGGTGGGCGATCCGAAAGTGCTGTTTGCCGATCCGCAGACGCCGGAACTGGCGAATTTCATTGGCACCGTGGAAGCGACTGCCTGAAGGATTCTCAGAGACTTTTCTGGCCTCATCGTCGGATCGCCGCCCGGACCAAGCCCGCTCCCACAGGGTTCTCTAGCGGGATACGGTTTTGTGTTCGACACAAAACCTGTGGGAGCGGGCTTGCCCGCGAATGGCCGCGCCGCGGTCTTGAGACTTTATGCGCTGAATCAAGGGTTTGAACCATGCGCGTTGGCGGCAGCGTTTGATCGTGGCACGATGTCGGGGTTATCGACCGAGACCCCCTGACCATGCCGCAATCCCAAGCCAAGAATCTGTCCCTGATCGCCGCGATCGACCTGGGCTCCAACAGCTTCCATATGGTCGTGGCCAAGGCCCAGAACGGCGAAATCCGTATTCTCGAACGGCTCGGGGAAAAGGTTCAGCTGGCCGCCGGCATCGACGATGAGCGCCAGCTCAACGAAGAATCCATGCAGCGCGGGCTCGACTGCCTCAAGCGCTTTGCCCAACTGATCAACGGCATGCCGCTGGGCGCCGTGCGGATCGTCGGCACCAACGCCCTGCGCGAGGCGCGCAACCGTGGCGAATTCATCCGCCATGCCGAAGAAATCCTCGGCCATCCGGTGGAAGTCATCTCCGGTCGTGAAGAGGCCCGCCTGATCTACCTCGGCGTGTCCCACACCCTCGCCGATACCCCGGGCAAACGCCTGGTCGCCGACATCGGCGGCGGCAGTACCGAATTCATCATCGGCCAGCGTTTCGAACCGCTGCTGCGCGAAAGCCTGCAAATGGGCTGCGTGAGTTTCACCCAGCGCTATTTCAAGGACGGCAAGATCACCCCGGCCCGCTACGCCCAGGCCTACACGGCGGCGCGGCTGGAAATCATGAGCATCGAACACGCCTTGCATCGCCTGACCTGGGATGAAGCCATCGGCTCCTCGGGCACCATCCGCGCCATCGGCCTGGCGCTGAAGGCCGGCGGTCACGGCACCGGCGAAGTGAATGCCGAAGGTCTGGCGTGGCTCAAGCGCCGCCTGTTCAAGCTCGGCGATGTCGACAAGATCGATTTCGAAGGCATCAAGCCGGATCGCCGGGCGATCTTCCCGGCGGGCCTGGCGATTCTCGAAGCGATTTTCGACGCCCTCGAACTGCAACGCATGGATCACTGCGAAGGCGCGCTGCGTGAAGGCGTGCTCTACGACCTGCTGGGTCGCCACCACCACGAAGACGTGCGCGAACGCACCCTGACCTCGCTGATGGAGCGCTACCACGTCGACCTCGAACAGGCCGCACGGGTCGAGCGCAAAGCCCTGCACGCGTTCGATCAAGTGGCCGTGGACTGGGAGCTGGATGACGGTATCTGGCGCGAACTGCTGGGCTGGGCGGCGAAAGTGCACGAAGTCGGGCTCGACATCGCTCACTATCACTACCATAAGCACGGTGCCTACCTGATCGAACACTCGGACCTCGCCGGGTTCTCCCGCGAAGACCAGCAGATGCTTGCGCTGCTGGTGCGTGGCCACCGTCGCAACATCCCCAAAGACAAGTTCGCCGAGTTCGGAGACGACGGCGACAAGCTGATCCGTCTGTGTGTGCTGCTGCGTTTCGCCATCCTGTTCCACCACATTCGTGGCACCCAGGCGATGCCGCAAGTGACGCTGCATGCCAACGGCAACCACCTCGACGTGGAATTCCCGGAGAACTGGCTGGATGAAAACCAGCTGACCCAGGCGGATTTCGGGCTTGAGGCCGAATGGCTGACGCGGGTGGGGATTGTCCTGACCGTGCATTGAGTAACGGGCAGGCACAAAAAAGGCGATCCGGATGGATCGCCTTTTTTATGGCTATGAAACCTGCGGTCAGCTGCTCACCGGCAGAATCGGGCTGCCCAATCGCTCCAGCAACGTCGCCTGCGCACTGCGCGGGTTCTGGTTGCCGGTTGGCGTGTTGCGAATGTAGCGGCCGTCCGATTGCAGGCTCCAGCTGTGGGTGTTGTCGGTCAGGTACAGCTCCAGCTCTTTCTTGACCCGGGTCAGCAGCTTCTTGCCTTCCACCGGGAAGCAGGTCTCGACGCGCTTGTCGAGGTTGCGCTCCATCCAGTCGGCGCTGGACAGGAACATCTGCTCCTCGCCACCGTTGAGGAAGTAGAACACTCGGGTGTGCTCAAGGAAGCGGCCGATGATCGAGCGCACGTGAATGTTGTGCGAAACCCCGGCGATGCCCGGACGCAGACAGCACATGCCGCGCACCACCAGATCGATGCGCACGCCGGACTGGCTGGCCTTGTACAGCGCGCGGATGATCTTCGGATCGGTCAGCGAGTTGAACTTGGCGATGATGTGCGCCGGTTTGCCGTCGAGCGCGAATTGCGTCTCGCGGGTGATCATGTCGAGCATGCCCTTCTTCAGGGTGAACGGCGCATGCAGCAGCTTCTTCATCCGCAGCGTCTTGCCCATGCCGATCAATTGGCTGAACAGTTTGCCGACGTCTTCGCACAAGGCGTCGTCGGAAGTCAGCAGGCTGTAGTCGGTGTACAGGCGGGCGTTGCCGGCGTGGTAGTTACCGGTGCCGAGGTGCGCGTAACGCACGATCTCGCCCTGCTCGCGGCGCAGGATCAGCATCATCTTGGCGTGGGTCTTGAAGCCGACCACGCCGTAGATCACCACCGCCCCGGCCGCTTGCAGACGGCTGGCCAGTTGCAGGTTGGATTCTTCGTCGAAGCGCGCACGCAGCTCGATGACCGCCGTCACTTCCTTGCCGTTACGCGCGGCGTCCACCAGCGCATCGACAATTTCCGAGTTGGCGCCGGAGCGATACAGAGTCTGGCGCACGGCCAGAACGTGCGGGTCCTTGGCGGCCTGGCGCAGCAGATCGACCACCGGGGTGAACGACTCGAACGGGTGCAGCAGCAGGATGTCCTGCTTGCTGATCACGCTGAAAATGTTCTCGCTGTTTTGCAGCAGTTTCGGGATCTGCGGCGTGAACGGCGTGTATTGCAGCTCCGGATGGCTGTCCAGGCCGGTGATGCTGAACAGACGCGTCAGGTTCACCGGACCGTTGACCTGATACAGCTCGGTCTCGCTCAGGTTGAACTGCTTGAGCAGGTAGTCCGACAGGTGTTTCGGGCAGGTGTCGGCGACTTCCAGACGCACGGCATCACCGTAACGGCGGGAGAACAACTCGCCACGCAGGGCGCGGGCCAGGTCTTCGACGTCTTCGGAATCAAGCGCCAGGTCAGCGTTTCGGGTCAGGCGGAACTGGTAGCAGCCCTTGACCTTCATGCCCTGGAACAGGTCATCGGCGTGGGCGTGGATCATCGACGACAGGAACACATAGTTGTCACCAGGGCCGCCGACTTCTTCCGGCACCTTGATGATCCGCGGCAGCAGACGCGGTGCCGGGATGATCGCCAGACCGGAATCGCGACCGAAGGCGTCGATGCCCTCGAGCTCGACGATGAAGTTCAGGCTCTTGTTCACCAGCAACGGGAACGGGTGCGTCGGGTCGAGGCCGATCGGGGTGATGATCGGCGCGATCTCGTCGCGGAAATAGCGGCGCACCCAGGTCTTGAGCTTGGTTGTCCAGTTGCGCCGGCGGATGAAGCGCACCTGATGCTTTTCCAGCTCCGGCAGCAGGATGTCGTTGAGAATCGCGTACTGACGGTCTACGTGACCGTGCACCAGTTCGCTGATGCGGGCCAGTGCCTGATGCGGTTGCAGGCCGTCGGCGCCGGCCTGTTCACGGGCGAAGGTGATTTGTTTCTTGAGGCCGGCGACGCGGATTTCGAAGAATTCGTCGAGGTTGCTGGAGAAGATCAGCAGGAACTTCAGCCGCTCCAGCAACGGGTAGGACTCGTCCAGCGCCTGTTCCAGCACGCGGATGTTGAACTGCAGTTGCGACAATTCCCGGTGGATGTACAGGCTGCTGTCATCCAGGCCGGGAATCGCGATCGCCGGAACCGCCGCGGCGGGCTCTGCCGCCTGCGCAGGTGGCGCAGGCTCCAGTTCCGGCGGGGTTTCGGTAATCTGCTCGACCACGGGTTGAGCTTCTTTTACGGCAACTTCAGTGAGTCCTTCGGTATTCATCGAATGTTCCTGGGAGGGCTATTTCTGCTCTCGTAACAATTGAGCGGCACGGACAGCAAAGTAAGTCAGGATGCCATCAGCGCCGGCACGTTTAAAGGCGGTCAGGGATTCGAGGATCACGCCTTCGCTCAACCAGCCATTCTGGATCGCCGCCATGTGCATGGCGTATTCGCCGCTGACCTGATAGACGAAGGTCGGCACTTTGAAGGCATCTTTTACCCGGAACAAAATGTCCAGGTACGGCATGCCGGGTTTGACCATGACCATGTCCGCGCCTTCAGACAAGTCCGCACCCACTTCGTGCAGCGCTTCGTCGCTGTTGGCCGGGTCCATCTGATAGGAGGCCTTGTTCGCCTTGCCCAGGTTCGCCGCCGAACCCACGGCATCGCGGAACGGGCCGTAATAGGCGCTGGCGTACTTGGCCGAGTAGG
Source organism: Pseudomonas sp. FG35 (assembly GCF_057809295.1). NCBI lineage: Bacteria > Pseudomonadati > Pseudomonadota > Gammaproteobacteria > Pseudomonadales > Pseudomonadaceae > Pseudomonas > Pseudomonas sp. FG35. The sequence goes on along the minus strand of NZ_JBMDJR010000005.1, from coordinate 359,929 downwards.
CCATGATCCGCACGTTGACGTGACCGGCCAGCTCCAGCGCTTCGCGGATCGCCTGGATGCGGCCGTCCATCATGTCCGACGGGGCAACCACCTGGGCGCCCGCAGCAGCGTGGGACAAGGCTTGTTTGACCAGTGCATCGACGGTGATGTCGTTCTGCACATAGCCTTCTTCATCGAGAATGCCGTCCTGACCGTGTGTGGTGAACGGGTCGAGGGCGACGTCGGTGATCACGCCCAGCTCGGGGAATCGGTCACGCAGGGCACGGGTGGCGCGCTGGGCGATACCTTCGGGATTCCAGGCTTCGGCGGCATCGAGGGATTTGAGTTCCGGTGGCGTTACCGGGAACAGCGCCAGCGCCGGAATTCCCAACTCGACCCATTTGGCGGCTTCTTCAAGCAGCAGATCGATGGTCAGGCGCTCGACACCCGGCATCGAAGCCACAGCTTCGCGGCGATTTTCACCGTCGAGCACGAACACTGGCAGGATCAGGTCATCGACCGTCAACACATTCTCACGCACCAGCCGCCGGGAAAAATCATCACGGCGATTGCGACGCAGGCGGGTGGCAGGGAACAGACGGTTGGCTGGGGTAAAGCTCACGGCAGACTCCTGAGCCCGCGCAAACGGGCGAGCGTGACAGTTATAGATGGCCATTATGACGGTCGTATGACAGTTATGTGCACCCCTGCGACAGGTAGTCGCTTTCCATTGTCCGTGTAGGAAATGTTCACGTCGAGACACATTTCGACACTTTCCTGAATGTGTCCGAAGGGTTAGGCTGCGCGTTCATTTCGCCAGCACCCAGACAATGCTCCAACAATTTCTGCATGACTTCGGCTACTTTGCCCTGTTTCTCGGGACGTTTTTCGAAGGCGAAACCATCCTGGTGCTCGCGGGCTTCCTCGCGTTCCGTGAATACATGGACATCAAACTGGTGGTGGTCGTGGCGTTCTTCGGCAGCTACGCCGGTGATCAGCTGTGGTACTTCCTGGGCCGCAAGCACGGACGCAAATTGCTGGCGCGCAAACCGCGCTGGCAGATGATGGGCGACCGCGCGCTGGAACACATCCGCAAGCACCCGGACATCTGGGTCTTGAGCTTTCGCTTCGTGTACGGCCTGCGCACGGTGATGCCGGTGGCAATCGGCCTCTCGGGCTATCCGCCGGGACGCTATCTGCTGCTCAACGGTATCGGCGCCGCGATCTGGGCCACCGCACTGGCTGCTGCCGCCTACCACTTCGGCGCCGTGCTCGAAGGCATGCTCGGCAGCATCAAAAAGTATGAGTTGTGGGTACTGGGCGCGCTGTTGATACTCGGCCTGGGCCTGTGGCTGCGCCGCCGGTTCAAGAATGCCCGGCTGGCGAAAAAGGTTTACGAGGAAGAACAGGCCGAGCTGCTGGCCAAGGCCGAACGGCACAAAACCGAAATGACCAACGCCGCCGATCCTAAGACGCCAGCCGACTAAGCCGCTGGCGACAGCCATACAGCCCGATGCCGCTGAGCAGGCTGTAACAGAGCAAACCGACCCATATCCCCGGGCTGGCCGGCCACAGCCCGACCAGCGGCGCCAGCCACACCAGCGGCAGGTTCGATGCCAGCCGCAGCACTTCCAGCTTACCCGCCCACGGGCGATTCTCCAGGGCCACGCCCAACACGAACAAACCGAACGCCACCGCGCCCCAGCCGAGTACCAATGCTCCGGTGGGCAGACTGTGTTCCAGATTCATCAGATAACTGCCCAGCGCCACATAGGCGGCAAACTGCAACCCCACGTACCACTGTTGACGGCTGTCCAGCGGCACCTCGAATTTGCGGAACTGACTCAGGTCCGGCTTGCTCATCGGGTACTTCGCCGCGACGTCCGCCGGACGCCAGCCAGTGCGCATGAACCAGATCCGGAGCTTGTCCCACGTACGCTCGGCCCGACGCGCGTCGTCCCACAGCTGCGCGTAAAACTGCAGGTTGGCCCACAACGGATTCCAGCTCGCCAGCGGCGTGGTCACGCCGAAAATCACCGGCTCGTTGTCGTCCTCTTCCTGGAACGAGCCGAACAGACGGTCCCAAATAATGAACACCCCGCCGTAGTTGCGATCCATGTAGAGAGCGTTCTGTGCATGGTGGGCCCGATGATTGGACGGCGTGACGAAGCACCACTCGAACCAGCCGAGCTTGGGAATGTGCCGGGTATGGACCCAGAACTGATACAGCAGATTCAGCGCCGCAACGCTGACGAACACCAGCAAAGGCACCCCGAACACGGCCATCGGCAGGTAGAAGATCCAGCTCAGCAGGAACCCGGTGCTGGTCTGGCGCAAGGCCGTGGAAAGGTTGTAGTCCTCGCTCTGGTGATGCACCGAATGCGCCGCCCAGAGGATGTTCCGTTCATGGCCCATGCGATGCAGCCAGTAATAGCAGAAGTCATAGAAGACAAAGGCAAACACCCAGACCCAGACGCTGTCCGCAGACAACCTGACCAGCGCCAGATGCTCCAGGGCAAACCCATAGGTCACCAGGCCCACGCCCTTGGTCAACAGGCCGGTGGTGGTCGACAACACCCCGGTGCTGATGCTGTTCACCGCATCGGCCAGGCGATAGTTGCTCACCCCGCGCCAACGGTCGGCGATGAGCTCCACCGCAATCAATACGAAGAAAAACGGTACCGCATACAGGATGAAGTTCATGACGCGCCCTGGTCGGAGTCTGTAGCACAGATCCTAGGTGTAGCCGCGGCTTGATCCTATGGCAACGAACGACAAATTAGAGGACATTTAGCGCCATGAATCTGGAGAGAAACCCATGAGCAAAAAAGTTGCAGTGATCCTGTCCGGTTGCGGCGTTTACGACGGCGCCGAGATCCACGAGAGCGTCATCACCCTGTTGCGCCTCGACCAGCGCGGCGCCCAGGTACAGTGCTTCGCCCCGAACATCGCGCAATTGCATGTGATCAATCACCTGACCGGTGAGGAAATGCCCGAGTCGCGCAACGTGCTGGTGGAATCGGCGCGCATCGCCCGGGGCAACGTCAAGGATCTGCGCGAGGCCGATGTCGAGGACTTCGATGCGCTGATCGTGCCTGGCGGTTTCGGTGCGGCGAAGAACCTGTCGAACTTCGCCATCGAAGGCGCCGGCTGCACCGTGCAGCCGCAAGTGCTGGCGCTGGCCGAAGCCTTTGCCGAAGCGGGCAAGCCTGTTGGCCTGATCTGCATCTCGCCGGCACTGGCCGCGAAGATCTACGGCCCGGGCGTGACCTGCACCATCGGCAACGATGCCGACACGGCCGCCGCCATGAACAAGATGGGCGCCACCCATGAAGACTGCGCGGTGACCGATATCGTCGAAGACAAGGCGCGCAAACTGGTGACCACCCCGGCGTACATGCTGGCGCAGACGATCAGCGAGGCGGCTTCGGGGATCAACAAGCTGGTGGATCGGGTGTTGGAACTGACCCACGAAAACGACGCCTGATTGGCGGCGGTGATCGTTTCCGCGCAGAGCGTGGGAACGATCAAAGACTCAGGATTGGCGCGCCAGCCGCGTCAGTATCCGGTCCAGCGCATTAGCGAACGCCTGCTTTTCCCGGTCACCGAACGGTGCCGGGCCGCCGCTGACCTGGCCCTGCTCGCGCAGGTCGGTGAACAGATTGCGAGTCGCCAGCCGTTCACCCATGTTCTGCGCGTCGAACTCCTTGCCTCGCGGGTCCAGCGCCGCCACACCCTTCTTCACCAGTCGGTCGGCCAGCGGGATGTCGCTGCAGATCACCAGTTCGCCCGGCACCGCGTGTTCCACCAGATAATCGTCCGCCGCATCCGGGCCGCTCGGCACCACGATCAGCTTGACGAGCGCCAGCGCCGGCTTGCTCTGCGGCTGCCCCGCCACCAGCACCACTTCGAAGCGGCGCTTGAGGGCGAACTTGACCACCAACTCCTTGGCCATCTTCGGGCAAGCGTCGGCATCGATCCATACGCGCATCATCTCAAGCCGCCACTCGGCGCTTTTCAGCCACCCGACTGCGACCGTACAGCACGATGATCGCCGCGATCGCCACGGCCTGCGCCGTCAGCGAATACGCATCGGCGTGAATCCCCAGCCAGTCGAAATCGAAGAACGCCACCGGCCGGGTACCGAAGATCCCGGCTTCCTGCAGCGCCTTCACGCCGTGGCCGGCAAACACCACCGACAACGCGCACAGCAGCGCTGCGTTGATGCTGAAGAACAGCGCCAGCGGCAGTTTCGCCGAGCCGCGCAGGATCACCCACGCCAGACCGAACAGCAACACCAATGCCGTCGCACCACCAGCAAGTACCGCGTTATGCCCGGCGGGACCGGCCTGCAGCCACAGGGTTTCGTAGAACAGGATCACTTCGAACAGTTCGCGGTACACCGAGAAGAATGCCAGGATCGCAAACCCGAAACGCCCGCCTCCGCCAACCAGACTCTGCTTGATGTAATCCTGCCAGGCCGCCGCGTGCCGACGGTCGTGCATCCACACCCCGAGCCACAACACCATGACGCTGGCGAACAGCGCCGTGGCGCCTTCCAACAGCTCACGCTGGGAGCCGCTGACATCGATCACATAGGCCGCCAGCGCCCAGGTTCCCAGGCCAGCCAGCAGCGCCAGCCCCCAGCCGACGTTGACGCTGCGCACCGCCGATTGCTGGCCGGTGTTGCGCAGGAACGCGAGGATCGCCGCCAGCACCAGAATCGCTTCCAGGCCTTCGCGCAGCAGAATCAACAGACCGGAGATGTAGCTCAGGGACCAGCTCAGACCGTCGCTGCCCAGCAAGCCGGCGGACTCCTTGAGTTTGGCCTTGGCCGCGTCAAGACGCTGTTCGGCCTGCTCCACCGGCAAGCCGTCCTGCAGCGATTGCCGATAGGCCATCAGGGATTTTTCGGTGTCCTTGCGCACGTTGGCGTCGACATTGTCCAGCGAGCTCTCGACCAGTTCGAAGCCTTCCAGATACGCCGCCACCGACAGGTCGTAAGCCTGATCGTGTTCACCGGCGCGGTACGCCGCCAGGCTCTTGTCCAGCGTCGCGGCAGTGTAGTCGAGCAACTGCGCCGGGCCGCGATTGACCTGCGGCGGCTGCGCCCGTTGTACACGGAAGATCGCCGCGGCTTCAGGGCCTTCGGCGGCCTGCACTTCGGCCGGGGTCTGGCGGGCCAGGTCGGCGATATTGTAGGTCTTGTCGGATTTGGCCGTGGCCGGATCGGCGCTGAACTGCGCGATATAGGTCGCCAGATCCCAGCGCTGACGGTCGTCCAGTTGATCGGCAAAGGCTGGCATGTCAGTGCCTTCGACGCCCTGGCCGAGGGTGCTGTAGATCGCATACAGGCTCAGGTGATCCATCCGCGCAGCGTCGCGCAGATTGGCCGGTGCCGGCGTCATGCCGAGGCCCGCCGGGCCGTCGCCGGCACCCGCGTCGCCGTGGCACACCGAGCAGTTTTGCGCGTAGAGCGGCGCACCACGGGTCGGATCAGGCGTGATGATCGGGGCCTGGCTGACTTCATAGGCCACCGCCAGTTTCGCCCCCAGTTGCCGGGCCTGACGGGCGACGTCCGCGCCATCCTGTTTCGCCGTGATCGCGGCGTGCAAGGCAGTGACGCCCTGCTCCAGCGCCACTTTCTCCGGCTTGGCCGGCAGGCCGGCGATCAGCCCTTGCAGCACTTGGGTGAATTCCAGCTGCTCGCGGTATTCGCCGTCGTCAGTGACCTTGCCTGCCTCAACCGTCGGCGGGTAATCGGCGCTGATGTAATCGAGCAGGTGCAGCGCTTGCGGCGCGCCTTCCACGGTGTCGGCCAGCAGATTGAAGCTGCTCAGGGCGCACAACGGGAACACCAGCCAGGCCAGAAATCGGGACGCGGCAGTCATGAATGAGTCTCAAGTGGAAATGCGAAGTTACATATTGTTCACTTCGAGCGCGATTCCCTCAAGCTTTCTCTCCAATACCCGGCACATGGCCATTGCCCGCCCCTATAATCCGTCACCTATCGCCTCTCTGTTCAAGGAAGAGCTGCACTCCATGCGCCAATGCTTGCTGCTCCCGGTATTAATCAGCGCGATCCTGCAACTGAGCGGCTGCGCGGCTTATCGCAATTACGATCTGGAAATGCAGCAGACCAATGACCGGTTGATGCTCGGCGACTATCAGGGCGCCCTGGATGTGCTGGAGTGGCACAACCCGTGGGAAGACAAGGACCTGCTCTACTACTTCGAGAAGGGTTCGATTCTCAGCTTCGCCAACGCCCGCCCGCAGAGCCAGAAAGCCTGGCGCAGCGCCGACCGGATGGTGTTCCAGCGTGAAGAAGCCGTGCCTTCCGCCCCCATGAAGCTGCTCAACCGGTTTGCCTATGAAATGGGCACCATGCTGGTCAATGACAAGCTCAGCCGCTACGAAGGCTATGACTACGAAAAAGTCATGCTGACCACACAGATGGCCCTCAACCAATTGGGTGAAAGTGATTTCGACGGCGCCCGGGCAGACATCAAGAAGACCCACGAACGTGAAGCACTGATCGCCCGCCAGCGGGAGCGCCAGTATGAAGAGCTCGAGGAACAGGCCAAAGCTCAAGGCATCATCGTGCAATACAAAGATCTGCAGGGCTATCCCGTCACCACCCTGGATGCGCCGGCGGTGATTGAACTGAAGAACGGCTACCAGAGTGCTTTCAGCCATTACCTGGCCGGATTCACCTATGAAGCGCTGGGTGAACGGGATCTGGCCGCACCGGGTTATCGCCAGGCGATCGAGTTGCGCCCGAACACGCCCTTCCTCGAACAGGCGTTGCGCAATCTCGACAAACCGCCGGCCAAGGATGATGAAAGCGATGTTCTGATCGTCGTCCAGAGCGGTCTGGCGCCGGCCCGCAGCTCGGTAACGGTGCCGATCCCGGTGCGGCTCAATGAAAACCTGGTCATTACCGCGCCGATCTCGTTTCCCATCCTGGTGCCGGACACCATCACACCGGCGTTCGACCACATCCTGGTGGATGGCCGCAAACGCCCGCTGACCGTGATCAACAGCGTCACCGACATGGCGTTTCGTACGCTGCGCGATGACATGCCGGCGATCATTTCCCGGGCGATGTTCCGCGCCAACATGGCCGCCATTTCCCAGGCCCAGGAAAACGAACGCAATCCGGCCAAGGCCTCGCTGGTTGTCACCGAGCACGACCCCTTTGAGGAGGCCGATACCAGAACCTGGCGCACGCTCCCCGACAAGACACTGGTGGCACGCATTAGACTGAAGAAAGGCGATCATCGATTCAATGCACCCAATGCGCCCGGAGCGTCATCGGTCATCCTGCGCATCGACCGCGATCACCAGTTGGTCAACCTGCGAGTTCTGAGAGATGTCGCCAACGTCATCGGCAATGCCAGATTGCCGGATAAGTAATGGCACCCAACTAAACCATGCAATTAAAAAGCTATTACATAGCCAGCATCGCCCGCTTATAATGCCGCGCCCGCGCTATCGCGATGCGGCATTAAAGCTCCTCTTTTTATGAGGAATTGGCAGGAGGCCAGCGCCACTGCCGATCGGTCCCAGCAGCCCGACCCGCACCCGAGGCTGTCGCTACTCATGGAAGAAGTACCCCATGGCATTCCGCGCCCCCACCCTGATCGCGCTCAGCGCTGTCACCCTGCTGTCCGGCTGTTCGGCGTTTCGCAACTACGATTCCGAACTGGCCCAGACCAACCAGCAACTGGCCACCGGCAACGTCGACGCCGCCCTGACCCTGCTGGAAAAGAACAACACCGGCCCGGACAAGGACCTGCTCTATTACTTCGAGAAGGGTGAACTGCTGCGCGCCAAGGGCGATCTGTCCGGCAGTCAGAATGCCTGGACCAGCGCCGACCAGGTGGTGGGCAAGTGGGAAGATTCGGTCAAGCTCGACACCGACAAGTACCTGGCCCAGTTCGGCAGTTTCCTGGTCAACGACAAGGTGCGCCGCTACGAAGGCTACGACTACGAAAAAGTCATGCTGACCACGCAGATGGCCCTGAACCTGCTGGCGGTCAACGATTTCGACGGCGCCCGCACCGCGATCAAGAAGACTCATGAACGCGAAGCGGTGATCGCCGACCTGCGCGACAAGGAATACCTCAAGAGCGAAGAGGAAGCCGAGAAAGAAGGCATCAAGACCGAATACAAGGACTTGCAGGGCTACCCGGTCGCCAGCCTCGACGCGCCGGAAGTGGTCGGCCTGAAGAACAGCTACCAGAGTGCGTTCAGCCATTACCTGGCCGGTTTCGTCTATGAAGCCCTGGGCGAGAAAGACCTCGCTGCGCCGGGCTACCGCAAGGCTGCCGAGTTGCGCCCGAACACCCCGCTGCTGGAGCAGGCGCTGGTCAATCTCGACAAGCCGGTCAAGAGCGACGACAGCGACATTCTGATCGTGGTGCAAAGCGGTCTGGCGCCGGCCCGCGATTCGATCCGCGTGCCGTTGCCGCTGCCAATCTCCAACAACGTAGTGATTACTCCGCTGTCGTTCCCGATCATCAAGCCTGACACCTCCACCGCGACGTTCGCGCAGATCGGCGTCGATGGCCAACAGGTCGACCTGACCGCACTGAACAGCACCACCGCCATGTCCCGTCGCGCCCTGCGCGATGACATGCCGGGGATCATCCTGCGCACCACCGTGCGCGCGATCACCAAAGGTGTGGCGCAGAAGAAGATCAACGAAACCAACCCGCTGGCGGGTCTGGCGGTGGGTATTTCTTCAGCTGTGCTCGAAGGTGCCGATACCCGTACGTGGCGTACCCTGCCGGACACCACACAAGTGGTCCGTCTGCGCTTGAAGAAAGGTGAGCACCAAGTCACTCTGCCGAGCGCCGTCGGTGGCTCTCAGGTCAAGATCACCGTCGACCAGCGTTATCAGGTGATCACCTTGCGCGCCGTCGGCAATCAGGTGTTCGCTGCCGGCATCGCCGCCCACGTCACCCCGAGCGCTGGCGCCACCGCCGTGGCCAGCCTCAAACAACCTTAAGAACGGAGTCTTTGCATGCGCTTCAAACTCATCGCCGTCGCCGCCCTCGCCCTGCTGGCGAGCGGTTGCGCCACCCCGCCACCACCGGAGCCGGGCAGTGCCGCGAGCAAGGTCGTGGCCATGGGCCCGCAGAAACACATCGTGGTCGGCGCGATGCGCGTGGCCCGGGAAAACGGCTTCATGACCGTCAACGTGCAGTTGAGCAACACCCTCAACAGCAACAAGACGTTCTACTACCGCTTCGCCTGGCTCGGGCCGGAAGGTTTCCCGATCGCCGAAGAAGAAGTCTGGAAAAGCCAGATGATGTACGGCGCCCAGACCAGCTTCATCCAGGGCATTGCCCCGACGCCTAAAGCCGTGGATTTCCGTCTGGAACTCAAGACGCCGTAAGCCCGACACCCTATTCCCGATTCAGAGAGCATTCCCATGTTTGCACGCTTTTCCTTCATCGCCGTCCTCGCCCTGCTGGCCAGCGGTTGCGCCAACACTTCGCCGACCCTGGGCAGCAAGAACATCAGCTACGGCGACACCAAGGCCGTTGAAACCGTAACCAACGAGTTCGGTTCGACCGACCTGCAGATGATCGCCGAGTCGATGACCCGTTCTCTGGCCCAGTCCGGCATTCTGCAGGGTCGCCCTGTGGTCCAGGTTTACGACGTCAAGAACAAGACCAGCGAATACATCGACACTCGCGAAATCACCACCAGCATCAAGACCCAGCTGATGAAGTCCGGCACCGCCCGCTTCGCCAGCGACAACACCGCGATGCAGAGCCAGGTCGACCAGCTCAAGCTGCAAAACCAGAGCGGCCTGTACAAGAAGAGCACCGTGGCCAAGACTGGCAACATGATCGCCGCCAAATACCGTCTTGAAGGTTCGATCAGCTCGATCGTCAAGCGCAGCAGCGACTACAAGGACGTCTTCTACAAATTCAGCCTGCAACTGATCGACGTTGAAAGCGGCCTGGCCGAGTGGATGGACGAGAAAGAGATCCGCAAAACCACGGAGCGTTAATCGATGCGCACATGGATTGGCATGTTGGCCCTGGCTTGCGCGTTCAGCGTGCAAGCGGCCCCGAAAGTCGCGGTGACGGATCTGGCATATCAGGAACGTGTGGAGCAATACATCCACATCGTTTCGGCCCAGAACAATTACCGTGAGGGTTACTACAGCTCCAGCGGTTCTTCGAGCTACAACGAACTCGAAGCCACCACCAGCTATATCGAACAGACCGAACTGCGTAAATTCACCGGCGACATCAAGGGTGAAATCCTGCGTACCGGCATGTTCCAGCTGGTGCAGGGCACGCCGTACACCGCGTCGTCCAAGGGTGACGTCTACGACGTGATCAAGCGGATCAAGGCCGGCAACTTCAAGGGTGCCGACTACGTGCTGTTCGGTACCGTGTCGGACATCGACTTCACCCAGGACGTGAACGAGCTGGCGAACACCGACAGCTATTCCGCCGTACTGGGCCTGACGCTGGTGGCCGATTTCAGCCTGATCAACACCAAGACCTTCGAAATCACTTCGGCCTTCACGGCGATGGGTGAAGCGCAGGACACCAAACTGGTGAACCACCGCGACATCAAGATCTCGCTCAACCGCCCGCGGGTGGTGCGTGACGTGTCGAAGGCGCTGGGCGAAGACGTGGCCGGACAGCTGAGCATGCAGCTGGGCGGTGGAAGCTACGAGCAGCCGCGTGAGCCGCAGCAACGCAACAATCTGCCGCGAGATACCGCGCCGGTAATCCTGCGCTGATCAACCGCCGGAAACGAAAAAGGCGACCTGAAAAGGTCGCCTTTTTTGTGCCTGTACGCTTTATGCGGCCGCTTTGCGCAACGTCGCCATGAACGCCGCCGCGCCGATGAACAGCCCGGCAAAGGTGCGGTTCATACGTCTTTGCTGGGTCGGTGTGCGCAGCAGACGCAGCACCTTCGACGCCAGACCGGTGTAGCCGGCCATGACGATCAGATCGACCGCGATCATGGTCACACCGATCACCACGTACTGGATAAATAACGGCGCATGCGGATTGATGAACTGCGGCAGCACCGCCAGCATGAACACCAGCGCCTTGGGGTTGCTGATATTCACCAGAAAGCCACGGAACACCAGAGCCAGCGGTTTGCCGATCGGCCGGACCGCCGCGTCGTCACTCATGTCCATCGGCTGTGCGCGCCATTGCTTGATCGCGAGATAAACCAGATAGGCGACACCAAACCATTTGATCGCGTGAAACGCTGTGGCGGAAGCGGTGAGGATCGCGCCGACACCGGCGCCGACGATGGCAATCTGCACGGCCAGGCCGATCTGCAGGCCCAGGGCGTTCCAGTAACCACGCCAGAAACCGTATTGCAGGCCGCTGGACATCGACGCAATGGCGCCGGCACCCGGAGAAAGACTGATCACCCAGCAGGCGGCAAAAAACGCCAGCCATGTTTGAAGCTCCATCGCACACCTCGACTCGGACTCGTGACAATCCTCAAAACTAATGCGGATTGGACTGGATGACTACCGTTTTTTTGTCGGATGTTGTGGCCGCCGACCAACGTGGCCGGCGCCCGGTCACTTTTCGAAACCGCTGGAAGGGAAGACATCCGTGCCGCGCCAGCGTCGCACCGAACGCTGGAAGAACAGGCTGTTGGGTACTTGCACCATGGCGCTGCCGGTGCCGAGCTCTTCAGCTTCGATCAAGGTGGTGTAGAGCAGATTGATCGCCACCACGCGGCCTTTGACGCCGGGCTTGTCGGTGGTGTCGACCAGTTCGACCACCAAGACGGAACGGGCCGACGGTGAAGATCAGAATCGCGCAGAGCAGGTTCGACAGCACACTCCACATGGCGAAGAACGCCACCGCCGCCACTGCGACGAAACCCGACAACGCGGTCCACAGCACCGTGGCCGACACCCCGAGTCGTTCCAGCACGAAGATCAGCGCACTGCCCATGATCAGCCAGCGCAGACCACCGCGCAGCGGCATCAGCAACTGCGGCGGGAACGGATACTTCTCGCCCAGGCGAGTCAGGAATCGGGCGACGACTCGCTGGGCGAAGTAGCCGGCCAACAGGATCAGCAGAATCTGCACGCCGAGCCAGATCGGCTCGACCCACATCGCCGGCAATGGAAGTTTGAAGGCTTCCATCAGGACAACGCCTCCAGCTCCGCCTGCATGCTTTCCAGGGTTTCCAGGGCTTGCATCCACGCTTCTTCAAGTTCGCCTTCGCGGACTTTCAGCTTGGCCTGTTCGGCCAGCAAGTCACGCAATTCGTTCTTGCGCGCCGGCTCGTAGAGGTCGCTGTCGCCAAGGCTGGCATCGACCTTCGCCAGCTTCTCGTGCAGCTTGCCGAGCTCGGCTTCGAGCTTGTCGGCTTCGCGCTTGTGCGGCGCCAGTTGCTGACGCAACGCAGCGGCGGCTTGACGCTGGGCCTTCTTGTCGGTCTTGTCCGGGTTGACCGGTGTGTTGCTGACCGGGGCGTTGCGCTGACGGTACTCGACCAGCCAACGGGCGTAGTCCTCAAGGTCGCCATCGAACTCCTCGACCTTGCTGTCCGCGACCAGGAAGAAGTTGTCGGTGGTGCTCTTGAGCAGATGCCGATCGTGGGAAACCACCAACACCGCGCCGCTGAATTCCTGCAACGCCATGGTCAGCGCCAGGCGCATTTCCAGGTCGAGGTGGTTGGTCGGTTCGTCGAGCAGCAGCAGGTTCGGCCGTTCCCAGGCGATCAGCGCCAGGGCCAGACGGGCCTTTTCGCCACCGGAGAAATTCAGCACCGGTTCGTCGATCCGTGCGCCACGGAAGTCGAAACCACCAAGGAAATCGCGCAGGGTCTGCTCGCGCTCGGTCGGCGCCAGACGCTGCAAGTGCAGCAACGGGCTGGCCTTGGAATCCAGCGAGTCGAGTTGATGCTGAGCGAAGTAACCGACCACGGTGTTCTCACCGCGAGTCAGGCGCCCGGCCAGCGGTGACAGCTCGCCGGCAAGGTTCTTGATCAGGGTCGATTTACCCGCGCCGTTGGGGCCGAGCAAGCCGATCCGCGCGCCGGGGGTCAGTTGCAGCTTGACCTTCTCCAGCACGGTTTTCTCGCCATAACCCAGACGTGCATCGGACAGATCGATCAGCGGGCTGGAGATCTTGGTCGACTCGCGGAACACGAAATCGAACGGCGAGTCGACGTGGGCAGCCGACAGCTCTTCCATGCGCTCCAGCGCCTTGATCCGGCTCTGGGCCTGACGGGCCTTGGTCGCCTGGGCCTTGAACCGGGCGATGTAGCTTTCCATGTGCGCACGCTGCGCCTGTTGCTTCTCGTAGGCCTGTTGCTGCTGGGCCAGACGCTCGGCACGGGCGCGTTCGAACGCGGTGTAGCCGCCACGGTAGAGTGTCAGCTTGCGCTGATCGACGTGGGCCACGTGATCGACCACTTCATCGAGGAAGTCCCGGTCGTGAGAAATCAGCAGCAAGGTGCCGGGGTAACTTTTCAGCCACTCTTCGAGCCAGATGATGGCGTCGAGATCCAGGTGGTTGGTCGGTTCGTCGAGCAGCAACAGGTCTGATGGGCACATCAAAGCCTGCGCAAGGTTCAGACGCATCCGCCAGCCACCGGAGAAATCTCCTACCTGACGATCCATCTGCTCGTTGGTGAATCCGAGGCCGGCGAGCAACTTGCGTGCACGCGCATCGGCGGTGTAGCCGTCGGCGCTGTCGAGTTCGGCGTGCAGACGGGCCAGCGCGGTGCCGTCGTGGGCCTCTTCGGCTGCCGCGAGCTCACGCTGCACTTCGCGCAGGCGCAGGTCGCCGTCGAGCACATAGTCGACCGCCAGACGCTCGAGTGTGTCGACCTCCTGGCGCATGTGGGCGATACGCCAGTCGGCCGGCAGCAGGCAGTCGCCCGAGTCCGGGTGCAACTCACCGCGGAGCAAGGCGAACAGGCTGGATTTGCCGGCGCCGTTGGCACCGATGAGGCCGGCTTTGTGGCCGGCGTGCAGGGTCAGCTCGGCGTCTTCTAGCAGACGTTGCGGGCCACGCTGTAAAGTCAGGTTCTGAAGTCGGATCATAATGGCGGCGGAGTCTACCAGCTTCCCCCGCAACTGGCGCGAGTAGCACGATGTCCTCTGACCTGTGGAGCTTTGCCCTTGCCGTCTACGCCCGTCCCGGCGTGGAGGATGCCTGCCTGCGCCTGCAATCGGCGGGGGCCAACGTGTGCCTGATGCTGTGCGGTTTATGGCTGGAACAACGCGATGCGACTTGTGACGAGGCGCGTGCGCGGCAGCTTCTGGAACTGACAGAGCCCTGGGACCGGGAAGTGGTCCAACCGTTGCGTGCATTGCGCATGCAGTGGAAAACCCTGGCCGACACCGATCCGGTGCTCAAGGGGATGCGCGAGCAGATCAAGGGATTGGAGCTGGAGGCGGAGCGCGCTCTGCTGTCACGACTGGAAGGCGCCGCGCAAGGCTGGAAGCGTCATTCGAAAGAATCGAGTGACTGGCTGGAAGTACTGGCCGGCCCTGCGGCCAACCTGAACCGCGACGCGCTGCAGGTGCTGCGCGTCGCGGCGACCGGCGCTTAGGAAGCGCTGGACGGGTTGCTGGCGACGCTCGACACCGGCGCCGACGATGGCGTGGTTGTGGTGGTCGAGGTAGGGGCGGCGGATGCCGGTGCTGCGGTCGGAGCCGGGGTTGCCGGTGCGGCAGGTTTGGCAGCAGGCGCAGTGGCCGGTTTTGCTGCAGCTGGTTTTGCTGCTGGCTTGGCGGCAGCCGGCTTGGCAGCGGCAGGTTTTTTCACCGCAGGTTTCGCGGCTGGCTTGGCGGCCGGTTTGGCAGCGGTCGCTGGCTTGGCTGCGGTCGTTGCAGGCTTCGCTGCAGCAGCAGGTTTGGCCGCAGCTTTTACCGCAGGCTTGGCCGCTGGTTTCGCCGCCGCTTTGGCTGCTGGTTTGGCAGCAACCGGCTTGGCAGCGTTTTTCGCCGCAGGCTTGGCAGCAGCAGTTTTGGCAGCTGGTTTAGCAGCCGCTTTAACGGCTGGTTTTGCTGCCGGTTTAGCGGCCACTTTGGTGGCTGGCTTGGCAGCTGGTTTTGCAGCGGCAGTTCTTGCCGGAGCCGCTTTCGCAGCAGCGGTTTTCGCCGCAGGTTTGGCGGCTGGTTTTGCAGCGGCTTTCACTGACGCTTTGGCCGGTGCTTTTGCAGCAGGTCTGGCGGCCGCTTTTTTCGCAGGCACCGCTGCAGGTTTAGCCGAACGCAGGGACAACGCCTTGCCGACAGCTTCTTGAACACGACCGACACCCTGGGCCAGTTTCAGGCTTTCCTGGGCATCGCGCTTGAGTTGCAGAATGTAGCTGCGAGTATCGGACTGACGCTCCTTCAGCGCATCGAGCAGATCTTCGAGTTCCTTCACGGCAGCCTTGGCCTTGGTCTGCGCCTTGGCTTTACCGGCTGCTGCTGCGTCCTGCAATTTGGTGCGGGATTTGTGCAGTTTTTCTTGCGCCTTGCCGCGTTGCTTTTCCAGTTTGGCGAGCAGTTTTTCAGCATCAGCCAAGGCTTGGGAGCAAGCGTTTTCCAGATGCTCGAGCAGGCTGCCCGAGAGTTGTTGGAGTAAATGCAACGGAGTGTTTACAGGCTTCTTGGTGGCCGACATGGTTTACCTCCTGGCTGACGTGAGTGCGGCTCATACTAGACCTCTGCTGCTACCGCCGCTAGGGCATGTTGACAGTATCGAAAGCACTCGGTTGCAGGCTTGCGAAAAACTTCTGCACCTTGGCAAAAGCAGTTCACCGTTGCAGACGTTCGCGCTGGCATAATCCACCGCAATTCTGGATGGAGAGTGCCCATGTCGCGCTACTTTTTTTTATCCCTCTGCATGATTTTTTCCGTGGTTCAGGCCGACGAAAAAACCACCGCGAACGATGCCCATGATCTGGCTTACAGCCTCGGTGCCAGCCTCGGTGAACGACTGCGTCAGGAAGTGCCGCAGCTACAGATCCAGGCACTGATCGAAGGTCTGCAACAGGCTTATCAAGGTAAGCCGCTGGCATTGAGCGAAGCACGTATCGAGCAGATCCTCGCCGATCACGAATCGCAGACAGCCGAGCAGGCAGCCATGCCTTCGACTGAAGCCGCGATGGAAAACGAGCGACGGTTTCTCACCGCCGAAAAAGCCAAGCCGGGTGTAAAGGAGCTGGCCGACGGCATCCTGTTGACCGAGCTGACGCCGGGAAATGGCACGAAGGCCGGCCCGGATGGAAAAGTGCAGGTGCTGTACATCGGTCGACTGCCTGACGGCACCGTGTTCGATCAGAACAGTCAGCCGCAGTGGTTCAATCTCGACAGCGTGATCGCCGGCTGGCGCACCGCGCTGCAGAACATGCCGGTCGGCGCGAAGTGGCGACTGGTGATTCCATCGGATCAGGCTTATGGCGCCGACGGTGCCGGTGACTTGATCGCGCCGTTCACACCGTTGGTGTTCGAAGTGGAATTGCGCGGCGCGACCAGTTGATCGCCCAATAAAAAACGGTGCGCCTGGGGCGCACCGTTTTTGTGTCTTGCGAGGTTCGATTCAGGCCTGAACCGAATCCTCTTCCTTGTGTGCGGTATGCAACACTTCGATCAGGCAGTCTTCCAGTTCGAAGCGTTCGTGGAGCAGACCGCCCAGCTCCTTGAACTTCTCGGCAACGCATTTGCCTTCATCGCAAAGGTCGTTGAACGCGAGCAGCTTTTCAGTAATGACATCGATCCGTGGATAGATCGTCTCGGCCAGTTCCAGGCCGCGCTTGTCGTTGAAGGCCTTGGCCTCGCCCGTCAGCTGTTCGTAGATCTCGAAGTGCCCGGCCGAGACGTAATCGACCAGCACGCCGCAGAATTCCTGCAAGGGCTTTCGATCCTCGGACAGTGCCTGAGGTTTGGCGCCCAGCCTGTCATAGGCAGCGATCAATTCCTCACGCTCCTGCAGCCAGCGGTCGATCAGCAGATGAACTCCACCCCAACGTTCCTGAGCATTCTGACAACTTTCGAGCATGGCGATCTCTCTTCCCTTGTGGGTCATGCTGCTCTACACCCGCGCCTCTTCTTGTGAATATTGCTTTGAGAGGCGGCCGGGCAGAGCGTCATCGAGCAACACAATTCCAATGACACGTGCGGGCCAGATTATGCCCGCACGCCTATGGCTTCAAGGTACGCAGGAGAGAAAGTTCATACAAGTGTTTAATCCCTGACCAGCGCCGGGTGCGACGGTTGGCCGCTGAGTGGTCGCTGCAAAGCCATCCAGACCTGTCGCAATAACTGGTAAACGGCGAGGATCGACATCCCCACGAAAAACAGCAGACTCCACTCCGGAATGCTCAGATCGAACAGCGTCCAGGACAATTCCGCGCAATCGGCAGTGTCGTTGAACATCCGCATCAGCGCGCATAACCACGGCAGACTGCTGAACATTTCTTCTGGATTGGGCGCACAGTGCGCCAGTTCCTGCAGTGAATCGCTTTGAAATAACACCTGCCGCCACGCCGCCGTCGTGCCGCCGAGACTGCTCAGCAACGTCACCATCCAATACAGCGACAGGCCGACACGCTGCGGACCATGGACCGCAGCCAAACCACAACACAAGGTGAGGACGCTCATGAACAGGCGCTGGACCAGGCACAGACTGCAGGGCACCAGACCAACCGCGTATTCGAGGTAATAGGAAGCTCCCAGGGCTAGAATCCCCGCAGTGAAAGCCATAAAGAACAGGGAGCGTGAGCAGGCCAACGACATGGCTTATCCGTAACAATAAAGACAGGCAGTTACGGTAGAGGAAAGGGCCTCGGGCTTTCAAGACAGGGTAATGGCGACACTTCACCAGAGGTGTAGGGAAATCCCGACAGAGACGAGAGGATTCTGCGAAGTCCGCTGTAGGACTTTGTTCCGGAGGTGGTTTTCCGAAGGTTATTCAATCACTCGGGAAGAAACGGAGGAGCAAGCTCCTCCATCCCGATCACGCGCGAGCCGCCACCGGCAGCGGTGCTGCGAGCAAGCGCTCGTCCAGCAGACCGAGGCCCTCCTGGAACAACATGTTGCTACGGTCAGTGTCGCCAAGCCGTGCCAGAAGACGAGCCAGTTCCGCGCACGCTTCCGGATTGCGCTGCACGCGCAGGCTGCTTTCCAGGTAATCCCGCGCCTTGCCCCAAAGACTGGCTTGCAGGCACAGACGTCCCAGCGTCAGCAGCAGGCTGGCATCGCCCGGATGATCCTTGAGCCAGCCTTCCGCCGTCTGCAACTGCCGCGCCGGGTCACTGCCACGTACCAGACCATAGAGGCGCGCCAGATGGCTGTCGTACTTGCGCTTGAGCGCCGTGCGCAAAACTTCTTCCGCCTCGACCTGAGCGCCCAGCTGACGCAGTTGCTCGGCGTATGCCAGCACCAGCGCAGGCTCCTGACGCTGGGCAGACGTCAGTTGCTGCCAGGCCCGGTTCAGCGACTGCAAACCCACCGCACCATCCTCTTCGCGATGCGCCGCCAGGGAGAGGTTTTCTCCCCAGGCACGACGCTCGAGTTCGGTCAGTTCGGCCGGTGGCAGAACTTTGTCCTTGCGCAGCTCCGGCAACAGCCGGATCACTGACGACCAGTCACCGCGCTGCTGATGCAGGCGCTGCAACTGACGCAAGGTCTGGACATTGTGCGGATGGCGCTCGTGCATCGCCTGCAATGTGACCAGCGCACCATCGGTATCGCCACGATCGGTCTGCAACTGCGCATGGCTGAGGGCGATCGCCAGTTCGGCCTGCGGCTGACGCTCGAGCGCGCGCTCCAGCAGGCGATCGCTTTCCTCGTAGTTGCCTTGTTCGTTGGCGGCGCGGGCGGCACCCAGGTAATACAGCAACGGTTGACGCTCGGCTTCGGCGGCCCGGTAAAGGTGACGCTGGGCACTGGCCCAGCGACCTTCGGCCAGGTCGAGCTGACCGTGCTCGATCGCCACCTGCACGCGACGGCTGCGGTTGCGACGCGACCATGGATTGACCACGCCGCCGGAGGTCAGCACCAGTTCGACCAGCGCCTTGATACCCCAGACCAGCAGCCACAGCACCGCCACCACTGCCAGGGTTGCCCACAGGCTCGATTCATAACGAAAGCTTTTGTAGGCGACCAGCACGTAACCGGAATGCTCGGCAATCGCCAGACCCAGCGCCGCCGTTGCCGCGATCACCAGAAACACGATCACATACAGGCGCTTCATGGTGTCGCCTCCTGCGCGGTACTTGCGGCCGGTTTGGCGAAGGGTTTCACCGAGTCTTCGGCGTTGACGTTACGGCGCTCCAGATAGGCCTGCACCGTGCTCAAGGTTCCGGTGAGATCCGGCGTGTTGACGGTAACCGGTTGCTTGCTCAGTTCCGCGACCTGTTCGAGCATGATTTTGCTCTGCGGGTTGTCCGGGTTGAAGTTGCCCGTGAGGACGTCACGCGCTTCGGCCAGGGCCTGGGTGTACACCGGCGCCTGACCGTTGAGCGCGGCCCATTGCGCCTGCTCGAGCGCAAGGCTCAGGGCCAGACGCACCTGGCTCAGGCTCTGGCCGGCGAGCAGCGGCCGGACGTTCTTGTCGGCGTTGAAATCGATGCGGATATAGCGCGAGATCTGATCCCACCACTGCGCCCAACGACTGGCACCGTCGCCATCGGAAGTCAGGCCCAACAGCGAATCGCCGCGATCCTTGTACTCCGGCGCCAGCTCGGTGAGACCGACGACCTGATCGCGCAAGGCGCCCAGGCGCAGGAACAGCCCGGTGCGATCCGGCTGCTCGGTACTGCGCAGCGCTACAAGAGTTTTCGCCACTTGCTCGCGGGCGGCGAACGAGCCGGGATCGTTCTGCTCGCGCAGGATTTCGTCGGCACCCTGGACCAGCGCCTGGGCGCTGCTGATGTCCTGCAGGGCGGAAAGACGCAGGCTGGCCAGACGCAGCAAGTGCTCGGCCTCGGCCAGGCGCCAGTCCTTGCGGCTGGCGCCGAGGACGGTTTCCAGGCGTTGATTGAGGCGCTGCTGATCGCCCTGAAGTTGCGACACCAGACGCTGGCGATCAGCAAGCTCATCGGCGCCAGGCAATTGCCCGAGGCGCTCGGTCAGTCGTTGCTCGTTGAGCTTCAGGGTCTGGGCCTGATCGTTCAACGCCTGAACCTGACTCAACTGATTCTGAGTGCTGGTCTGCAGGTGTCGCACCTGCCAGACACCCCAGCCACCCACCGCAACACCGGCGGCGCCGAGCAGCAGCGCGAGAATGGCCAATCCGTTGCCTCGGCGCGGTTCCGCGGCCGGTGGCGGTGCATCAACCGGTGTATCGATCACAGGTTGAACGTCATCTTTAGGCAAGGCTGTTTCGCTCACGTATCCATCCTTTGCATTAGAGAACGGGCACGGGATGCTCCCGTAACGCCGTCAGCAAGGCCGCAGCACTGGCGCCGCGACAATCCACAACTGTTCGGGCCCCGGCGGCACTTGCCTGCTCGGCAACCCTTGGGCTTGGAACAAACAACGGCAACTGCGCCAGTGCAGGCCAGCTGTCGCCGGCCAGTTGGCGCAGGTGCTCGAAACCCTGTCCACTGCTGACCACCAGCCCGTTCAGGCGTTCCGCTGCAATCCTGCGGGGCAGCTCCTGCGGCGGATAGTCCGGCAGGTCGCGACGGTACAACTCCAAGTATTCGACACTAGCACCAAGCGTGCGCAGGCGCTCGGCCAGCAGCTCGCGTCCGCCCTCCCCGCGCAGGATCAATACCTGTGAACCGGGCATGGCCACCGCCTCAAGCAGACGCGGCAATTGCAGCAAGGCTTCGCTGTCGTCGCCCGCGTCCGGGAAGCTCACATCCAGCCCCCGATCCCGAAGGATAGCGGCGGTCGCCGCGCCCACGCTGAACCACGGCATCGTCGGCGTCGCCAGCCGCAGAGCGTCGAGCAGATCCACCGCGATCCGCGCCGCTGGCTTGCTGACCACGATCACCGCGCTGTAGCGCGGCAGTTGCATGATCGTGCGGCGCATTGTGTCAGAGACCGGCAGAGGGGCGTTTTCCAAAAGCGGCAGACAGCTGCTGAAAAACCCTTGTTCGGCCAGCACGGCGGCGAGCGCCGAACAGTCCTCCGCCGGGCGCGTGAGCAGCAGGCGCCAGGCGGTCACTCGTGACCTGCCTCGCCGTAGACTGCCTTGAGAATATCGTCGGCGCCTTGGCTGAGCAGGTCTTCGGCCACCTGCACGCCCAGCGTCTCGGCTGCCGCACGCGGTGCACGGGCTTGTGCGTTGAGCAGCTTGCCGCCGCTCGGCTCGCCCACCAGCCCGCGCAGCCACAACTGATCGCCTTCGAGCACGGCGTAGCAGGCGATCGGCACTTGGCAGCCGCCATTCAGGTGTTTGTTGAGGGCACGCTCGGCCGTGACACGGTCAGCGGTGTCGGCATGATGCAGGGGCGCAAGCAAGGCATGGATTTCAGTGTCGGCGCTGCGGCATTCGATACCGACGGCGCCCTGGCCACCGGCCGGCAGACTGTCGTCGACGCTGATGGCCGAGGTGATGCGATCTTCGAAACCGAGGCGGATCAGGCCCGCTGCCGCGAGGATGATCGCGTCGTACTCGCCGGCGTCGAGCTTGGCCAGACGGGTGTTGACGTTGCCGCGCAGGAAACGGATCTCGAGATCAGGACGGCGCGTCAGCAACTGCGCCTGACGGCGCAGGCTGGACGTGCCGACGATGCTGCCGGCTGGCAACGCATCGAGGCTGGAATACGTATTGGAGACAAACGCGTCACGCGGATCTTCGCGCTCGCAGATGCAAAACAGACCAAGGCCTTCGGGAAAATCCATCGGCACGTCTTTCATCGAGTGCACGGCAATGTCGGCTTCGTTTTCCAGCAGCGCGGTTTCCAGTTCCTTGACGAACAGGCCCTTGCCACCGATTTTCGACAGGGGCGAATCAAGCAGCTTGTCGCCGCGACTGACCATGGGCACCAGCGTCACCAGCAGGCCCGGGTGGGCTGCTTCCAGACGGGCTTTGACGTATTCGGCCTGCCAGAGGGCCAGAGCACTTTTGCGGGTGGCGATGCGGATTTCGCGAGAGGACATGGATCAATCCGTACTGAATAGATACGGCGGATAATAACAGCTCAGCCAAATCCACTTTGACCTGAATCAGAAACGGCGTGGCCTCCCTGGCCTGCAATGCCTGGTGAAAAGAACGAAGAACCGCCCGGAGCCTGCGGACTAAAGCCCCTGCATCATTTTGCGCACGCCCGCCACATGCCGGCGGCTGACGATCAGCGCGTCACCGTTGAGGCCCTTGAGGAACAACTGGAAGTGGCCCAGCGGTGTACGTTGCAGACGCTCGATGCGGTCGCGGGCGACCAGCGCGTTGCGGTGGATCCGCACGAAGCGCTCGCCGAATTCGTCTTCCAGCGCCTTGAGCGGCTCATCCAGAAGGACTTCGCCAGCTTCGTGGCGCAATGTCACGTATTTGTGGTCGGCAATGAAGTACACCACCTGATCCAGCGGAATCAGTTCGATGCCTTTGCGGGTGCGGGCGCTGATGTGGCTGCGCGGGCCGTTACCGCTTTCGGCGGCAGGACGGGTCAGGGCCGAGAGCTGGGCCCGGTTGGGACGTTCAGCCCGTTTCAGGGCGTCATGCAGATGTTCGGTTCGCACGGGTTTCACCACATAGCCCACGGCGCTGGCCTGCAGGGCTTCCACGGCAAATTCATCGGGACCTGCGCAAAACACCACGGCCGGCGGGGTTTCGCGTTCGCACAGACGGGCAGCCACCTGCAGGCCATCGAGGCCCGGCATGCGGATATCGAGCAGTACGATATCCGGCTTGTGGCTGTCGATCAGTGCCAACGCCTCTTCGCCATTGGTGGCGCTGGGCTCCAGGACTGTGTAGCCCTCGAGCTCGCTCACCATTCGGCTGAGTCGCTCGCGGGCCAGTGGTTCGTCATCAACGATCAGGACATTCATATTGCGCTGGATTCCTGCGTGAGTCTCGCACAAGGATAGCGTAGACAAGTGGAGTGACGTCCGTCACCGCGATCCACGCTAAGACTAGCGCGAGCGCCAAAAAGTGCCGTACGTCGGCTGGCAATATTTGCCGACACCTGCAACGTACCGCCTGAAGCCCGTCGCCGACTGCGTTTTACGCAGGGTATGCCAATGGCCAATACACCCACCCCTCTCTCTTCTTATAGTCGGTGGCCGGACCTTTGCGCGATCCGCCGCCACGTCGACCCCTATGTCCTACTGTAGACGCTCGTCGGACCGATATTGCTCAATCGGAAAATATCCTTGCGCAAATCCTCCCGCGACACCGGCGACTATGGAGGAGGAGATGAGAAAAAAACGTATCGACCAGTGTCAGCGACAGGATTGGCAACCCTGTTATTATCCGCGCCAGCGTTTCACGCCTTCTTTCTTCAAGCCGATACGAGCGAATTCATGAGCACTGACAAGACCAATCAGTCCTGGGGCGGCCGCTTCAGTGAACCCGTCGACGCCTTCGTCGCCCGCTTCACCGCCTCCGTCACTTTCGACCAGCGCCTGTATCGCCACGACATCATGGGCTCGATCGCCCACGCCACCATGCTGGCCAAGGTCGGCGTGCTGACGGATGCCGAGCGCGACAGCATCATCGATGGCCTGAAGACCATCCAGGGCGAAATCGAGGCCGGCCAGTTTGACTGGCGCGTCGACCTCGAAGACGTGCACATGAACATCGAAGCACGCCTGACCGACCGCATCGGCGTCACCGGCAAGAAGCTGCACACCGGCCGTAGCCGCAACGACCAGGTCGCCACCGACATCCGCCTGTGGCTGCGTGACGAAATCGACCTGATCCTGAGCGAAATCACCCGCCTGCAAAAAGGCCTGCTGGAGCAGGCCGAGCGTGAAGCCGCCAGCATCATGCCGGGCTTTACTCACCTGCAGACCGCTCAGCCGGTGACCTTCGGGCACCACATGCTGGCCTGGTTCGAAATGCTCAGCCGCGACTACGAGCGTCTGGTCGACTGCCGCAAGCGCACCAACCGCATGCCGCTGGGCAGCGCCGCACTGGCCGGCACCACTTACCCGATCGACCGCGAATACACCGCACAACTGCTGGGCTTCGACGCCGTCGGCGGCAACTCGCTGGACAACGTGTCCGACCGTGACTTCGCCATCGAATTCTGCTCGGCCGCGAGCATCGCGATGATGCACCTGTCGCGCTTCTCCGAAGAGCTGGTGCTGTGGACCAGCGCGCAATTCCAGTTCATCGATCTGCCAGACCGTTTCTGCACCGGCAGCTCGATCATGCCGCAAAAGAAAAACCCCGACGTGCCAGAGCTGGTACGTGGCAAGACCGGCCGTGTGTTCGGCGCCCTGATGGGCCTGTTGACCCTGATGAAAGGCCAGCCACTGGCCTACAACAAGGACAATCAGGAAGACAAGGAACCGTTGTTCGACGCCGCCGATACCCTGCGCGACTCGCTGCGGGCTTTTGCCGACATGATCCCGGCGATCAAGCCAAAGCACGCGATCATGCGTGAAGCGGCACTGCGCGGTTTCTCCACCGCCACCGACCTGGCCGACTACCTGGTACGCCGTGGCCTGCCGTTCCGTGATTGCCACGAGATCGTCGGTCATGCCGTGAAGTACGGCGTCGACACCGGCAAGGATCTGGCGGAAATGAGCCTGGAAGAACTGCGTCAGTTCAGCGACCAGATCGAGCAGGACGTGTTTGCAGTGCTGACCCTGGAAGGTTCGGTAAATGCCCGTGACCACATCGGCGGCACTGCGCCGGCGCAGGTCAAGGCTGCCGTGGTTCGTGGTCAGGCGTTGATCGCCAGCCGCTAAAAGCATCGCGGGCAAGTCGAGTTTTCGACTTGCCCGCGAACTTGCTCAAGGTTTTCTACTTTTTGGCGGCGATCATCGCCAAAAACGCCGGCATCGCCGCATCCTTGTCCGCTGCAATCTTCTGCACATGAGGATTCCGCTCAAGCCGCTCCAGCAGCGCCTTGGCCTTCGGCATGTCCGCCAGCAGATCCAGACCGAACAGTTTGTGCCCCACCGCAGCCGCCAGCGGCACGCTGTAGAGAAAGTACAAATCCGCAATGCTCAGGCGGTCGCCCGCCACATACGGGGCGAACTTGCCGTGACGTCCCAACGCCGCAAAGCCCAGCAGTAATTCAGCCTTGGTTTTCTCCTTGATCGCCTCCGGCAGCGCCGTGCCGAAAAACGCTTCGCCGTAACAGGCACGGGCCGGCAGCTCGATATACAGTTCGATCTCCTTGGCCACCGCCATTACCTGAGCGCGGGCAAACGGCTCGGTCGGCAGCAGCGGGACACCCTTCTGGCTGCTTTCGAGGTATTCGAGCATCACCATCGTTTCATTGATGTAGCCGCCTTCGGCCCCCAGCACCGGGACCTTGCCGCGCGGACTGATGGCCAGAGATTCAGGCGTAGGCGTCGGGTAGAACGTGACCTCTTCGAACGGCAGGCCTTTTTCCAGCAACGCCAGTTTGACCATGTTGTAGTAGTTGCTGACGGAGAATCCATAGAGCTTGAACATCACATAGCCTCCAGGCCGTGCGGGGTGGGCAGTGCCTGTTTATAGATTGCACCGGGGATTCGCGCCAGCAGCATCACGCCGCTGAATGCGGGTAAACTGGCGCCTTTCCTTGAGGAGCCTGCCATGAGCGAGCCGACTGACATCGACAATGATGAAGAAGAGTTCACCGAATCGACGCTGATCGAAGCGATCGAGAACCAGATCGAAAGTGACAACCCGCCAGCGGCCAAGGCAACCTTCAACAAGCTGACGCTGGTCGGCTACGAGCGTGACGACATCCTGAATCTGATGGCCCACGTGCTGGCCTACGAAATCGACGCGATGCTCGACGAAGACCGCGCGTTCAATACCGAGTGGTACGAAACCGCGCTGCGCGCGCTGCCGGAACTGCCACCGGAAAAGCAGTAAACGGCCCTGCCCCGTGGGAGCAGGCCTGCTCCCACACAATTTGTCACCCATCTCTGCGGCCTTCCGCCACCCCCTGACTACACTGGAATCCACCCCGGGACAAAAACCCTGACACGCGCACTGGACAGGCCGCGCCGGCAGGTTCACCTTAGGGGCGCTGTCGTCCAATTCCTAGAAAGTCTGGAGTCCTTATGTCGCTTACCCCTGAGTTGGTTGCCGAACTGGAAGTCCTCGCACTCTTCAACCTGGACAGTTCCCAGGAAGGTCTGAAAATTCATCAGACCGCTGCCCCGAAGCACATTGCCGCCGCACAACGCCTGTTCGAAAAAGAACTGACAGACCAGCCTGATGGCGGTTACCTGACCAGCCTCGGTCGCGATGCCGCACAAAACGTGCAAACCGTACTGACGATTCTCAGAGAGCAGCAAACCGCCTGATCCTCCCGACTTTGCCCACGGAAACCCCTGCCACGGGATTTCCGCGGGCCAGCCATGAACGTCCCCCATCGCCGCGCGATAGAAATCTGACGTCAAAAAACAAATTCAGCTTAAAACTCCTGCCGCTCAGGCGCTAAACTCCCGGACACCCGAGACCCCTTGCCTCCGAGCCCTGCGCGCCGGTTTGAGCCGACATGACCCGCACCCATGAAATCCGCCCCGACCTGGACGAAGGCATCGACCGCAAGGTACTCAGCCAGCTACGCGCGCGTTTTCTGAAACTCAATGAAGGCCGCCTGAACCGGGCGCTGGAAGGTCTGTCGACGCGCCAGCAAAGCGTGCTCACGCTGCTGCCACTGTTTTTCCACGTCAATCATCCGCTGTTGCCCGGTTATGTCTCGGGCAGTACGCCGGCCGGGCTGTCGAATTACGAACCCGACGCCGATGTGCTGGCCGAAGCTCAGCGCCTGACGCGCTCGTTCTCCTATAAGCCGCGTCACGGCAGCAACCCGCCACGGCCGATTCACGGGCTGTTCCTGATGGGCAGCCTCGGCACGCTGGCCCAGGCCGACCAGAGCGACATGGATGTGTGGGTCTGCCACGCCCCCGACCTTAGCGACAGTGATCTGGCCGAGCTGCGCAAGAAATGCCAGCTGCTCGAAACCTGGGCCGCCAGCCAGGGGGCCGAGGCGCACTTTTTCCTGATCGACCCGGTGCGCTTCGTCAAAGGCGAACGCGACACCCAGCTCAGCTCCGAAGATTGCGGCACCACCCAGCATTACCTGCTGCTGGACGAGTTCTACCGCACCGCGATCTGGCTCGCCGGGCGCACGCCGATCTGGTGGCTGGTGCCGGTCTATGAAGAACGCGCCTACGATGCGTACACCCACACCCTGATTTCCAAGCGTTTCATCCGCAACGATGAAACCCTCGACCTGGGGCCGATGGCGCACATTCCGCCGGGCGAGTTTGTCGGCGCCGGGCTGTGGCAACTGTTCAAGGGCATCGAATCGCCTTACAAATCGGTGCTCAAGCTGCTGCTGACCGAGGTCTACGCCAGCGAACATCCCCAGGTGCAGTGCCTGAGCCTGCGCTTCAAGCAGGCCGTATTTGCCAACCGGCTGGACCTCGACGAGCTCGACCCGTACATGGTGGTCTACCGCCGGATCGAGGAATACCTCACTGCGCGCAACGAGCCGGAACGGCTTGAGCTGGTACGCCGGGCGCTGTACCTCAAGATCAACCGCAAGCTCACCGGCAACACTCGCACCCAGAGCTGGCAACGCTCACTGCTGGAAAGGCTGGCCAGCGAATGGCATTGGGATCAGCGGCAACTGGCGCTGCTCGACAGCCGCAGCCAGTGGAAAGTCCGCCAGGTCAGCGCCGAGCGCCGGGCGCTGGTCAACGAGCTGAACTACAGCTACCGCTTCCTGACCCAGTTCGCCCGCACCGAACAGACTGTCAGCCTGATCAACAAGCGCGACCTCAACGTTCTCGGACGACGGCTGTATGCCGCGTTCGAACGCAAGGCCGACAAGGTCGAGTTCATCAACCCCGGCATCGCCCCGGATCTGGCCGAAGACACCCTGACCCTGGTGCAATCGCCGAACAAAAAGGAACCGGGCCAAACCCAGTGGGGCCTGTACAACGGCAGCCTGACGGCGCTGGAGTGGGAACACTTCGCGCCGATCAAGCGCAGCCGCGAGTTGCTGGAACTGCTGACCTGGTGCCACCGCAACGGCGTGATCGACAGCAGCACCCGACTGGCGCTGCACCCCGGCACCAGCGATATGAGCGAGTTCGAGCTGTTCAACCTGCTCGGCAGCCTGCAACAGAGCATCGCCCTACCCTTGTCGACCGTTGCCGAAGAACCGCTGTTGCGTGCCGCCGTGCCGAGCGAAGTGCTGATGCTGGTGAATGTCGGGGTCGATCCGCTCAAGCATCACCGCGACCTGAACATCCTGATGACCACCGAACGCACGGATTCGCTGAGTTACGCCGGCGTGCGCGAGAATCTGGTGCTGACCCTGGATCAGGTCACGCTCAACAGCTGGAACGAAGTGCTGGTCAACCGCTTCGACGGCCCGCATGCCTTGATGGACTGCCTGCGCGATTACCTCAACAACCTGCCGCGCGGGTCGCAACAACCATCGCTGCGAGTGCGCTGTTTCTGTCACAACCGCGCGCAATTCATTGCGCGCCGGGTGGAAGAAATCGTCGACACCGCGCAGACCCTGTTGCTCAGCGACCTGAATCACCGCTACCTGATCCAGGTGCAGCAGCATTACCACGTGCTGGAACTGGTGCCGGGCCAGGTCAGCCATGTCGCCCTCGCCACCCTGCCGGCACTGCTCGATTACCTTGGCGAGGAACAGCCGCGCTACAGCCCGCTGCACCTGGATCCGATGGCGCTGGAAGACCACGACCTGGCGTTGATCCTGCCGATGGGCCAGCCTGAATGCATTCAGGTGTTCTACCGGATCACCGAACAAACCGCCGAGCTGTACGTGCTCGACGAGTTCAATGCGCTGTGGCAACAGCACTTGCCCTATCACGACGAGCAAAGCCTGCTGGTGCCGTTGCAGCGGTTCCTGCAATCGATCCAGTTCCGCCGCGAAGCGCTGCTGCCGATGGATTCGGGTCATGCCGCCAGCCTTGAAATCTTGTATTACCAGTTATTGCCATCAGGGCCGGGGCGCGCGCGACGGGTCGAAATGCGCCCGGCGCCGCAGACACCGGTCAACAAACCGTTCTACGACGTGCAGGCGATCGTCGGCAAAGCCGCGCCCGGCGAAGTGCAGGTCACGCTGTATTGCAA
Source organism: Pseudomonas sp. FG35 (assembly GCF_057809295.1). Taxonomy (NCBI): domain Bacteria; kingdom Pseudomonadati; phylum Pseudomonadota; class Gammaproteobacteria; order Pseudomonadales; family Pseudomonadaceae; genus Pseudomonas; species Pseudomonas sp. FG35. Next base: position 330,743 of record NZ_JBMDJR010000005.1, on the reverse strand, counting down.
TCAACGGGAATTCAGCGAGCTGGAACATGGCGACCAGCTGTTCAGCGTGGTCGCCCGGGAGATCGTCGGACAGCGCCGGGAAAGCGAGCGCTACCGCTGCTATATCACCGACCTGGACCTGTCGGGTGTGATCGGTGACGGGCAGAGTTCGAGCAATCTGTATCTGCGTTACAAGGCCGACCTTGAACGCTCTCTGAACGAGGCGCTCGAGCAGGTCTGACGCGGGTTACTCCGGGAAATCACCGCCGTTGGCCGGCTGCGATTCGACTTCGAGCAAAGTCAGTTTCAGGGTCTTGCCACCCGGAGCCGGCCAGTCGATGTGCTGACCGACTTTCAGGCCCAGCAGCGCACTGCCGACCGGAGCCAGGATCGAGACTTTGCCTTCGTCGGCATTGGCGTGCTTCGGATAGACCAGGGTCAGGTGGTAGTCCTTGCCACTGCTCTCTTCACGGCAGTGCACGCGGGAATTCATCGTCACGACATCGGCAGGCACTTCATCGTGACCGACCAGGGTATCGGCGCGGTCCAGTTCGGTTTGCAGCGCGATCACGCCCGGCAGCGTGTCATCCAGGCTGTCGATCAGGCGCTCCAGACGTTGCACGTCCAGACGGGTAAGGGTGATGGAAGGTGCGGTCATGATCCGGGCAGACTCCTTTCTTCTGCACACAAAAAAAGCAAAACCCCGCCAAAAAAGACGGGGTTCTCACCAGGCCTCGATGGGTTGAGGCGTTTCCGGACACTATCACAGCTCAAAAAATATACAAGCTACGCTCCGGCGAGCTGCCGGCGCTGAGCCGCCTGCGCACAAATCACCCGGCGGCGCTCGTCATCGGCCGAACGCCACTCGCGGATGTCTTCGACATGGCGCATGCAGCCGAGGCAGACCTTCTGTTCATCCAGCCGGCACACGCCGGTGCACGGAGAAGGGACGGCCGGGCTGACGTTGCTGTAGAGCGGCTTCGGCGGACGGACGGGCGCAGTATCAGTCACGAAATCACAGGCCTTCGAAATCGAATTCGGTGCCGGCCTGCTGCTTGACGATGCGCTCGAGCATTTCGCCCAGCTGTTCTTCGCTCTTGTCGCACATCCAGCGTTCGCTTTCTTCGTCGTAGTCGAAGTGGAAACCGCCGGACACCGCGGCCAGCCACAGCTGACGCAACGGTTCCTGACGACTGAAGATCAGCTGGGTGCCGTTCTCGAACTTGACGGTCAGCACACCGGCCGAGTTCTCCATGTCGATGTCCAGGTCGCTGTCGTCGAAGATGTCTTCCAGTTTTTCCTGGGTTTCATCGACCAGATCGTGGAAACGGGCTTCGGACAAACTCATTGCGGCAACCTCAAAAAATGTCTGATCAGGCTCAAGCGCCGCAAGATACGGACGCTGCCAGCCGATTGCAAAGGATAACGACCAAGCGCCCTGCCCGGCGACGAAATATCCACCCGCCACGCGGGAAAAGTTTCCGTGCCGCAGCCCGAGCCCCGCCGGACGGGAGTTCCGTCGCATAGGCAAGCTGCCGGGTGGCCGGTATACTCCGGCGCAATTAACGCATTTTCAAGGATTTCGCCATGAAGCGCCTGATCTCTTCCCTTGCTGCGCTCGTCGCGGTTGCCTGCCTTGTTTCGGCTTGTGGTCAAAAAGGCCCGCTGTACCTGCCCGATGAAGATCAGGACCCGGCCGAGCAAGCCCAGTCTTCGCAAAAGCAGCCTGTCTCCAAGGCACACAAGCACGACGTTTACTAAGGGATCGCCATGGACGCTTTTAACTACCGTGGCGGGGAACTGTTCGCGGAAGGTGTGGCGCTGTCCGCCATCGCCGATCGCTTCGGCACTCCCACCTACGTTTACTCCCGCGCGCACATCGAGGCCCAGTACCTGGCCTACGCCGATGCGCTGGCCGGCATGCCGCACCTGGTGTGCTTTGCGGTCAAGGCCAACTCCAACCTCGGCGTCCTGAATGTCCTGGCCCGTATCGGCGCCGGTTTCGACATCGTTTCCCGCGGCGAGCTGGAACGCGTTCTGGCCGCCGGCGGCAGCCCGGACAAGATCGTGTTCTCCGGCGTCGGCAAGACCCGTGACGACATGCGCCGTGCGCTGGAAGTCGGCGTGCATTGCTTCAACGTCGAATCCACTGACGAGCTCGAGCGCCTGCAAGTGGTCGCCGCCGAGCTGGGCGTTCGCGCGCCGATTTCGCTGCGCGTGAACCCGGACGTCGATGCCGGCACCCACCCGTACATTTCCACCGGTCTCAAAGAGAACAAGTTCGGCATCGCCATCGCCGACGCCGAAGACGTGTACGTGCGTGCCGCGCACCTGCCGAACCTGGAAGTGGTCGGCGTCGACTGCCACATCGGTTCGCAACTGACCACTCTGCCTCCGTTCCTCGATGCCCTCGACCGCCTGCTGGATCTGGTCGATCGCCTCGGCGATTGCGGCATCCACCTGCGCCACATCGATCTCGGTGGCGGCCTGGGTGTGCGTTATCGCGATGAAGAGCCGCCATTGGCCGCCGATTACATCAAGGCTGTGCGCGAGCGTCTGGTCGGCCGTGATCTGGCGCTGGTGTTCGAACCGGGCCGCTTCATCGTCGCCAACGCCGGCGTGCTGCTGACCCAGGTCGAGTACCTCAAGCACACCGAACACAAAGACTTCGCCATCGTCGACGCGGCCATGAACGACCTGATCCGCCCGGCGCTGTACCAGGCCTGGATGGACGTGACCCCGGTCAAGCCACGCGAGACCGCTGCGCGTACCTACGACGTCGTCGGCCCGATCTGCGAAACCGGCGACTTCCTCGCCAAGGAACGCGAACTGGCGCTGGAAGAAGGCGATCTGCTGGCCGTGCATTCGGCCGGTGCCTACGGTTTCGTGATGAGCTCCAACTACAACACCCGCGGCCGCGCCGCCGAAGTGCTGGTGGATGGCGATCAGGCCTTTGAAGTGCGTCGCCGCGAAACCGTGGCCGAGCTGTTTGCCGGCGAAAGCCTGCTGCCGGAGTGACCCCATGCTGCTGCGTTTTACCAAGATGCATGGCCTGGGCAACGACTTCATGGTTCTCGACCTGGTCAGTCAGCACGCGCATATTCAGCCCAAGCACGCGAAAATGTGGGGCGACCGGCACACCGGCATCGGTTTCGACCAGTTGCTGATCGTCGAGGCGCCAAGCAATCCGGACGTGGATTTCCGTTACCGGATCTTCAACTCCGACGGCTCCGAAGTGGAGCAGTGCGGCAACGGTGCGCGCTGCTTCGCCCGCTTCGTGCTCGACAAGCGTCTGACCGCCAAGCGACAGATCCGCGTCGAAACCAAGGGCGGCATCATCGAGCTGGACGTGCGTAACGACGGCCAGATCGGCGTGAACATGGGCGCCCCGCGCCTGGTGCCGGCGGACATTCCGTTCCAGGCGCCGGAGCAGGCCCTGAGTTATCAGGTCGATGTCGACGGTACGCCGGTCGATCTGGCGGCGGTCTCCATGGGCAACCCCCATGCGGTGCTGCGAGTCAGCGATATCAACACTGCACCGGTGCATGAACTGGGGCCGAAGATCGAACACCATCCGCGCTTTCCGGCGCGGGTCAACGTCGGTTTTCTCCAGGTCATCGACCGCCATCGCGCGCAACTGCGCGTCTGGGAACGCGGCGCCGGGGAAACCCAGGCCTGCGGCACCGGTGCCTGCGCTGCTGCTGTAGCGGCGATCAGTCAGGGGTGGATGGATTCGCCACTGCTGATCGACCTGCCGGGCGGGCGTCTGTCCATTGAGTGGGCAGGCCCCGGCCAACCGGTGTTGATGACCGGCCCGGCAGTGCGCGTATACGAAGGACAAGTGCGTCTTTGAGTGAGCAGAAGCCATGACCGATAAGCCTCAGGTACCCGCCCGACAGTCCGGTGAATCAGCGTCCGAGAGCCTGGAGGCGGCAGCGGTTGCCGCGTACCTGGAGGCTCATCCGGACTTCTTCGTCGAGCATGAAGAATTGCTGCCGTCCCTGCGCATCCCCCATCAGCGCGGTGATACCGTCTCGCTGGTCGAGCGCCAGATGGCCATCCTGCGCGACCGCAACATCGAGATGCGTCATCGCCTCTCGCATTTGATGGACGTCGCCCGGGACAACGATCGCCTGTTCGACAAGACCCGTCGCCTGATCCTTGCACTGATGGACGCTGCCACCCTGGAAGACGTGGTGATCAGCGTCGAAGACAGCCTGCGCCAGGATTTCCAAGTGCCCTTCGTCAGCCTGATCCTGCTCGGCGACAACCCGGCCCCGGTCGGCCGCTGGGTGACCCACGCCGACGCGCAAACCGCCATCGGCGGATTGCTCACTGAAGGCAAGAGCGTCAGCGGCAGCCTGCGCGAACATGAACTGGACTTCCTGTTCGGCGAAGAGCAGCGCAAGCAGATCGGCTCCACCGCCGTGGTCGCCGTCAGCCACCAGGGCATCCACGGAATCCTGGCCATCGCCAGCCGTGACCCGCAGCACTACAAGAGTTCGGTCGGCACGCTGTTCCTCAGCTACATCGCCGAAGTCATGGGTCGCGTGCTGCCACGGGTCAACAGCTCCCTGCGCTCGGTACGCTGACCATGGAACGGCAACTGGACGCTTACTGCGAACACCTGCGCAGTGAGCGGCAGGTGTCGCCGCATACGCTGTCGGCCTACCGGCGCGATCTCGATAAAGTCCTCGGCTGGTGCATCAAACAGAACATCGGCAGCTGGCAGGCGCTCGACATCCAGCGCCTGCGCAGCCTGATCGCCCGCCTGCATGCCCAAGGCCAGTCCTCGCGCAGTCTGGCCCGCCTGCTCTCGGCGGTGCGCGGGCTCTATCACTATCTGAATCGCGAATGTCTCTGCGATCACGATCCCGCAACGGGTCTCGCACCACCGAAAGGTGAACGTCGCCTGCCGAAAACCCTCGATACCGACCGAGCGCTGCAACTGCTCGAAGGCGCAGTCGAGGACGACTTTCTGGCCCGGCGCGATCAGGCGATTCTGGAATTGTTCTATTCCTCCGGCCTGCGGCTGTCGGAGCTGACCGGGCTCAATCTCGATCAGCTCGATCTGGCCGACGGCATGGTCCAGGTGCTCGGCAAGGGCAGCAAGACACGCCTGCTGCCCGTCGGCAAAAAGGCTCGGGAAGCGCTGGAGCAATGGCTGCCGCTGCGGGCGCTGACCAACCCGTCGGACGACGCCGTGTTCGTCAGCCAGCAAGGCCGCCGCCTCGGCCCGCGAGCGATTCAGGTGCGGGTCAAACTGGCGGGCGAGCGCGAACTGGGGCAGAACCTGCACCCGCACATGCTGCGGCACTCCTTCGCCAGCCATTTGCTCGAGTCCTCCCAGGACCTGCGTGCGGTGCAGGAACTGCTCGGCCACTCGGACATCAAGACCACCCAGATCTATACCCACCTGGACTTCCAGCACCTGGCGGCGGTCTATGACAGCGCCCATCCACGGGCCAAACGCATGAAAGGCGATGATTCATGAGCATCCAGTTGATCACCTTCGACCTCGACGACACCCTGTGGGATACCGCCCCGGTGATCGTCAGCGCAGAAGCGGTTTTGCGCGAATGGCTGAGCGAACATGCACCGAAGCTGGGCGCGGTGCCGGTGGAGCATCTGTGGTCGATCCGCGAGCGCGTGCTGAGCAGCGAACCGGGACTCAAGCACCGCATCAGCGCGCTGCGCCGGCGAGTGCTGTTCCATGCTTTGGAAGAGTCCGGGTACGCCCACGGCGAAGCATCGGAGCTGGCAGACAAGAGTTTTGAAGTGTTCCTGCATGCGCGGCATCAGATCGAGGTGTTCCCGGAAGTCGAGCCGATCCTGGAAACCCTGGCCAAACACTACGCCCTCGGCGTGGTCACCAACGGCAACGCCGATGTGCGTCGGTTGGGGCTGGCGGACTACTTCAAGTTTGCGCTGTGCGCCGAAGACATCGGCATCGCCAAGCCGGATGCGCGACTGTTCCATGAAGCGTTGCAGCGCGGCGGCGTCAGCGCCGAAGCGGCGGTGCATATTGGCGATCACCCGGGGGATGACATCGCCGGGGCGCAGCAGGCCGGTCTGCGAGCGATCTGGTTCAACCCCGCCGGCAAGGTCTGGGAAGCGGAGCGCCTGCCGGATGCCGAGATTCGTAGCCTGAACGATCTGCCCGCAGTGCTCGCCCGCTGGAACAGCCGCGGCTAACTTTCTTTCGCCCATGAAAAAGCCCGCAGCGACGGCGGGCTTTTTCAGCAAGCGAGCGACACGCCTCAGATAGGGCGGCTGCCGTACTTGTTGTCCGGTTTCTTGGGCGGATCGGCGACCACGTTGGCCTCCACTTCCTGCACCTTGCCGCCGCGTGCAAGGAACTCTTCCATGGCCTTGGCCAGGGCGTCGCGCTCCTTGTTCTTGGCTTCAATGCTCGGCAACTCGTCGACCGACACCGCAGCCTTGGCCTTGCCTTTGGCAGCCGGGGCCGGCGTATCGTCACCGCCATCGTCTTCAGCAACGTCTTCCGCTGCTGCTTCCAGACCGTCTTCGGCCTCGTCTTCGTCGCCTACTTCGAGGTCGTCGTTTTCCAGATCATCGTCGCTCATGTTCTACCTCATGACTTGCGAAAAGCAGATTAGTTATAGACCAGCTTTGGCGACTGTCGAAAGTCGCCGGAAAAAAATCGGTAACCATTGGTGACCAACGGTTTATGCCCCTTCACCGTGCAAGGTGGCGAGGACTTTACGGGCACCGCCATGATCACGGTGCTCGCCCAGATAAACGCCTTGCCAGGTACCCAGTGCCAGTCGGCCCGCCGTTACCGGCAAACTGATCTGACAGCCCAGCACGCTGGCCTTGAAGTGCGCCGGGAGGTCGTCCAGGCCTTCGTCGTTATGCTCATAGCCGTCTGCTCCTTGTGGGATCAGACGATTGAAAAATCGTTCGAAGTCGCGACGTACCGCCGGATCGGCGTTCTCGTTGATGGTCAACGACGCCGAGGTATGCTGCAGCCACAAATGCAACAGACCGACCCGGCATGCCTTGAGTTCAGGCAGGCCGGCGAGCAACTCGTCGGTCACCAGATGAAAGCCCCGGGGCCGTGCCCGCAGGGTTATCAGAGTCTGTTGCCACATACAGTTCTCCGCACGTTCGGGGCGCATTCTAGCGCGCTCTGGAAAAAAACAAAGGCCCTAATATTCCTTCAATGATGTAAGCCTTTGGCCGCAGAAAAACACTCGTCGTAAACACGACCAAAGCAGTACGAAAAATCCTTTCAGCTGTATCGGGGAAGACAAATTCCAGACAAAAAAATGCCCGGCGAGCCGGGCAAGTTTTTTGCGGCGCGTGCTTACAGGTTGTAGCCACGCTCGTTGTGTTGTGCCAGATCCAGGCCGACCGATTCTTCTTCCTCGGTCACGCGCAGACCCATCACGGCATCCAGCACCTTGAGGATGATGAAGGTGACGATCGCGGTATAGATCACGGTGAAGCCGACGCCTTTGCACTGAATCCAGACTTGTGCGGCGATGTCGGTGACGGTGCCGAAGCCACCCAGCGACGGTGCGGCGAACACACCGGTCAGGATCGCGCCGAGGATACCGCCGATACCGTGCACGCCGAAGGCGTCCAGGGAGTCGTCATAACCGAGTTTGCGTTTCAGGGTGGTGGCGCAGAAGAAGCACACCACGCCTGCCGCCAGACCGATGACCAGGGCACCCATCGGGCCCACGGTGCCAGCGGCCGGAGTGATCGCCACCAGACCTGCAACGACGCCGGATGCGATACCCAGTGCGCTAGGTTTGCCGTGGGTGATCCACTCGGCGAACATCCAGCCCAGTGCAGCAGCGGCGGTCGCGATCTGGGTCACCAGCATCGCCATGCCGGCGGTGCCGTTGGCGGCCGCAGCGGAACCGGCGTTGAAGCCGAACCAGCCGACCCACAGCATCGCCGCGCCCATCAGGGTGTAACCCAGATTGTGTGGCGCCATCGGCGTGGTCGGGAAGCCTTTGCGTTTACCCAGTACCAGGCAGGCAATCAGACCGGCCACACCGGCGTTGATGTGCACCACGGTGCCGCCCGCGAAGTCGAGTACGCCCCAGTCCCACATCAGGCCGCCGTTGCCGGACCAGACCATGTGCGCGATCGGTGCATAAACCAGGGTGAACCAGATGCCCATGAAGATCAGCATCGCGGAGAACTTCATCCGCTCGGCGAATGCACCGACGATCAGCGCCGGGGTGATGATCGCGAAGGTCATCTGGAAGGTGATGAAGACCGCCTCGGGGAACAGCGCCGCCGGGCCGGTCAGGCTCGCTGGCGTGACACCGGCCAGGAACGCCTTGCCGAAACCGCCCACGAACGAATTGAAGTTGACGACGCCCTGCTCCATGCCGGTGGTGTCGAACGCGATGCTGTAGCCATAAATGACCCACAGGACGCTGATCAGACCGGTAATGGCAAAGCACTGCATCATCACGGAAAGAATGTTTTTCGACCGGACCATGCCGCCGTAGAACAGCGCGAGGCCGGGAATGGTCATGAACAGCACGAGGGCTGTGGAGGTGAGCATCCAGGCGGTGTCGCCGGAGTTCAGGACTGGAGCTGCCACTTCGTCTGCCGCCATGGCCAGGCCGGGCATTACGATAGACAACAGGGCTCCTAGCCCTGCGAATTTACGCAGAGTCATATTGTTTTCTCCTGGGGCGTTGGGTTTGTGGCGGCGCTTAGATCGCGTCGGTATCGGTTTCGCCGGTACGGATGCGGATCGCCTGTTCCAGATTGACCACGAAGATCTTGCCGTCACCGATCTTGCCGGTGTTGGCAGCCTTGGTTATCGCCTCGATAACCCGATCCAGATCCTTGTCGTCGATGGCAACGTCGATTTTCACCTTGGGCAGAAAATCGACCACATACTCCGCGCCGCGATACAGCTCGGTGTGACCCTTCTGCCGACCGAAGCCTTTGACTTCAGTAACGGTAATGCCCTGCACGCCGATTTCGGACAGCGACTCGCGCACGTCGTCCAACTTGAACGGCTTGATGATGGCAGTGACTAGCTTCATGAAACTCTCTCCCGAATTGGTGGACTTGCCCCAGGAAAACAAACCCGACTCAAGTCTAAGCGCAGTGCCTGGCTTTGTAACGCTTCGTTGTCGACGCCAGCTAACCGCTCCAGACGAAACTCCCCGCTCCGTCTGCCGCACTGCATTCGTCACAGCGACTGCATCAGTGCATGGGTCGAAGGTGTCTAAGCAGAAAGCTTGCCATCTCGCCAAAAACCACTGATTTCAATCCCTTGGCCGCTGCGGCAGATGCCATCACCCAAATGGCACTCGGGATACGCACAACAACGGTGCGTGGCCGTGCATCCAGTTGCGCGAAAAGCGTGCATCCGTGCCTGCGCAAATGACTATAGACACTGCGTGATACACTGCCGGCCATAGTTTCCAGGACATATCCCATGCTCGCGCCCAAAGACTTCCTCGACGCCCTGAGCGGCACCGCCTCCCGCCTGTTCAGCGGCGACACGCCCTTGCCAAAAGCCGAAATCGAAAGCCAGTTCAAGATGCTGCTGCAAAGCGCCTTCAGCAAACTGGACCTGGTGAGCCGCGAAGAGTTTGACAGTCAGATGGTGGTGCTGGCGCGCACTCGGGCCAGGCTGGAGAGCCTTGAAGCGAAGGTGGCGGAGATGGAAGCGAAGCTGACGCCGCCGGCGGAGTAACACCTCGTGTCTTTGTGAATGCGGCCCCTTGTGGGAGCGGGCTTGCCCGCGAATGAAGGTCGGAACGACCTTCCCGCCATTCAGGATTCGCTGCCGAATCTCGGCAGAATCCTACAGCTGGCAACCCCGCCGTCCGATTGCGTCGTGAAGCCCAGATTCCTAAGCTCACCCAATGCTGAATGTTCAGCACTGGGTTTGCGCCCAGTTTGGCCGATACGATTTCTGCCAGTCAGCGGCACTTTTTGAAGGTCGCCGCGACCTATGGCAAAGAATTGGAGCCAGATGGCTGGCTCGCCGGTGGCGGAACCTGAATCCCGAATTAAAAGTCCGCCTAGTTGGCGGTTTTTTTACGCCTGACGATTAATCATTTCGACTCCAGCAACATCCAGTGAAGGTTTGCCCAGGCAGCCGTCCCTCCAACTCTCTCCTCCCCGACTACCCTTAAAAAACCGCAGGAAGCGGCCCCCGATTCAACTCAAGGAACGACCATGTCCCTCGCCATCGTCCACAGCCGCGCCCAGATAGGCGTGGATGCCCCCGCCGTCACCGTCGAAGTTCACCTGGCCAACGGCTTGCCCTCGCTGACCATGGTCGGCCTGCCCGAAGCGGCAGTGAAGGAGAGCAAGGACCGGGTGCGCAGTGCGATCATCAATTCCGGGCTGCAGTTTCCGGCGCGGCGGATCACCTTGAATCTGGCGCCGGCGGATCTGCCCAAGGATGGCGGGCGGTTCGATCTGGCGATTGCGCTGGGAATTCTGTCGGCGAGTGTGCAGGTGCCGACGTTGACCCTGGATGACGTGGAATGCCTGGGTGAGCTGGCGTTATCCGGTGCAGTGCGGGCGGTGCGTGGGGTGTTGCCAGCGGCGCTGGCGGCACGCAAGGCCGGGCGGACGCTGGTGGTGCCGCGGGCGAATGCCGAGGAGGCGTGTCTGGCGTCAGGACTGAGGGTGATCGCAGTGGATCATCTGCTGGAGGCCGTGGCGCATTTCAACGGGCATACACCGGTCGAGCCTTATGTCTCGGATGGGTTGATCCATGCCGCCAAACCCTATCCCGACTTGAATGAGGTACAGGGCCAACTGGCCGCCAAACGGGCGCTGCTGATTGCCGCCGCCGGTGCGCACAATCTGCTGTTCAGCGGGCCACCGGGGACGGGCAAGACGTTGCTGGCCAGCCGATTACCGGGATTGCTGCCACCGCTGGCCGAGAGTGAAGCGCTGGAAGTGGCGGCGATTCAATCCGTCGCCAGCGGCGCACCGTTGACCCACTGGCCGCAGCGCCCGTTCCGCCAACCGCATCACTCGGCCTCCGGGCCGGCATTGGTCGGCGGCAGTTCAAAACCGCAACCCGGTGAAATCACCCTCGCCCATCACGGCGTGCTGTTTCTCGATGAGCTACCCGAGTTTGATCGCAAGGTGTTGGAGGTTCTGCGCGAACCGCTGGAATCCGGCTGCATCGTGATCGCAAGGGCCAAGGAACGGGTGCGGTTTCCCGCGAGATTCCAGCTGGTCGCGGCGATGAACCCCTGCCCCTGTGGATATCTTGGCGAACCGAGCGGCAAGTGCTCGTGCACGCCGGACATGGTGCAGCGCTATCGCAACAAACTGTCGGGGCCGTTGCTGGACCGGATCGATTTGCACCTGACGGTGGCGCGGGAGGCCACAGCGTTGAACCCTGCGGTGAAACCGGGAGAGGACAGCGCCAGCGCGGCCACGCGGGTCGCCGAGGCCCGCGAGCGTCAGCAAAAACGTCAGGGCTGTGCCAATGCGTTTCTCGATTTGCCGGGGCTGAAGAAGCACTGCAAGTTATCCACAGCCGATGAAACCTGGCTGGAGTCAGCCTGTGAGCGACTGACCCTGTCGCTGCGTTCAGCACATCGGCTGCTCAAGGTTGCACGGACACTGGCCGATATAGAGAAGGTTGATGCCATATCACGTGAGCATCTGGCCGAAGCGCTGCAATATCGCCCAGCGACGCAATGACGGGATGGACAGGCAGCTTACAGGCGACCTGTGCCAGCTGAAAATAAAGTCCGCGCGCGCTGATAGCCATTAGCCAAGATGTGATATAACGACGGCGCTTTTCATCAGGCGCCAGAGCTTTTAGTTAAAAACTTCAAACTTTAAAGCAATATAAAATGGAGGCGACACATCATGGAAAAGAACTCTTCAGCCCAGCGGGCGCAATACACTTGATCAATAAAATCGTCATGAGACGGCGGACTTAAAACAACTGCCGATGACAGATCTTCAATGGCGAACGCGTCAAGACAATATCAATCAGTTGTCTACGCGCAATCCAGCTGATCCAACTTTTTTGCCACGGCAAATTTTAAAAGTACAAGTCAATAATGAAAAACGTCTATTTGATCAGCAATGTCACCCGTGGCGGAAAAACCTACCTCGAATACCTGATCCCGGCGCTCAATGCCCTGCGCCACGCCTACAACTGCATCGTGCTGCAGACCGACAAGACCGGCCTGAGCAGGCAGGAGGCAGAAGAGATCCTTGACTATCCGGTTGAGCAGGTTGAAGTCGAAGTCATCGCGAACCTGGCCTCGCAAGTCGTCATTTCAAACGATGCCTGGATTGGCCGACTGCTCGACGATTCGAACTTCGGTATTTTCCTGACCCACGGCAATGTGGGAATGCCGACCAAAGACAAGTATTACTACGCCGAACTGACGTCCTATTGGGATGTGGTCATTTCTTCGTCCCGATCGGGTTTTGATCTGATCAGATCGGGCCTGCAACGCTACAGACCCGACAGAAAGGCCCTGAAATCGCTGATTGCCGATGGCATAGCCTTGCGCTCCGACCTGCGCAAGACCAGTCCGGTCGCGACTCTGCCCATCAAGGTTCCGAAATTCTTTGAATCCGCTCCCGGGTCAAACAAGGCGTCGGATGATTTCGTTGTCGGACTGCTGCCGACCCAACTGGGAATCTGCCCAAGCGGCGCCTCCCTGTACGAGAACCTGCAAACCGTGATCAACGCGGTCAAATCACAGATCCCTCACGCCCGGTTCATCCTGCGTCCGTACATGGCCGACCTTCAGCATCCAACCCTGAAGGACCTGTGCAACCAGCTCTCGGCGTATGAATGGATCACCATCGACACGACGGGCACCAGCAGCACGGTTTTCTACCAGCAGTGCGACACCATCATTACCGATGCCTCGACCGGCGGTGTCTCGTTCATGCTCAACACGTGCAGGCTGCCAATCTATTACGTTCCGACGACCGACGAGTCCAACCCGACCGTCGACGTCTGGTTGCAGCAAATGAACAACTTGCTGCCCATCGCCAAGAACGGCGAAGAACTCAAAGAGCTGGCACTCGGTTTCAGCCTGATGTCCCCTGAAGACTGCTACTTCATTTACAAGAAGTTCTATGAGAGTCAATACAGCAACTTGCCATTACCGCAGGATGTGTTTCACGACTTGATTGAAAACAGGCACGACTCGATGTTCTGCCAACTAACCATCGACTCTTTTGGCAACATCAAAGAACGTGACTGAATACTTGTATCGCGTATTGAACCGGTGCAGGTTCATCACGCCAGGTATCCAAACCGGACACTGGTCAGAATGCTATGAAATGTAACCCTCACGCGCAGGTGATCTGGATTACGGGCCTTTCAGGCGCCGGCAAATCAACGCTGGCCGGTGATCTCGTTGACCGTCTGCGCAGCCGCGGCGAATCGGTCGTGATGCTCGACGGCGACGAGCTGCGCGAGGTGTTCGGCGCCACCGCAGCCAGCTCGCAGAACCATGGCCGCGAAGGGCGACTCGCGCTGGCCATGCAATACGCCCACCTCTGCAGAATGATCGCCGCACAAGGCCACACCGTGGTGATCGCAACGATTTCGCTGTTTCGTGAAGTTCATGCGTGGAACCGTGCCCACCTGCCCGGCTATTTCGAGGTTTATCTCAAAGTACCGTTAGAGGAACTCGGTCGCCGGGATCCCAAGGGCATCTACCGTCGGTTTCATGCCGGTGAACTGCACAACGTTGCCGGTCTCGACCTGCCTGTGGATGAACCGCAGGCAGCGGACTGGCTGGTTGAATTCGACCCGCTGCGCTCCAGGCACGACCTGGCAGACGATCTACTCAATAAAATCAATACAAGGAATCCGGCATGAAAACCGAATGGGATTACACCACCCTGGCCGACGCTTACCTGAAGCGTCCTGACTACGCCGATGCTGCCATCGATGCCATGCTCTCGATCGCAGGTGCCGAACAGGGCGACAAATTCTGTGACGTCGGCGCCGGCGTTGCGCACCTGACGCTGATGCTGGCCGCTCGCGGTCTGGACGTCACCGCCGTGGAGCCCAACGATGCAATGCGCGGCAACGGCATCAAGCGCACTGCCGAACTGACCAATGTCAAATGGCACGAAGGCACCGGCGAAGCGACCGGGCAAGCGACCCAGGCGTTCGACATGGTCACCTTCGGCAGCTCGTTCAACGTCTGCGACCGCCAGCAGGCCCTCAAGGAAACCGCGCGCATTCTCAAGCCACGGGGTTGGTTCGCCTGCATGTGGAACCACCGCAACCTGGAAGACCCGATCCAGGCCCGAATCGAAGCGATCATCAAGGAACGCGTACCCGGTTATGGCTACGGCACCCGCCGCGAAGACCAGACGGCCGTGATCGACGCCAGCGAACTGTTCGGCCCGGTCGTGCATCTGGATGCCCGCGTCGTTCACCACCAGAGCATCGAAGAATGCCTGGAAGCCTGGCGCTCCCACGCCACGCTGGAGCGTCAGGCCGGTGCGAATTTCCATGAAGTGATCAGCGCCATCGACGACTACCTCAAGGGCCTGAAGACGCCTTCGATCCAGATTCCGTACTCGACGAACATTTGGGTCGCCCAGCTGAGATAACGCCTGATGGCCCTGCATTTCTCTACCAAGGCCGGGACGCTGTCCAGCCTGCAAGGACGGCTCACCTCGGCCTGCATTGCTCCGCTATTGGCATTCACAGTGGCGGACTGGCGGCGGGACCGGCAAGCCTGTGTCCAGGCGATCCGGGAACGACTGCCGGCCGCCCCGTGGATCGTGCGCTCCAGTTGCGGGCGCGAGGACAGTGCCCAAGCGTCCTTAGCGGGCGCCTTCCTGTCGATCCCGAATGTCGACGATGCAGGGCTGAGCCCGGCGGTGGAACAGGTCATCGCCAGTTATGGCGAGGCGTGTCCGGCGGATGAAATACTGATCCAGCCCATGCTGGAGAATGTGCTGCGATCCGGCGTGGCGTTTTCCCATGACCCCAACACCTGCGCGCCCTATCGCGTGGTTAACTGGTCGGAAGGCAACGACACGGCCTCGGTGACCGGTGGCATGGGCGGTCGGCTCTGGCAGCAGGCTGCCCAGAGCAAGGTTGCAGCGCCCGCCGCCCTCGCGCCCGTGGTTGGCCTGCTCGAAGAGCTGCTGGCACTGTTCGGTGGCGAGCCCGTCGACTGTGAGTTTGCCGTCACACGGGAAGCCGAAGGCGAAGTGCTCTGGCTGTTGCAGGCCCGACCCCTGATCCTGCCTTCCCGTCCAGAGACCGATGCCGAGCAATCGGCCCGGCTGGACAGCATTCAGCGCAAAGTGGCGCGCGGCATGCGACCGCATCCGTTCCTGATCGGACAGCGCACCGTCTATGGCGTGATGCCTGACTGGAACCCGGCGGAAATCATCGGTATCCGGCCCAAACCGTTGGCGCTCTCGTTGTACCGGGACCTGGTGACCGATTCCATCTGGGCTTACCAGCGGCACAACTACGGCTACCGCAACCTGCGCAGCTTTCCGCTGATGCCGCACTTTTTCGGCCTGCCTTATATCGATGTGCGCCTGTCGTTCAACTCGTTCATTCCGGCGGACCTCGATGAGGATCTGGCGGGACGACTGGTCGACTATTACATCGACCGGTTGCTGGCCGAACCGACACTCCACGACAAGGTGGAGTTCGAGATCGTGTTCTCGTGCTACACCCTGGACCTCTCGCAGCAGCTGGAACGCCTCGCCGATGCAGGCTTTCAGCCCCACGAGCTGGAAGCGATCAGCACCAGCCTGCGCCAGCTGACCAACCGCATCGTCCATCCCAAGGACGGTCTGTGGCGAAGCGATGCCAACAAGCTGGATGTGCTCAATGCACGTCGTGAGGAGCTGCTGGCTTCCGATGCCGATCCGCTGGAGCGCATTTACTGGCTGCTGGAAGATGCGAAACGCTATGGCACCCTGCCCTTCGCCGGTCTGGCCCGTGCGGGTTTCGTCGCCGTGCAGATGCTCAGGTCGCTGGTGTCCGTGGGCGTGTTCTCTCAGGCCGACTACGATGCGTTCATGGCCGGTGTTTCAACCGTCAGCGGGCAGCTGGCGCGCGACCGGGCGACGCTCGGCAAGTCAGAATTCCTTGCGCGTTACGGCCATTTGCGACCGGGCACCTACGACATTCTGTCTCCCCGTTACGATGAAGCACCGGAACTCTATTTCGA
Source organism: Pseudomonas sp. FG35 (assembly GCF_057809295.1). Classification (NCBI taxonomy): domain Bacteria; kingdom Pseudomonadati; phylum Pseudomonadota; class Gammaproteobacteria; order Pseudomonadales; family Pseudomonadaceae; genus Pseudomonas; species Pseudomonas sp. FG35. The sequence goes on along the minus strand of NZ_JBMDJR010000005.1, from coordinate 314,586 downwards.
CTGGACACAGCGTCCCTCCGCCCCGGAACCCCTTCAGCCGTTTTCGCTGACGCTGCCGCAGATGCGCGAGATCGTGAAGCTGCTGGAAGCCCATGGTTTGCAGCCTGATCCAGTGGGTTTGCTGGACTTCCTGCAGAACGGTATCGAACTGCGGGAGCTGGCCAAGTTTCACTTCACCCGCAATCTCTCCGATGCCCTTGCCCTGATTGCACAAGTCGGTGCCGAGCACGGCATCGATCGCGAAGACCTGGCTTACTGCGACATCCGCGCCTTCACCGAACTGCACGTGGCGGCGGCGGATCCGAAAGAGGTGCTGCTGCGCAGCATCGAACAGGGCAAGGCGCGTTATGCCGAGACGCTCAAGGTCTCCCTGCCGCCGGTGATCACCCGCCCGGAAGATGTCTGGAGCTTCGAGTGGCCGGAAACGGCGCCCAATTTCATCACCCAGAAACGCGTGACCGCGCCGGTTGTGCTGTGCGATGACCGGGACAAACTCGCCGGGGCGATCGTCTGCATTCCCAATGCCGATCCGGGGTTCGACTGGCTGTTCGCCTACCCGATTGCCGGATTGATCACCGCCTGGGGCGGCGCCAACTCGCACATGGCGATTCGTGCGGGCGAACTGGGCTTGCCAGCCGTCATTGGTGCGGGTGAAGTGCTTTACCGGCGCTGGTCGACCGCGGACTTCCTGCACCTGGATTGCCCGGGCCGCCGGGTGGAGATGATGACATGAAGGTGGTCGCAGTCAGTCAACGGGTGGACAGCCATCCCGAGCGCGAAGAAACCCGTGATGCACTGGATCAGCGACTGATCGGGTTCCTTCTGACAGCCGGCTTCATCCCGGTGCCAGTACCCAACGGCTTTCCGCTCGATCACTGGCTGGCGGCCGTCGCGCCACACGCCATCGTGCTGTCGGGTGGCAATGACATCGGTCAGTGGCCGGCCCGCGACCGTACCGAGAGCGAGTTACTGGATCACGCTCGCGAACGTCAGTTGCCGGTACTGGGCATTTGTCGCGGCATGCAGATGCTGGCGCACGAGGCTGGCGGCGAGTTGAAACCGGTGACCGGTCATGTGCGAACCCGGCATCAGCTGTCCGGCCGGATCGTCGCCGAGGTGAACAGCTATCATAGCCTCGCTCTTGCCGGTTGCCCGCAGGGTTTCGACGTCATGGCGCGCAGCGAGGACGGTGAAATCGAAGCCATCCGCCACCTTCAACTGCCTTGGGAAGGCTGGATGTGGCACCCGGAGCGCGAAGCGGATTTTGCCACCCACGACCTAGAACGTATCCGGCAGCTGTTCGGCGAACCTGACTCCATTCAATAACCCACGGGATAGACGTGTTGTGAAAGCCATTATTCTGGCTGCCGGACGTGGCAGTCGCATGAAAAGCCTCACGGATGAGCGCCCCAAGTGCCTGGTCGAGCTGCGAGGCAAAGCCCTGCTCGAATGGCAGCTGGAATCCTTGCGCGCGGCGGGCATCAGCGAAATCGCCATAGTGACCGGCTATAAAAGAGAGTGGCTGGCCGAGCGTGACCTGATCGAATTCCACAACCCACGCTGGGCGGACACCAACATGGTGTCGTCGCTGGCGTGCGCCGAATCCTGGCTGCAGGGCCAGCCGTGCATCGTGAGTTATTCCGATATTTTCTACAGCCCGGACGCCGTTCGTTCGTTGGTGACCAACGAAGCATCGCTGGCCGTCACCTACGACCCCCATTGGCTGAAATTGTGGACGCAGCGTTTCGGCGATCCGTTGCTGGATGCCGAAACGTTCCGCCTGACCGACGCAGGTACGCTGGCCGAAATCGGCAACAAGCCGCAATCGGTGGACGAAGTTCAGGGTCAGTACATGGGGCTGCTGCGCTTCACCCCTGAGGGTTGGGCAGAAGTCGTTCGGCTACGAGCCGAACTGACCCCGGAACAACGCGACAAGATGCACATGACCAACACCCTGCAACGTGTCATCGATGCGGGTCGGGTTCCGGTCGCGGCCGTGGCCTACAGCGGAGAATGGGGAGAGGTCGACTCCAGCGAAGACCTCTCCGCTTACCAGTAAGCGGGCACGGCGCCTCAACGGAAGCGGTCGACTTCCTGGCGCAGGTCGGCTGCCAGGCCTTCCAGTTCCTTGGCGGTGATTGCCAGGTTCGACACCACTTCGCGCTGCTCGCTGTTGGCCATCGCGATGCTTTGCAGGTTGCTGCTCAACAGCGTCGCGGTACTGCTCTGTTCCTGGGTCGCGGTGGTAATCGCCGCAAACTGCTGGCCTGCCGAACGGCTCTGCTCATCGATCCGCGCCAGCGCCGAAGCGACGTTGGCGTTGCGCGACAGGCCTTCCTGCATCAGCAGGTTGCCCTGCTCCATGTTGCTGATGGCGTTGCCGGTTTCCTGCTGAATGCTGTGAATCATGCTGGAAATTTCATCCGTCGCCTGACGGGTACGCGAGGCCAGGCTGCGCACCTCGTCGGCCACCACGGCAAAGCCGCGACCCTGCTCGCCGGCGCGGGCCGCTTCGATGGCAGCGTTGAGTGCCAGCAGGTTGGTCTGTTCGGCAATCGAGGTAATCACGCTGACGATGCCGCCGATTTCCTGGGAGCGCTGACCCAGGGTGTTGATCACGGTCGCGGTGGTGTTCAGCGCACCGGCAATCTGCTCCAGCGAGGAAGATGCTTCTTCCATCGAGGTGCGACCGATCTGGGTCTGCTGGGCATTTTCCTGAGCCAGACGCTGGGTGTTGCCCATGTTGTCGGCAATGTTCAGCGACGTAGCGGAGAACTCTTCAACCGCACCGGCCATGCTGGTAATTTCGCCAGACTGTTGCTCCATGCCTTCATAGGCGCCGCCAGACAGACCGGACAGCGCTTGAGCCCGACGGTTGACCTCTTCCGAGGCGCGGCGGATGTGCTCGACCATGGTCGACAGGGCCTGGCTCATCTGGTTGAACGCGCGAGCCAGTTGACCGATTTCGTCGTTGCTCGACACGCTCAGACGCACGCTCAGATCACCGGCGCCCAAGGCTTCGGCCTGACGGACCAGATCGCCCAGCGGCGCCAGTTTGCTGCGCAGCAACCAGACCACGGAACCGACCGCCAGCAACATCGCCAGCAGACTGCCGATGGCCAGCTGAGTGCCGACGCTCCAGGTCACCGCGCGGATCTCAGCCTTCGGCATGCTCGCCACCACCGACCACGGGCCGCCTTCGAAAGGCACGGCAATGCTGTAGAAATCTTCGGACTTGTCGCTCCAGAACCGGCCTTTACCCGGCGCCTTCGCCAAATCGTTGACCACAGGAATCGCTTGATCCAGCGCCTGCACGCCCGCCGGCGCCACCAGCCATTGGTTTTTCTCGTCCAGCAATGCCAGCGAACCGGTCTGGCCGATGCGGAAGCGCTTGAGGTTGTCGAACTGGGCGTTCTGCGCGTCGGTGTAATCGAAGCCGACGAACAACACCGCAATCACCTTGCCGCTGCTGTCACGCACCGGGGTGTATTGGGTCATGTAGGAGCGATCGAACAGCAGAGCACGACCGACGTAGCCCTGCCCTGCCATCAACTTCGCATAGGCCGGGTGGGCGTGATCGAGCACGGTGCCGATGGCGCGGGTGCCATCCTGTTTGGTCAGCGAGGTGCTGACGCGGATGAAATCTTCGCCGCTGCGCACGAACAGCGTGGCGACACCCGCCGTCATCTGTTTGAACTCGTCGACTTCCTTGAAATTGTTGTTCAACACTTCGCTGCCCAGGTGCAGGCCCGGGGTCTGGGTGCCGGCCACGGTCACCGGCTCGCTCGGATGAATGCTCAGACCTGCACTGAAGCGCTTCTCGAACAACCCGCTCAAGCGCTGGGTGCTTTCACGCAGCGTGCCGTGGAAGGTGCTCAATTGGTCGGCGAGCAGGCGTGCCTCGCTGGCCAAGTGTTCTTCACGGGTGGCGAGGTTGGCAGTGTCCAGCGAACGCAGAGCGAACACCGTACTGCCGCTGATGACTATCGCCAGTATCACGGCGAGCGCGAGGCCCAGCTGCGAGGCGATCCGAGCGCGAGGTTGAGACATGGACAGCTCCTGGCCGAACTTCCGATCCTCCTTGATCGCAGCTCGGATAATTTTCTAATGGGGGGTGAATCGTGGAGACCGGCACGACGGTTCCACATGCACGTATTCGGCGGTAAAACCGAATACTTGAGCGAAAAACAGGGTTATGGCGAAAGGCCGGCATTGTGCAGGCTCGAACGATTCAGCTCAAGCGCGTGACCGCCGGCAGCGCCATGGCGCGCACTTCGTTTTGCAGAAAGTCGCTGAGGCGGCGCAAACGTTCACCTCCAGGACGGGTCTTTGGCCACACCAGGTAATAATTCAGTCCGCTGGCGACCGCCGTTGGCCACGGCAGACTCAGGCGTCCTTGCGCGACATCCTCGGCCACCATCAGCAGATCGCCCATGGACACCCCATAGCCCCGGGCCGCCGCGATCATGCCCAGTTCCAGGGTATCGAACACTTGCCCGCCCTTGAGCGACACCTGATCCGACAGCCCCATGTGCTCCAGCCAGCTACGCCAGTCCCGGCGATCCGGCGTCGGGTGCAACAACTCGGCGCTGGCCAGTCGCGCCACATCCCAGGGCTGATCGTTGAGCAGGTTCGGCGCGCCGACCGGAATCAGCTCTTCGGGAAACAGCAGACTGGCTTCCCAGTCCAGCGGAAAATGCCCGTCGCTCAGCAATACTGCGCAATCGAAGGGCTCGTTGTTGAAGTCCACCGAATCCACATCCATCCACGCACTGGTCAGTTGCACCTCATTGCCGGGCTGCAAATGCCGGAAGCGACTGAGCCGCGCCAGCAACCAGCGCATGGTCAGGGTCGACGGGGCTTTCATGCGCAGGATGTCATCTTCGGCGCGCAAGGTATTGCAGGCTCGCTCCAGCGCGGCGAAGCCTTCGCGGATGCCCGGCAGCAGCAGGCGCGCCGACTCGGTCAGTTGCAGGTTGCGCCCGCTGCGGTGGAACAAGCGGCAGGCGAAGTGCTCTTCGAGCGTACGGATGTGCCGGCTCACCGCACTCTGGGTAATCGACAATTCTTCAGCCGCCCGGGTGAACGAACTGTGGCGGGCCGCCGCTTCGAATGCGCGCAGGGCATACAAGGGTGGAAGACGACGGGACATGCACAACGCTCCAATGGCGGGATTGCGTCAACTTAGCAGAATCGCGGCAGGATGAGTTTTAATCATGCCACCCATCCTTTTTATCCCTTTGTGCAACCTGCGCCAAACCCTGAGAATCGACGGTCTCTTGCCCCCTCTTTTAAAAGGATGTGAAAACATGCAGCGTCCTGTGCGTACCGAACTCTGGGCCATCCTGCGGCTGGCGGGGCCGTTGATCGCCTCGCAGTTGGCGCACATGCTGATGGTGCTGACCGATACCCTGATGATGGCGCGCCTCAGTCCCGAAGCGCTGGCCGGCGGTGGTCTGGGCGCGGCCACTTATTCATTCGTGTCTATTTTCTGCATCGGCGTGATCGCGGCGGTCGGCACTCTGGTGGCGATTCGTCAGGGCGCCGGCGACATCATCGGCGCCGCCCGCCTGACTCAGGCCGGGCTGTGGCTGGCGTGGCTGATGGCGCTCGGTGCCGGGTTGCTGTTGTGGAACCTGAAACCGGTGCTGTTGCTGTTCGGCCAGACCGAGACCAACGTCAACGCCGCCGGGCAGTTTCTGATCGCCCTGCCATTCGCCCTGCCCGGCTACCTGAGCTTCATGGCCCTGCGCGGTTTCACCAGCGCCATCGGCCGGGCGACACCGGTGATGGTCATCAGCCTCGCCGGCACGGTGGCCAACTTCCTGCTCAACTACGCGCTGATCACCGGCCTGTTCGGCCTGCCGAAACTCGGGCTGACCGGTATCGGCCTGGTCACGGCGATTGTCGCCAACTGCATGGCACTGGCGCTGGCCTGGCATATCCGTCGGCATCCGGCCTACGACGCCTACCCGTTGCGCGAGGGTCTGTCGCGGCCAAACCGGCAGTACCTGAAAGAACTCTGGCGCCTGGGCCTGCCGATCGGCGGGACCTACGCGGTGGAAGTCGGGCTGTTCGCCTTCGCGGCGCTGTGCATGGGCACCATGGGCAGCACGCAACTGGCGGCGCACCAGATCGCCCTGCAAATCGTCTCGGTGGCGTTCATGGTGCCGGCGGGGATGTCGTATGCGATCACCATGCGTGTCGGCCAGCATTACGGCGCCGGGCAATTGAGTGATGCGCGGATGTCCGGGCGGGTCGGCATCGTCTTCGGTGCAGTGGTGATGCTGGGGTTTGCGATGGTGTTCTGGTTGCTGCCGAATCAGTTGGTCGGTTTGTTCCTCGACCATAACGACCCGGCGTTTGCCGAAGTGATTCGTCTGGCCGTGAGCCTGCTGGCCGTGGCGGCCTGGTTCGAGCTGTTCGACGGCACGCAGACGATTGCCATGGGCTGCATCCGCGGGCTCAAGGATGCCAAGACCACATTCCTGGTCGGGCTTGTTTGCTACTGGCTGATCGGCGCGCCGGCGGCGTGGCTGATGGCGTTTCATCTGCACTGGGGGCCGACCGGCGTCTGGTGGGGTCTGGCGCTGGGGCTGGCCTGTGCGGCGGTGAGCTTGACGCTGGCGTTCGAATGGAAGATGAAGCGAATGATTCGGCTTGAGCCGCAATCTCAAGGTTTCAAGATCGCTCAGCCGGAATGAGTTTCCCTGTGGGAGCAAGCTCGCTCCCACAGGGATTTGAGGCTAAACCACGATACCCAGCGGCGGCTGGCTGGCGTCAACCACCAGATATTCAACCAGTTCCGCCAACGGCAGCGGCTTGCTGATCAGGTAACCCTGCACCTGATCGCAGCCGAACCCGCGCAACAGATCCAGTTGCTCCCGGGTTTCCACCCCTTCGGCCACCACTTCCAGGTGCAGGTTGTGCGCAAGATTGATCATCGCGTGCACCAGTTTGCGGTTCTCTTCGCGCTGCTCCATGCCGCCGACGAAGCTCTTGTCGATCTTCAGCAAGGTGATCGGCAGGCTGTTGAGGTGCACGAACGATGAGAACCCGGTGCCGAAATCATCCAGCGAAAAACGCACGCCGAGGCGACCGAGGGCGTCCATGGTCTGCTTGACCAGATCGCTGCGGCGCATCACGGCGGTTTCGGTGAGTTCGAATTCCAGCCACTGCGCCTCGACGCCGCGCTCGGCGATCAGACGACTGAGCGTCGGCAGCAACTGACTGTCCTGAAACTGGCGAAACGACAGGTTGATCGCCATGTGCAGCGCCGGCAGTCCGCGCTCGCGCAACGCCTGCATGTCGCGCAGGGCCCGGGAAATCACCCAGTAACCCAGCGGCACGATCAGACCGCTCTGCTCGGCCAGCGGCACGAATTCACTCGGCGGCAGCAGGCCGCGCTCACTGTGACGCCAGCGCACCAGCGCTTCGAGGCCGACGATCTGGCCGTCCTGCAGGTTCAGGCGCGGCTGGTAATGCAGCTCCAATTCATCGCGACGCAAAGCCCGGCGCAGCTCGCTTTCGAGGTCGGCCATGCTCCGCGCGTTGCGGTTGATCCGCTCGTTGAAGATGTGAAAAGTGCAGCCCTGAGTGCTCTTGGCCTGCTGCATGGCGATGTGCGCGTGCCACATCAACGGATCGGCGCCGCCCTGGGCCCGCGCATGGGCGATGCCGAGGCTGGAGCCGATCAGCAGGCTTTCGCCATCGACCCAGTAAGGTTCAGCCAGCGCTTCGGTGATGCGTTCGGCCATCCATTCTGCCCGTTGCGGGGCGCGGCGAGTGTCGATCAGCAGGGCGAATTCGTCGCTGCCGAGGCGCGCCAGTTGATCGCCGATTTCCAGCTGACTTTTCAGCCGTGCGACGACTTGCAGGATCAGGCGGTCGCCGGCCTGGTGGCCGAGAGCATCGTTGGCGTGGCGGAAGTTGTCGAGATCGAGGTGCCCGAGGGCCAGGCCGCGGCCGTCGTTTTCGGCGAGACGCGCCGTGAGCAGGGTCTGGAAGCCCTGACGATTGGCGATGCCGGTCAGCGGATCCTGCTCGGCCAGGCGTTGCAGGGTGTTTTCCAGCACGCCGCGTTCGCGCACATGCCGCAGGCAACGCCGGAGCATGTCGGTATCGAGGGCATCGAACACCAGCCAGTCGCTGACGCCGTCGGGCGCGGTTGCCGGTTCGTGCTCCAGCAGCAACACTGTCGGCAGGCTGCAACGGCCGGGCGCCGGCTGCAACGCGGGAACGGTCAACAGCACCGCATGGCGGTTGTCTTCGAACAGGCTGCTGACCGACTCCCAGCTCGGCGCGCTGATCAGCACCGCCGCACTCCCCAACGGAGCCAGACACTCGCGCAATAACGCTGTCCACGCTGGCTCTTCGGCCAGTAGCAGCAAACGCAAGGGTTCGACAGGCGTAGTCAAGCTGACTCCCTAGACTCTGCAATGATGTGGGCGGCGGGCATTATGCCGTTGCGGCAACCAATGACCAAACGACAACGGTAAGCAAAACGTTATTTTGTGTCACGAATGAGAACATTAGCCGCAAAATCACCGCGCATCCTGCGTGAAAGTAACAAAACCGGCAAATTTGAATCGCGTGCTGCGTCACAAGTCGGAGAGAGCAGCACAAATCGCTGAGCCTGTTAAAATGCCGGCCCATTTCGTCAACGACTCCCGAATTTTCGTATGTCCCGACTCAATCCCCGGCAGCAAGAAGCCGTGAACTACGTCGGCGGCCCTCTATTGGTGCTCGCCGGTGCTGGCTCCGGCAAGACCAGCGTGATCACGCGCAAGATTGCGCATCTGATCCAGAACTGCGGCATCCGCGCCCAGTACATCGTCGCCATGACCTTCACCAACAAGGCCGCGCGCGAGATGAAGGAGCGGGTCGGCACCCTGCTGCGTCCAGGTGAAGGACGCGGGCTGACGGTCTGCACCTTCCACAACCTGGGCCTGAACATCATCCGCAAGGAACATGAACGGCTGGGCTACAAACCCGGTTTCTCGATCTTCGACGAAACCGACGTCAAGTCGCTGATGACCGACATCATGCAGAAGGAATATGCAGGCGACGACGGCGTCGACGAGATCAAGAACATGATCGGCGCCTGGAAAAACGACCTGATTCTGCCGGCCCAGGCCCTGGAAAACGCCCGCAACCCCAAGGAACAGACCGCCGCCATCGTCTACACCCACTACCAGCGCACGCTCAAGGCGTTCAACGCGGTGGACTTCGACGACCTGATCCTGCTGCCGGTGAAACTCTTCGAAGAACACACCGACATCCTCGAAAAGTGGCAGAACAAGGTGCGTTACCTGCTGGTCGACGAATACCAGGACACCAACGCCAGCCAGTACCTGCTGGTGAAAATGCTCATTGGCAAGCGCAACCAGTTCACCGTGGTAGGCGACGACGACCAGTCGATCTACGCCTGGCGCGGCGCGCGGCCGGAAAACCTGATGCTGCTCAAGGACGACTACCCGTCCCTGAAAGTGGTGATGCTCGAGCAGAACTACCGCTCCACCAGCCGCATCCTGCGCTGCGCCAACGTGCTGATCTCGAACAACCCGCACGAATTCGAGAAGCAGCTGTGGAGTGAGATGGGCCACGGCGACGAGATCCGCGTGATCCGCTGCCGCAACGAGGACGCCGAAGCCGAACGCGTGGCCATGGAAATCCTCAGCCTGCACTTGCGCACCGACCGCCCGTACAGCGATTTCGCGATCCTCTATCGCGGCAACTACCAGGCCAAGCTGATCGAGCTGAAACTGCAGCACCATCAGGTGCCGTACCGTCTGAGCGGCGGCAACAGCTTCTTCGGCCGTCAGGAAGTGAAAGACCTGATGGCCTACTTCCGCCTGATCGTGAACCCGGACGACGACAACGCCTTCCTGCGGGTGATCAACGTGCCGCGCCGGGAAATCGGCTCGACGACCCTGGAAAAACTCGGCAACTACGCCACCGAACGCAAGATCTCGATGTACGCCGCCACCGATGAACTCGGCCTGGGCGAGCATCTGGACAGCCGCTTCACCGACCGCCTGTCGCGCTTCAAGCGCTTCATGGACAAGGTGCGCGAGCAGTGCGCCGGCGAAGACCCGATCTCCGCCCTGCGCAGCATGGTCATGGACATCGACTACGAGAACTGGCTGCGCACCAACAGTTCCAGCGACAAGGCCGCGGACTACCGGATGAGCAACGTCTGGTTCCTGATCGAAGCCTTGAAGAACACCCTGGAAAAAGACGAAGACGGCGAAATGACCGTCGAGGACGCCATCGGCAAACTCGTCCTGCGTGACATGCTGGAACGTCAGCAGGAAGAGGAAGAGGGTGCCGAAGGCGTGCAGATGATGACCTTGCATGCGTCCAAGGGCCTGGAATTCCCTTACGTGTTCATCATGGGCATGGAAGAGGAAATCCTCCCGCACCGCTCCAGCATCGAAGCCGACACCATCGAAGAAGAACGCCGCCTGGCCTACGTGGGCATCACCCGCGCGCGCCAGACCCTGGCATTCACCTTCGCCGCCAAGCGCAAACAGTACGGCGAGATCATCGACTGCGCGCCCAGCCGCTTCCTCGATGAGCTGCCCCCGGACGACCTGGCCTGGGAAGGCAACGACGACACACCGACCGAAGTCAAAGCCGTGCGGGGCAACAGCGCACTGGCTGATATACGCGCGATGTTAAAGCGCTAGAATTGACCACTTTTTACTAGACCTTCGACGCACAAAGCGTCAAATGAGGACAGCTTCATGGAAGCATTGCACCAGAAAATCCGCGAACAAGGCATTGTGCTTTCCGACCAGGTCCTGAAGGTCGACGCCTTCCTGAACCACCAGATCGACCCGGCCCTGATGAAGCTGATCGGCGACGAATTCGCCACGCTGTTCAAGGATTCGGGCATCACCAAGATCGTCACCATCGAAGCCTCGGGCATCGCCCCGGCGATCATGACCGGTCTGAACCTCGGCGTGCCGGTGATCTTCGCCCGCAAGCAACAGTCCCTGACCCTGACTGAAAACCTGCTGTCGGCGACCGTTTACTCGTTCACCAAGAAAACCGAAAGCACCGTGGCCATCTCCCCGCGCCACCTGACCAGCAGCGACCGTGTGCTGATCATCGACGACTTCCTGGCCAACGGTAAGGCGTCCCAGGCGCTGATCTCGATCATCAAGCAGGCCGGCGCCACCGTCGCTGGCCTGGGCATCGTGATCGAGAAATCGTTCCAGGGAGGCCGTGCGGAACTGGATTCGCAGGGTTACCGCGTCGAGTCGCTGGCTCGCGTGAAGTCGCTGAAGGATGGCGTGGTTACCTTCATCGACTAATCGCTGAAAAGCACAAGCTTGCCGCCGCATCCCCGGGATGCGGCGGATGCTACTGCGCGGTGGCCTTCAGGCCAGTAAGCAACAACCGCTGAAACAGGTCTTCCTTCAGACCTTCCGGGTTCGTGAGTTGCATCCGCTCAAGATGCTCCGGATACAGCGAAGCCTCAGGCGCATCCAGCGCTGCCTTGCCCAGCTCCAGAATCTCCGTCAGCTTGAACTTGCTCTTGAGCCAGTTCAGCGCCCGCAACAGATCCTTCTCGACCTCCGTGAAATCGCAGCCCAGCGGATACTCCGGAAACAGGTTCGAATGCCCCGCGGCAATCGCCTGCAAGCGGTGCGGGGTGTTGTCGGTAAAGCGCGGATCGAGACGGAAATCCTTCGGCAGCTTGCCGACCTTCTGCGCCTGTTCGATCAGGCCCTGCTGGAAGCGGGAGTCGCTGATATTGAGCAGCGCCTCGATCACCACCGCATCCGACTTGCCACGCAGATCGGCGATGCCGTACTCGGTGACCACGATATCGCGCAGGTGCCGTGGAATCGTGCAATGGCCGTATTCCCAGACGATGTTCGAACTGACGTCACCGCCGGATTCGCGCCAGCTGCGCAGCAGCAGAATCGACCGCGCATCGTGCAGGGCATGGCCCTGAGCGACGAAGTTGTACTGCCCGCCGACGCCGCTGAGCACTCGCCCGTCTTCCAGCTGATCCGCCACCCCGGCACCCAGCAGGGTCATGGTGAACACGGTGTTGATGAACCGCGCATCCAGACGCTGCAGGCGTTTGAGCTCTTCCTGACCGTACAGCTCGTTGATATAGCTGATGCGGGTCATGTTGAATTCGAGGCGTTTGCTCAGCGGCAACTCACGCAAGCGCTCATAGAAACTGCGCGGCCCAAGGAAGAAACCGCCATGGATCGACAGGCCGTCGGTTTGCGCAGACTCGTCGAGGGTCCCGGCGTTGGCCTGCTGCTGGGTCTGCACATCCGGGTAAACCTTGCGCCGGATGATCCCGGCTTCGGCCAGCACCAGCAGGCCGTTGACAAACATTTCGCTGCAGCCGTACAGGCCCTTGGCGAATGGCTCGACACCGCCCTCGCGTTCGATCAACTGTGCCCACTGGCTGAGGTTCACATCGGCCAGCAAGGCCTGGTAACCGGCGTTGTCGGCCTGACGCGCCAGCAATGCGGCGGTCAACGCGTCGCCCATTGAACCGATGCCGATCTGCAAGGTGCCGCCATCGCGCACCAAGGTACTGGCGTGCAATCCGATGAAGTGATCCTGAAAGCCGACAGGCATGTTCGGCGTGGAAAATAGTGTGCTGCTGTCCTTCTCGTCGATCAGCAGGTCGAAGGTATCGATGTCGACTTCGGCGTCGCCCGGCATGTACGGCAACTCGGTGTGCACCTGGCCGACCAGCAGAATGGTCTCCCCCGCCGCCCGGCGTTTGGCGATCATCGGGAACAGGTCGAGGGTGATGTCCGGGTTGCAGCTCAGGCTAAGACGATCCGGATGTTCGCTGCTGCTGGCGAGCAACTGCGCCACCAGGTTCAGGCCGGCGGCGTTGATGTCGCGGGCGGCGTGGCTGTAATTGCTGCTGACGTAATCCTGCTGGGCCGGCGCGCTGTTGAGCAGGCTGCCCGGCTGCATGAAGAACTGCTCGATGCGGATGTTGGCCGGCAGACTATCGCGGTGCAGATCGGCGAGGAATTCCAGTTCCGGGTAATCACCGAACACCCGCTCGACGAAGGGCTCGATGAAGCGCTTCTGCAAACCATCGCCCAGGGTCGGGCGGCCGAGGCACAGGGCGGTGTAGATCGTCAGCTGACGTTCGGGCAATCCGGCGACCCGCCGGTACAGCGCGTTGACGAAGGGATTGGGTTTGCCCAGCCCCAGCGGCAGACCCATGTGGATGTGCGCCGGCAACCGCGCCAGCACGTCGTCCACAGCCTGTTCGATAGAACACAACTGCACCATCTGAAGCCTCCTGCCCGTTCCGTGAATAGAGGTACGACCGAGATTGCCGGTTGTTTGCTGCAAAGAACAGCCTCAGGCCTGAACCGCGGGCACAAAAAAACCGTCCGGAGACGGTTTTTTTCGTCAGAAGCGCGGCTTATTTCAGGCCGGACATCTTCTGAATGGCGCCCTTCAGCTCTTCATCGGAGCAGTCGGCGCAGGTGCCTTTCGGCGGCATGGAGTTGATGCCGGTGATGGCCTTGGCCAGGATGCCGTCGAGGCCGCCCTGGTGATCGGCGCGCTCTTTCCAGGCCGCGGTGTCACCGATTTTCGGCGCGCCCAACAGGCCGGAGCCGTGGCAAGCGTTGCAATGTTTGGCAATCACTTCGTCCGGCGTCTTGGCGCCGCCACCGCCGCCTGCCGAAGCAGCGACTTCCATCCCCTTGCACTCTTGCCCTTGAACACACACCTGGCCGACCGGCTCAAGGCGTTTGGCAATGTCGTCATTCGTCGCAGCTTGAGCGCTGACAGCCCAGAGGGCCAGTACGGTTGCTGGTGCAGCCAGCATTTTCATAATTAGGTTCACGCGTTCACCCTCAATGGTGGCTATTCACGCCTGCGGCCACGGTTCGCAGGCGGGCGCAAGTATAGCGGTTAGCCCGCTTCACTGAAACAACCCCAAAGTCGAAGGGGTTATATCGCGCTGTGGAAAAACGTTTCGGGTGCCTTCGCCGGTATGGCCTGGCGCCTCTTTGTTTAAAAATTCGCCGGCGTGGCTGCGCTGATTAGTCGCGCCGGTGCATCGAACGGATTGCGGAAACGATGCGGCTTGGTACTTTCAAAGTAGTAGCTGTCGCCGGCTTCGAGGATAAAAGTTTCAAGGCCCACCACCAGCTCCAGGCGCCCTTCCACCAGAATCCCGGTTTCCTCGCCTTCGTGGGTGAGCATTTCCTCGCCGGTATCCGCGCCCGGCGGGTAGATTTCATTGAGGAACGCGATGGCCCGGCTCGGGTGCGCGCGGCCGACCAGTTTCATGGTCACGGCGCCGTCGGAAATGTCGATCAGCTCGTTGGCCTTGTAGACGATCTGGGTCGGTTTTTCCTGCAGGATTTCTTCGGAAAAGAACTCAACCATGGACATGGGAATCCCGCCCAGAACTTTCCTCAGCGAACTGATCGAAGGGCTGACGCTGTTCTTTTCGATCATCGAAATGGTGCTGTTGGTGACGCCCGCGCGCTTGGCGAGTTCACGCTGGGAAAGCCCTTTGAGCTTGCGGATCGATTGCAGTCGTTCACCGACGTCCAAGGCTGGAGCCTCCTGATGTTGTAGAAATATTGAGCGTTATCATGGCGACAGCGTTCAGTATTTACAACACTTGGGCCCCGCTTGCGCGTCAACCCTCGGAATAGAGCCTTGGCACCCGCCGCAGGTTGCAGAAAATCTGGTACGGAATGGTGTCCGCCCACTTCGCCACGTCGCTGGCGAGGATGTTCTTGCCCCACAACTCGACGGTCGAACCGAGGCCGGCTTGCGGCACATCGGTCAGGTCGATGCACAGCATGTCCATCGACACCCGGCCAAGAATGCGGCTGCGCTGGCCGGCCACCAGCACCGGCGTGCCGGTCGGTGCCTGACGCGGGTAACCGTCGGCATAACCCATGGCAACCACGCCGATGCGCATCGGTTTGTCGGTGATGAATTTCGCACCGTAACCCACCGGTTCGCCGGCCGGCAATTCGCGCACGCTGATGACTTTCGACTCCAGGGTCATCACCGGTTGCAGGCGCTCGGCCACGGCATTGGCTTCTTCGAACGGGGTAGCGCCGTAGAGCATGATGCCCGGACGCACCCAGTCGCTGTGAATCTGCGGCCAGCCCAGCACCGCCGGCGAATTGCGCAGGCTGACTTCGGCCGCCAGGCCCTGACGCGCAGCTTCGAACACTGCAACCTGATCGGCGCTGCTCTGCTCGTGCAACTCATCGGCCCGGGCGAAGTGACTCATCAGCACGACTTTCGCCACGTTGCCGCTGGCCAGCAAACGCTGGTAAGCCGCCGGGTAATCCTTCGGATGCAGGCCGACCCGGTGCATGCCCGAATCGAGCTTCAGCCACACGGTGATCGGTTTGCTCAACGTCGCCTGCTCGATCGCTTCGAGCTGCCACAGCGAATGCACCACGCACCAGAAGTCGTGCTCGACGATCAGCGCCAGCTCGTCGGCCTCGAAAAAGCCTTCGAGCAGCAGCACTGGCGCGCGAATCCCGGCGGCACGCAGCTCCAGGGCTTCTTCGATGCATGCCACCGCGAAGCCGTCCGCTTCAGCCTCCAGCGCCTGGGCGCAACGTACCGCGCCATGGCCGTAGGCATCGGCCTTGATCACCGCCAGCGCCTTGGCACCGGTGACTTCACGGGCGATACGGTAGTTGTGACGCAGGGCTTGAAGGTCGATCAGGGCACGGGCAGGACGCATGGCAGCAGACTTCTTGGCGGTCATGGGAATAAAAACCGGCGCTGGCTGGCGGCGTGAACCGCCAACAGCACCGGGAGAGGGATCTTTACAACGGGTTACGGCAACGCGGCGACGATGGAGATCTCGACCAGAATGCTCGGCTTGGCCATCTTCGCTTCAACCGTAGCACGGGCCGGAGCGGCGCCTTTGGGCAGCCACTGGTCCCACACTGAATTCATGCCGGCAAAGTGCGCCTCGATGTCGTTCAGGTAGATCGTCGCCGACAGCAGGTGCTGTTTGTCGGTGCCGGCCAGATCGAGCAGGCGCTCGATGTTGGCGAGTACGTCACGGGTCTGCTGTTCGACACCGGCGTTGAAGTCATCGCCGACCTGCCCGGACAGGTACACCGTACCGTTGTGGCTGACGATCTGACTCATGCGCTCATTGGTGAGCTGGCGCTGGATTGCCATGCTTTGCGGACTCCTGGGTGGTGTTGCCATAACGGGAAATATCGAGGCCTTCGGCGCTGATCTGTGGCTTTTTCTTCGCCATCAGGTCGGCCAGCAAGCGACCGGAACCGCACGCCATGGTCCAGCCGAGGGTGCCGTGACCGGTGTTCAGGAACAGGTTCTTGAACGGGGTGGCGCCGACGATCGGCGTGCCATCCGGGGTAGTTGGACGCAGGCCGGTCCAGAAACTCGCTTCGGCCAGATTGCCGCCCTGAGGATAAAGGTCGTTGACGATCATCTCCAGGGTTTCGCGCCGACGCGGGTTGAGCGACAGGTCAAAACCGGCGATCTCCGCCATGCCGCCGACGCGGATGCGGTTGTCGAAACGGGTGATCGCGACCTTATAGGTCTCGTCGAGAATGGTCGAAGTCGGGGCCATGGCCGGGTTGGTGATCGGCACAGTCAGCGAGTAGCCCTTCAACGGATACACCGGGGCCTTGATGCCCAGCGGCTTGAGCAGTTGCGGGGAGTAGCTGCCGAGGGCCAGCACGTAGCGGTCGGCGGTTTCCAGCTTGCCGTCGATCCACACGCCGTTGATGCGGTCACCGGCGAAGTCGAGGCGCTGGATGTCCTGACCGAAACGGAATTCCACACCGAGCTTGATGGCCATTTCGGCGAGGCGGGTGGTGAAGATCTGGCAGTCGCCGGTCTGGTCGTTCGGCAGGCGCAGGGCACCGGCGAGGATGTCGGTGACACCGGCCAGCGCCGGTTCGACGCGGGCAATGCCGGCGCGGTCGAGGACTTCGAACGGCACGCCGGACTCTTTCAATACGGCGATGTCCTTGGCGGCGTTATCCAGTTGCGCTTGTGTGCGGAACAACTGGGTCGTACCGAGGCTGCGGCCTTCGTAGGCGATGCCGGTTTCAGCGCGCAGTTCGTCGAGGCAGTCGCGGCTGTACTCGGACAGACGCACCATGCGCTCCTTGTTCACCGCGTAACGGTTGGCGGTGCAGTTGCGCAGCATCTGCGCCATCCACAGGTACTGGTCGATGTCGGCGGTGGCCTTGATCGCCAGCGGTGCGTGGCGTTGCAGCAGCCACTTGATGGCTTTGAGGGGTACGCCCGGCGCGGCCCACGGCGAGGCGTAGCCCGGCGAGACCTGGCCGGCGTTGGCGAAACTGGTCTCCATGGCCGCGGCGGGCTGCCGGTCGACCACCACCACTTCAAACCCGGCACGGGCCAGATAGTAAGCACTGGCGGTACCGATGACGCCGCTACCCAAGACCATAACGCGCATTTTTGTATCCCTCATCGCGGCGTGCCGCGCATGTGTGTTGTCAGAGCAATGATGCGCGCAGTGTAAAAAAGATTTGCCAGTGCTTTTCACTGTATAAGCGCCTATATTTGGCGACAATTCTCGGCAAAAACCCTTTTCACGGAGGCGCATCCCCTATGCGTACCAACACTCAGACCAAACGTGAGCTGGACAAGATCGACCGCAACATCTTGCGGATCCTGCAGGCGGACGGGCGGATTTCATTCACCGAACTGGGCGAAAAGGTCGGGCTCTCCACCACGCCATGCACAGAGCGGGTGCGGCGCCTGGAGCGCGAGGGGATCATCATGGGCTACAACGCCCGCCTCAATCCCCAGCATTTGAAGGGTAGTCTGCTGGTGTTCGTCGAGATCAGCCTCGACTACAAATCCGGCGATACTTTCGAAGAGTTCCGACGTGCGGTGCTGAAATTGCCCCACGTGCTGGAATGCCATCTGGTTTCAGGGGATTTCGACTATCTGGTGAAGGCGCGGATTTCCGAGATGGCCTCGTACCGCAAGCTGCTGGGCGACATCCTGCTCAAGCTGCCGCACGTGCGCGAATCCAAGAGCTACATCGTGATGGAAGAAGTGAAAGAGAGCTTGAGCCTGCCGATTCCGGACTGAGCTCAGACCAGCACCTGCCGGTTTTCGGCCATGTACTCGAACACCTGTTTCTCGACTCGTGGATGAATCAGCTCCACCGGCCGCCGGCCGTTGGGGCACGGCAAGGTCTGGGTCGTTCCGAACAACCGACAGATCAACGGCCGCTCGTCATACACCGTGCAGCCATTCGGCCCTAGGTGCACACAGTTAAGTGCGTCCATGGCCGCGTCCTGCTCGGCGCGCGTCTTGCGCGGCAGGCGGGACATTTCTTCGGGTGAGGTGGTCACCGGCCCGCAGCAGTCATGGCAGCCCGGCACGCATTCGAACGTGGGAATCTGCTGACGCAGGGTGCGGATTGTCTGACTGTTGCAGCTCATTGCAGCGGTAACCGAAGCGGAATAGGCGGCAATTGTGCCGCAAAAGCCGTGATCCAGACACCACGGGCCGACCAATGTTGCCCAGCCTCGGGCCTGCGGCTTATGCTCCGTCAAATTTTCTCGACACCCGCTCAGGATGACGCCCATGAATGCCCGCGCCCAAGCCACCGCGAGCCAACCCCACGTTGCCTCTTATTACGCCGCCAGCAGCTTGCCGCAGCCCGACCATCCGGTGCTGAAAGGTGAACTGATCGCCGACGTGTGCGTGGTCGGTGGAGGTTTCTCCGGGCTGAACACGGCGCTGGAATTGGCTGAACGGGGTTTGAGCGTGGCGCTGCTGGAAGCGCACCGGATCGGCTGGGGCGCCAGCGGTCGCAACGGCGGGCAACTGATTCGCGGGGTCGGTCACGGCCTCGATCAGTTCGCCAACGTGATCGGCGCCGACGGCGTGCGTCAGATGAAGCTCATGGGCCTGGAAGCGGTGGAAATCGTCCGCCAGCGCGTCGAAAAATTTCAGATCCCCTGCGACCTGACCTGGGGTTACTGCGACCTCGCCAACAAACCTTCCGACCTTGAAGGTTTTGCCGAAGACGCCGAAGAGCTGCGCAGCCTCGGTTACCGCTACGAAACCCGACTGCTGCAAGCGAACGAAATGCACACTGTGGTCGGCTCCAGACGCTATGTCGGCGGTCTGATCGACATGGGCTCAGGGCATCTGCACCCGTTGAACCTGGCACTCGGCGAAGCCGCAGCGGCGCAACAACTCGGGGTGAAGCTGTTCGAGCAATCGGCGGTCACCCGCATCGACTACGGCCCCGAAGTCCGCGTACATACGGCGCAAGGTTCGGTGCGGGCAAAAACCCTGGTGCTCGGCTGCAACGCCTATCTCAATGGGCTGAATCCGCAACTCAGCGGCAAGGTACTGCCGGCCGGCAGCTACATCATTGCCACCGAACCGCTGAGCGAAGAGCAGGCCCACGCCCTGCTGCCGCAGAACATGGCGGTCTGCGATCAGCGGGTGGCGCTCGATTACTACCGGCTCTCGGCCGACCGCCGCCTGCTGTTTGGCGGCGCCTGCCATTACTCGGGGCGCGATCCGAAGGACATCGGCGCGTACATGCGGCCGAAGATGCTTGAAGTGTTCCCGCAGCTCGCGTCAGCGAAGATCGATTATCAGTGGGGCGGGATGATCGGCATCGGTGCCAACCGTCTGCCGCAGATTGGCCGGCTCGCCGATCAGCCGAATGTGTATTACGCCCAGGCCTATTCCGGCCACGGCGTGAATGCCACGCACCTGGCAGGCAAGCTGCTGGCCGAGGCCATCAGCGGCCAACACAGCGGCGGCTTCGACCTGTTCGCCAAAGTGCCACACATCACCTTCCCCGGCGGCAAGCATCTGCGCTCGCCGCTGCTGGCGTTGGGGATGTTGTGGCATCGGCTTAAAGAGCTGGTCTGAGATCGTTCCCACGCTCCTGCGTGGGAACGCTCCTTTCTAGACCCGCCAGAACGGCTTCAACCCCTCCTCCAGCGCCTGCTCCCGGGTCAACCCGATGTCCTTGAGCTGTTCCGGTGTCAGACGCAGCAACACCTTGCGCGTGTGCAGACGATGCCAGAACAGGTCCCAGCGACTCAGGCCGGACGGTGCGTTGCGCATGCTCTCGTTGCGCGCGTTGTCCTGTTGCCCTGCCTCCAGTTCCTGACTGTGTAACGTCAGCCGCACATCGCTCAAGCCGTTCATTTTCGTTGCTCCTGTTTACTTGGGTAGCCAGAGATTCCATGATGCGCGGGCGAGCAAAAGCATTACAGATTCAACACATCTGTATTATTTCCATACAGATTTGCTGTCTCTGCGACTGAATTGTCGATTTACGCCACATCTGTACTGGTTTAACGAATCATCTGCATCGAGGCAGTGCCATGACGCTCTATGTGAATCTCGCCGAACTGCTCGGCACCCGCATCGAACAAGGCTTCTACCGCCCCGGCGACCGACTGCCGTCGGTGCGCGCCTTGAGCGTCGAACACGGGGTCAGCCTGAGCACGGTGCAGCAGGCCTATCGGATGCTGGAAGACAGCGGCCTGGCCACGCCGAAACCCAAGTCAGGGTACTTCGTGCCAGTGGGTCGAGAGCTGCCTGAACTGCCGGCAGTCGGGCGTCCCGCGCAGCGGCCGGTGGAGATTTCCCAGTGGGATCAGGTGCTGGAACTGATTCGCGCCGTGCCGCGCAAGGACGTGGTGCAGCTGGGTCGCGGCATGCCGGACATCTCGTCGCCGACGATGAAACCGCTGCTGCGTGGGCTGGCCCGTATCAGCCGCCGTCAGGACATGCCCGGTCTGTATTACGACAACATCCACGGCACCCTCGAACTGCGCGAACAGATTGCCCGACTGATGCTCGATTCCGGCTGCCAGTTGAGCGCCAGCGATCTGGTGGTCACCACCGGTTGCCATGAAGCGCTGTCTACCAGCATCCACGCAATCTGCGAGCCCGGTGACATCGTCGCGGTGGATTCGCCGAGCTTCCACGGCGCCATGCAGACCCTCAAAGGGCTGGGCATGAAAGCCCTGGAAATCCCCACCGACCCGCTCACCGGCATCAGCCTCGAAGCGCTGGAACTGGCACTGGAACAATGGCCGATCAAGGTCATCCAGCTCACGCCCAACTGCAACAACCCGCTCGGCTACATCATGCCGGAGTCGCGCAAACGCGCCCTGCTCAACCTGGCCCAGCGCTTCGACGTGGCGATCATCGAGGACGACGTGTATGGCGAACTGGCCTACACCTACCCGCGTCCGCGCACGATCAAATCCTTCGACGAAGACGGTCGTGTGTTGCTGTGCAGTTCGTTCTCCAAGACCCTCGCGCCGGGGCTGCGCATCGGCTGGGTCGCGCCGGGTCGTTATCTTGAGCGGGTGCTGCACATGAAATACATCAGCACCGGTTCCACCGCGCCCCAGCCGCAGATTGCCATCGCCGAATTTCTCAAGTCCGGACACTTCGAACCGCATTTGCGGCGGATGCGCACGCAATACCAGCGCAACCGCGACGTAATGATCGACTGGGTGACCCGCTACTTCCCGGCCGGCACCCGCGCCAGCCGCCCGCAGGGCAGCTTCATGCTCTGGGTCGAATTGCCGGACGGTTTCGATACGCTGAAACTGAATCGTGCGCTGCACGATCAGGGCGTACAGATTGCCGTCGGCAGCATCTTTTCCGCCTCGGGCAAGTACCGCAATTGCCTGCGCATGAACTACGCTGCCAAACCGACACCGCTGATCGAAGAAGCGGTGCGCAAGGTCGGTGCGGCAGCGATCAGACTGCTGGCCGAGGCCGACTGACTTTTACCGAGCAAAAAGCGTCCATATGCCCAACTCTGCCGCCAACCGGAACGATCCCACGTGAGTTTCAGACAGCCCCTACTCGCTCTGCTGCTACTCGCCTCGTTCCTGGGCGGTTGTGCGTCCCTCGACGTACCGCGCGAACCAAGCCAGGCCTTGCCGGCCTCCGACTCCGCTTTCGGCCGTTCGATCCTGGCCCAGGCGGCGCCCTACAAGGGCCAGTCCGGCTTTCGCCTGCTGTCCAACAGCACCGAAGCTTTCACCGCCCGCGCCGAACTGATCCGCAACGCGCAACGCAGCCTCGACTTGCAGTACTACATCGTCCATGACGGCATCAGTACGCGAATGCTGGTGGAAGAAGTGCTGAAGGCGGCCGATCGTGGCGTGCGGGTGCGGATCCTGCTGGACGACACCACCAGTGACGGCCTCGATCTGATCATCGCCACGCTGGCGGCGCATCCGCAGATCCAGATCCGTCTGTTCAATCCGCTGCACCTGGGGCGCAGTACCGGCGTGACCCGGGCGGCCGGGCGGCTGTTCAATCTGTCGCTGCAACACCGGCGGATGCACAACAAGTTGTGGCTGGCGGACAACAGCGCGGCCATCGTCGGCGGACGCAATCTGGGCGATGAGTACTTCGATGCCGAGCCCAACCTGAACTTCACCGATATCGACATGCTCAGTGTCGGGCCGGTCGCCGAGCAGCTCGGGCACAGTTTCGATCAGTACTGGAACAGCGCCCTGAGCAAGCCGATCGACGAGTTCCTCTCCAGCAAACCCTCGGCCAAAGACCTGCAGAACACCCGCACGCGCCTGGAAGAATCCCTGGAAGAGACCCGCAAACAGAATCACGCGCTGTATCAGCAACTGATGACCTACCGCACCGATCCGCGCATGGACATCTGGCGCAAAGAGCTGATCTGGGCCTGGAACCAGGCGCTGTGGGATGCACCGAGCAAAGTGCTGGCCAAGGGCGAACCCGATCCGCAATTGCTGCTGACGACCCAACTGGCGCCGGAGCTGATCGGCGTCAGCAAGGACCTGGTGATGATTTCTGCCTACTTCGTGCCGGGGCAGCCGGGGCTGGTCTACTTGACCGGCCGCGCCGATGCCGGGGTGGCGGTGAGCCTGCTGACCAACTCGCTGGAAGCCACCGACGTGCCAGCGGTGCACGGTGGTTATGCGCCGTATCGCAAGGCGCTGCTGGAACATGGCGTGAAGCTCTACGAACTCCGGCGTCAGCCTGGGGATAACGACGGCAGCGGCCCGCACCTGTTTTACAGCAAGTCCTATCGCGGCTCGGATTCGAGCCTGCACAGCAAGGCGATGATCTTCGACGGGAAGAAATCGTTCATCGGCTCATTCAATTTCGACCCGCGCTCGGTGCTGTGGAACACCGAAGTCGGGGTGCTGGTGGACAGTCCCGAACTGGCAGCCCACGTGCGCGAACTGGCCTTGCAAGGCATGGCTCCTGCCTTGAGCTACGAAGCGAAATTGCAGGACGGAAAAGTGGTGTGGGTCACCGAGGACAACGGCCAGATGCACACGCTGACCAAGGAGCCCGGCAACTGGTGGCGGCGCTTCAATGCGTGGTTCAGCACTACGGTGGGACTGGAGCGGATGCTGTAGCAACCCGCTCCAGCCGGCTTATCAAGCGGGCTCCGGCACCTTGCCGAACGCCCCTTGCCGCGACAGCAGTATCACCAGCCCGAACGCCCCGGCCGCCATCAGCCACGGCAATGCATGCCCGCTGATCCACTGACTGCCAGCCCCCGCCATCAACGGCCCGATCAGACAACCGACGCCCCACAGCTGCGCGACGTGCGCGTTGGCGCGCACCAGCGCATCGTCGCGGTAGCGCTCGCCAATCAAAATCAGCGACAGGGTGAACAGGCCACCCGCACTGGCGCCGAACAGCACCCACAACGGCCAGATCAGCAAGGTGTCGAGCAGCATCGGAATCGCCAGACTCGACAACATCAATACCACGGCGCAACCGGTAAACAGGGTTCGCCGTGACAGATAATCGGCCAGCGCACCGATGGGCAATTGCAGCAGCGCATCGCCCACCACCACGGTGCTGACCATCGCCAGCGCGATTTCAGCGGTGAAGCCCTGTTGCAGGCAATACACCGGCAACAGCGTCAGGATCATTGCTTCGAATGCGGCGAACAGCGACACCGCCCAGGCGATGGCCGGCAGCTCGCGAGCGAAGCCCCACAGATCGCCGAAGGTCACGCTGCTGGCCTCGCTGCTTGGCGCGCCGCTGCGGCCCAGCAGCAGAAACGGCGAAGCGATCAGCAGAGCGACACCCACCCAGAAACCGTAATCGTGATCGGTGCCGAGTGCGCCCAACAGCAACGGACCAGACAGTTGGCTCAGCGCATAACTGCTGCCATACAGCGCGACCAATCGCCCGCGCCAGTGCTCGACCACCAGTTGATTGATCCAGCTCTCGCCGAGGATGAACACGATGGTCAGAACCACGCCGATCATCAGCCGCAATACCAGCCAGATCGGGTAGCTCGGCAGCAGCGCCAGCAACCCGATGGACAACGCCCCGGCCCACAGGCACAGGCGCATCAGGTTCGCGGTGCCGAAGCGCGCGGCCAGATGACTGGAAACCTTCGCCCCCAGCAACACGCCAATGGCCGGCATCGCCGCCATCACGCCAATGGCGAACGAGCCGTAGCCCCAGCTCTCCAGGCGCAACGACACCAGCGGCATGCTGACCCCAAGGGCCAGGCCAACACTCAAGACAGACGCCAACACGGCGAAATACGTCGCCCAACGCATGTTCCACGCTCCTGTGGATAATTTTTATGTGCACCACAAAAGACTGTGGGAGCGAGCTTGCTCGCGATAACGGTTTCACATTCAGCAAATGTGCTGACTGATACACCGCTTTCGCGAGCACGCTCGCTCCCACAGGGATCTTTGTATCGTTCGGGAGCCCGCATCGGCAGGCTCCCTCAGCGATTTACAGCTTGATCCAGGTCGCCTTCAGCTCGGTGTATTTGTCGAACGCGTGCAGCGACTTGTCACGGCCGTTGCCCGACTGCTTGAAGCCGCCGAACGGTGCGGTCATGTCGCCGCCATCGTACTGGTTGACCCACACGCTGCCGGCCCGCAGGGCCTTGGCTGTCAGGTGCGCCTTGGAAATGTCCTGAGTCCACACCGCTGCCGCCAGGCCGTAAGGCGTGTCGTTGGCGATGTTGATCGCTTCCTCGGCGGTATCGAACGCAATGACCGACAGCACCGGGCCGAAGATTTCTTCCTGGGCAATCTTCATCGCATTGCTCACGCCGTCGAAAATCGTCGGCTCGACGTAGGTGCCACCGGTTTCCTGAAGAATGCGCTTGCCGCCGGCCACCAATTTGGCGCCATCGGAGTGGCCCGACTCGATGTAGGACAGCACGGTGTTCATCTGCTGGGTGTCGACCAGCGCGCCAACGTTGGTGGCCGGATCCAGCGGGTTGCCGGGTTTCCAGGTTTTCAGCGCCTCGATCACCATCGGCAGGAATTTGTCCTTGATCGAACGCTCGACCAGCAGACGCGAACCTGCGGTGCAGACTTCGCCCTGGTTGAAGGCGATGGCGCTGGCGGCGGATTCGGCGGCGGCCTGCAGGTCCGGTGCATCGGCAAACACGATGTTCGGGCTCTTGCCGCCGGCTTCCAGCCAGACGCGCTTCATGTTCGATTCGCCGGAGTAGATCATCAGCTGCTTGGCGATCTTGGTGGAGCCGGTGAACACCAGGGTATCGACGTCGTTATGCAGCGCGAGCGCCTTGCCGACGGTGTGGCCGTAGCCCGGCAGCACGTTCAGCACGCCTTTCGGGATGCCGGCCTCGACCGCCAGTTCGGCGATGCGGATGGCGGTCAGCGGGGATTTTTCCGACGGTTTGAGGATCACCGAGTTACCGGTCGACAGGGCCGGGCCGAGTTTCCAGCAGGCCATCATCAGCGGGAAGTTCCACGGCACGATGGCGCCAACCACGCCCACTGGTTCGCGGGTTACCAGACCCAGTTGGTCGTGCGGGGTGGCGGCGACTTCATCGTAGATCTTGTCGATCGCCTCACCGCTCCAGCTCAGGGCTTGCGCAGCGCCCGGCACGTCGATGTAGAGCGAATCGCTGATCGGCTTGCCCATGTCGAGGGTTTCGAGCAGGGCCAGTTCCTCGGCGTGCTGCTTGAGCAGGCCGGCGAAACGGATCATGGTGGCTTTGCGTTTGGTCGGTGCCAGGCGTGACCACACGCCGGAATTGAAGGTGGCGCGGGCGTTTTCCACGGCGCGCTGGGCGTCGTCGGCGTCACAGCTGGCAATCTTGCCCAGCAGACGGCCATCGACCGGGCTGATGCACTCGAAGGTCTCGCCGGAGACGGCATCGGTGTACTCGCCATTGAGGTAGGCGCGGCCTTCGATCTTCAGGTCGCGGGCGCGTTGTTCCCAGTCGGCACGAGTCAGGGTGGTCATTCGAGTGTCCTCCTCTTGTTCAATACGAGCGCCGCGATCGTCGCGGTCGTCCTCAGGAATACTGCCCGGCCAGCCTGCTTTCGGCCCAAGGCATCCGCCACCCTAAACCAGCGGCCGGGGTTGTTTCAATATATTTGACATAAGCTCGCCATACGGCCTTGCGGCGTTCAATTTAATCAACATAGACTTTGGCCCTTTCACGCCATCGCGCCGTCATTACGGGAGAAAACAACAATGAACATCCAGAACGTCGTCGACATCAGCCTGACCACAACCGAAGCCGAACGCTATCGCCCGGACCCGGCCAAAGTGCTCAAGGGCGATCCCGAACAAGCGGTGTTCAATCAGTACGACAGCCCTTGCGGGCAGATGGGCGTCGGCGTGTGGGAAGGTGCGGTCGGGCAGTGGACGGTGAACTACACCGAGCACGAATACTGCGAGATCCTGCAAGGCGTTTCGGTGCTGCGTGACGGCGAAGGCAATGCCAAGACCCTGCGCGTCGGTGATCGCTTCGTGATTCCGGCCGGTTTCCGTGGCACCTGGGAAGTGCTGGAAGCCTGCCGCAAGGTCTATGTGATCTTCGAACAGAAGGCCTGAGGCCTTTCGCCAGGCAACAAAAAAGGCCCGTATCGTGAGATACGGGCCTTTTTCGTAAGTCGGGAAAAATCAATTACTTGATTTTGCCTTCCTTGTAGATCACGTGCTTGCGAACAACCGGATCATATTTCTTGATCTCGATTTTGTCCGGGGTAGTACGCTTGTTCTTGTCGGTAGTGTAGAAGTGACCAGTACCGGCGCTCGAGATCAAACGAATCAATTCACGCATGATTAGCTCCCTTAAACCTTGCCGTCGCGACGCAGCTCGGCCAGCACAACGCTGATGCCACGCTTGTCGATGATACGCATGCCTTTGGCGGAAACGCGCAGGCGTACGAAACGTTTCTCTTCTTCAACCCAGAAGCGGTGATGCTGCAGGTTCGGCAGGAAACGACGACGGGTTTTGTTGTTTGCGTGGGAAATGTTGTTCCCAGTCACCGGACCCTTACCGGTAACTTGACATACTCTAGACATGCCTCAGCCCTCTAAAACCACATGCCCAACCCGGCATGGGTTGGCCGCTTAATCTCTAGTCATTGTGGCGCCAGGCGCCGCGATTCTTTAGAGGTCTTACCGGCTACACCTACAAGCGAAGGAACCGGGCCCCTAGAAAAGAGCGCTGCTTTATACCAGAAAGACCACGGAGCAACAACTTTCCGTGTGGAAAGAATGGCTAAAAAGCCGCTTTTTCCGGCTGAAAGCGCTTTGGGCAAAGGCTGCCGGCAATTTTTACCATTCGTCGAAGAAAACCGATCATACCCGCGATCGAGACTTTTCCCATCGCCTCTTCCGACAAATCCTCAGCCGCACAGTCCCGAAAATGCAAAAAGGGGATAGTCATTTGCAATCGCGACCACTAGGGTAGGCTTTTTCCAGACTGCACTTGCAGATGGGCCTTCGATCTGTAAAGGAAGCCGACCATGCGCCTCGCTGCCCTCCCCCTGCTCTTCGCCCCGCTGTTACTGAGTCCACTGGCCCAGGCCGCCGCCTTGAGCGTCTGCACCGAGGCCAGTCCCGAAGGCTTCGACGTGGTGCAGTACAACTCGTTGACCACCACCAACGCCTCGGCCGACGTGCTGATGAATCGGCTGGTGGACTTCGACACCGCCAGCGGCAAGGTCGTCCCGAGCCTGGCCGACAGCTGGGAAGTCAGCACCGATGGCCTGACCTACGTGTTCAAGCTGCACCCGCAGGTGAAGTTCCACACCACCGACTACTTCAAGCCGACCCGCGAACTGACCGCCGAAGACGTCAAATTCAGCTTCGACCGCATGCTCGACCCGGCCAACCCGTGGCACAAGGTCGCCCAGAGCGGCTTCCCGCACGCCCAGTCGATGCAGTTGCCGAGCCTGATCAAGAAGATCGACGCACTGGATCCGCTGACCGTACGTTTCACTCTCGACCACCCGGACTCGACGTTTCTGGCCACCCTGAGCATGGGATTCGCCTCCATTTATTCTGCTGAATACGCCGACAAGCTGCTGAAGGCTGGCGCGACCGATAAGCTCAACAGCCAACCGGTCGGCACTGGCCCGTTCGTGTTCACCCGCTTCCAGAAAGACGCCTCGATCCGCTACAAGGCCAACCCGGACTACTTCCGCGGCAAACCGGCAGTGGACCCGCTGATCTTCGCCATCACCCCGGACGCCAACGTGCGCCTGCAAAAACTGCGGCGCAACGAGTGCCAGATCGCCCTGTCGCCAAAACCATTGGACGTACAGGCCGCGAAGCAGGAGCCGACGCTGAAAGTCGAAAAGACTGACGCGTTCATGACCGCCTTCGTCGGCATCAACAGCCAGCATCCACCACTGGATAAACCGGAAGTGCGCCAGGCGATCAACCTCGCCTTCGACAAGGCCAACTACCTCAAGGCTGTATTCGAAGACACCGCCGAAGCCGCCAACGGTCCGTATCCGCCGAATACCTGGAGCTACGCGAAAAACCTGCCGGGTTACGCCCACGACGTGGACAAGGCCAAGGCACTGCTCGCCAAGGCTGGATTGAAGGACGGTTTCCAGACCACCATCTGGACGCGCCCGTCCGGCAGCCTGCTCAATCCGAATCCGAGCCTCGGCGCACAACTGCTGCAATCGGATCTGGCAGAAATCGGCATTCAGGCGGAAATCCGCGTGATCGAATGGGGCGAACTGATCCGTCGCGCCAAGGCTGGCGAACATGACCTGCTGTTCATGGGCTGGGCCGGCGACAACGGCGACCCGGACAACTTCCTCACCCCGCAGTTTTCCTGCGCGGCGGTCAAATCCGGCACCAACTTCGCCCGCTATTGCAATGCCGACCTGGACAAGCTGATCAGCGCCGGCAAGACCACCAGCGAACAAGGCGTACGTACCAAACTGTACGAACAGGCACAGGCGCAGATCCAGCAGCAGGCCTTGTGGCTGCCGCTGGCGCATCCGACTGCGTATGCGCTGACGCGTAAAGACGTGCAGGGTTACTCGGTGAGCCCGTTCGGGCGGCAGGACTACTCCAAGGTCACCCTCAAGTAATCCGCCCCGGCTTGCAGCAACTACAGTCGCTGCAAGCTACATCCAGCCACACTCCGCCATCGATAACGGTTCCCCATCGCCAACGATGAAGTGGTCGAGCACCCGCACATCGATCAGCTCCAAAGCCTTCTGCAAACGCTTGGTCAATAATCGATCAGCCTGACTCGGATCGCTGTTTCCCGACGGATGGTTATGACACAGGATCACCGCTGCCGCGTTGTTGGCCAGGGAACGCTTCACGACTTCCCGGGGATGCACGGCGGTGTTGTCGATCGAGCCGCGAAACAGAGCCTCGAAGGTGAGCACTTGATGCTTGGAATCCAGAAACAAGCAACCAAATACCTCGTGCGGCTCGTGGCGCAGCATGACTTTGAGGTAATCACGAACCACTTGTGGGTTTTCAAGCGCTGTTTTTTGCCGTGAACGCTCGGCCAGATGTCGCTTGCTCATTTCTTGAGCAGCTTGCAGCTGGGCGAACTTTGCAGGGCCGAGACCCAATTGCTTGCTGAATGCTTCCTGATCGGCCTCAAGCAACAATCTCAAGCTGCCAAACTGATTCAACAAGTGCCGCGCCAGATCAACTGCACTTTTCCCCGGCACGCCGGTTCGCAGAAAAATCGCCAGCAGTTCCGCATCCGAAAGGCTCGCAGAGCCCTGTTCCAACAACCTTTCCCGCGGCCTTTCCGCCGCCGGCCAATCGCGAATACTCATACACATTCCTTGTCTGTGGGCGCCGCTGTTCCGTAGCGGTCGCTGTGATATCGTAGCCCATCTTTTTTGCGGGCGAATTCACTCTGGGGAGGGGGTTTCGCCACGTATGTCACCAACGAAATGAAAGGCAGACCTATGCAGCGGCTGTATCGGAAACGCATCGTTCTGGGCGTCGGCGGCGGCATTGCTGCCTACAAGAGCGCCGACCTTGTGCGCCGCCTGATCGACCAGGGCGCCGAAGTGCGCGTGGTCATGACCCGCGGCGGCAGCGAATTCATCACCCCGCTGACCATGCAGGCCCTGTCCGGCCACCCGGTTCACCTGGACTTGCTCGACCCGGCTGCTGAAGCCGCAATGGGCCACATCGAACTGGCCAAATGGGCCGATTTGGTGCTGATCGCCCCGGCGACCGCCGACTTGTTGGCCCGTCTGGCCCAAGGCATTGCCAACGACCTGCTGACCACGCTGGTGCTGGCCACCGATGCTATCGTCGCGGTCGCTCCGGCCATGAACCAGGCCATGTGGCGCGACCCGGCGACCCAGGCCAACCTGCAACTCCTTGAAAGTCGCGGCCTGAAGACCTTCGGCCCGGCCTCCGGCAGCCAGGCCTGCGGCGACGTCGGCATGGGCCGCATGATGGAAGCCACCGACCTGGCCCAGCTCGCGGCGGACTGCTTCCAGCGTCAGGCGTTGACCGGCAAACACGTAGTGATCACCGCCGGCCCGACCCAGGAAAACATCGACCCGGTGCGCTACATCACCAACCACAGCTCCGGCAAAATGGGTTTCGCCCTGGCGGAAGCGGCGGTGGAAGCCGGCGCCCGCGTCACGCTGATCAGCGGCCCGGTGCATTTGCCGACGCCGGATCGCGTCACCCGCATCGACGTGGTCAGCGCCCGCGACATGCTCGCCGCGTGTGAAGCCGCGATCCCTTGCGACATCTTTATCGCCTCGGCGGCAGTTGCGGACTACCGTCCGGAAGTCGTCGCCCCGCAAAAATTGAAGAAAGACCCTACGAGCGGCGACGGCTTCGTCCTGCAAATGGTGCGTAACCCGGACATCCTGGCCACCATCGCGACCCGTCCCGACCGTCCGTTCAGTGTCGGCTTCGCCGCCGAGACCGAACACCTGCTCGACTACGCTGCGCGCAAGCTGAAGGACAAGAATCTCGATCTGATCGTCGCCAACGACGTCGCCAACCCGAGCATCGGTTTCAACAGCGAAGAAAACGCCTGCAGCGTCATCGACCGTGCGCTGCACGCCACGGTTTTCGCCCAGACCAGCAAGAGCAAGATCGCTCGCCAACTGGTCACTTTTATCGCCGAACGTCTGAACCAGGTTTAATTTACATGCACGCTTTGCAAGCCAAGATCCTCGACCCACGCATCGGTACCGAATTCCCGCTGCCGCAATACGCCACACCGGGCTCCGCCGGCCTCGACCTGCGCGCCATGCTGCAAGAGGACATCGTGATCAAGCCGGGTGAAACCGTGCTGATCCCTACCGGTCTGTCGGTCTATATCGGCGATCCGAACCTCGCCGCGTTGATCCTGCCGCGTTCGGGCATGGGCCATAAGCACGGCATCGTGCTGGGCAACCTCGTCGGCCTGATCGACTCCGACTACCAGGGCCCGTTGATGGTGTCCTGCTGGAACCGTGGCCAGACCGAATTCACCATGCCGGTCGGCGAGCGCCTGGCTCAACTGGTACTGGTACCCGTGGTGCAGGCGCACTTCGAAATGGTTGAAGAGTTCGTCGAGACCGAGCGCGGCACGGGTGGTTTCGGCCATTCCGGCACCAAGTGATCGGCTGAAAACCCGTCGTGGCGAGGAGGC
Source organism: Pseudomonas sp. FG35 (assembly GCF_057809295.1). Lineage (NCBI taxonomy): Bacteria > Pseudomonadati > Pseudomonadota > Gammaproteobacteria > Pseudomonadales > Pseudomonadaceae > Pseudomonas > Pseudomonas sp. FG35. The sequence goes on along the minus strand of NZ_JBMDJR010000005.1, from coordinate 282,659 downwards.
ATTCCCCGCCACGAACTTCAAAATGTCATCTGCAAGGTTTAGCGCTGAAAATCAACGCATTGGCAGGCCAACACCACGCCGGACAAGGCGTCATGGCCCTTTCACACCACGAACTCTCTGTGAAAACCGCCGTCATACCCTTCAGTTTGAACTTGCCGTCGAATAGTCGTCGGTGTGTCCAGCCACTTTCGAGATGGAGCATTTTCGCAGATGAGCACCCCCGCCCAAGTCGCCCCGAAGCTTCCCGACAGCATCTTCCGCGCCTATGACATTCGCGGCACCGTGCCGGAATTCCTCAATGGCGAAACCGCCTACTGGATCGGCCGCGCCATCGGCTCCCAGAGCCTGGCCCAGGGCGAACCGAACGTGTCCGTCGGCCGTGACGGCCGTCTGTCCGGTCCGGAACTGGTTGCCGAACTGATCCGCGGCATCGCCGAAAGCGGTTGCCATGTCAGCGACGTCGGCCTGGTGCCGACGCCGGCGCTGTACTATGCCGCCAACGTGCTGGCCGGCAAATCCGGCGTGATGCTCACCGGCAGCCACAACCCGTCGAACTACAACGGCTTCAAGATCGTTATCGCCGGCGACACCCTCGCCAACGAACAGATTCAGGTCCTGCATGAACGCATCAAGACCGGTAATCTGAGCAGCGGCACGGGCAGCGTGACCCAGGTCGAGATCCTCGACCGCTACACCACTGAAATCGTCCAGGACATCAAACTGGCCCGCCGCCTGAAAGTCGTGGTCGACTGCGGCAACGGCGCAGCCGGCGTGATCGCCCCGCAACTGATCGAAGCGCTGAACTGCGAAGTCATCCCGCTGTTCTGCGAAGTCGACGGCAACTTCCCGAACCATCACCCGGACCCGGGCAAGCCTGAGAACCTCGTCGACCTGATCGCCAAGGTCAAGGAAACCAACGCCGACATCGGCCTGGCCTTCGACGGCGACGGCGACCGCGTCGGCGTGGTGACCAACACCGGCACCATCGTGTTCCCGGATCGCCTGCTGATGCTGTTCGCCCGTGACGTGGTGGCGCGCAACCCGGACGCGGAAATCATCTTCGACGTCAAATGCACCCGTCGCCTGATCCCGCTGATCAAGGAATATGGCGGTCGGCCGCTAATGTGGAAGACCGGTCACTCGTTGATCAAAAAGAAAATGAAACAGTCCGGCGCACTGCTGGCCGGCGAAATGAGCGGGCACATTTTCTTCAAGGAACGCTGGTTCGGTTTCGACGACGGCATTTACAGCGCCGCACGGCTGCTGGAAATCCTCAGCAAGGAAAAATCTTCGGCCGAGGAGCTGTTCGCGACCTTCCCGAACGATATTTCCACGCCGGAAATCAATATCCATGTGACCGAAGAGAGCAAATTCAGCATCATTGATGCACTGCACGATGCGCAGTGGGGCCCAGGCGCCGACCTGACCACCATTGACGGCGTGCGGGTCGACTACGCCAAAGGCTGGGGCCTGGTGCGCGCATCCAACACCACACCGGTGCTGGTGCTGCGTTTCGAGGCCGATGACGAGGCTGAACTGCAGCGCATCAAGGCTGTGTTCCATGCCCAACTGAAACGCGTTGCACCTGATCTCCAACTACCGTTCTGATTGCTGATTCACCCGGAGCCCTGAATGACCCTCGAACGCGATGCCGCCGCCAACACTGCCAAGGTCCTGTCCGAAGCGCTGCCTTATATCCGCCGATACGTCGGCAAGACCCTGGTGATCAAATACGGCGGCAACGCGATGGAAAGCGAGGAGCTGAAAACCGGCTTCGCCCGCGACATCGTGCTGATGAAGGCCGTGGGCATCAACCCGGTAGTGGTGCACGGGGGTGGCCCGCAGATCGGTGATCTGCTCAAGCGCCTGTCGATTGAAAGCCATTTCGTCGATGGCATGCGCGTCACCGACGCCGCGACCATGGACGTGGTGGAAATGGTCCTCGGCGGTCAGGTCAACAAAAGCATCGTCAACCTGATCAACCGTCACGGCGGCAGCGCCATCGGCCTGACCGGTAAAGACGCCGGGCTGATTCGCGCGAAGAAGCTCACCGTCACCCGCCAGACCCCGGAGATGACCCAGCCGGAAATCATCGACATCGGCCATGTGGGCGAAGTGGTCGGGATCAACACCGAACTGCTGAACCTGCTGGTCAAAGGCAATTTCATCCCGGTGATCGCACCGATCGGCGTGGGTGAAAACGGCGAGTCGTACAACATCAACGCGGACCTGGTGGCCGGCAAGGTTGCTGAAGCGCTGAAAGCCGAGAAGCTGATGCTGCTGACCAACATCGCCGGCCTGATGGACAAGTCGGGCACCGTGCTGACCGGCCTGAGCACCCAGCAGGTCGACGACCTGATCGCCGACGGCACCATCTACGGCGGCATGCTGCCGAAGATCCGTTGCGCGCTGGAAGCGGTTCAGGGCGGTGTGGGCAGCTCGCTTATCATCGACGGCCGCGTACCGAACGCGATCCTGCTGGAAATCTTCACCGACACCGGTGTGGGTACGCTGATCAGCAATCGCAAGCGTCCGTAAGCGATAGCGCAAACAAGAAGACCCCGCTCAGCCTGGCTGAGCGGGGTCTTTTTTTGCCCTTGAAGAAGCGATCAGACGCCGAACTGGGCGCGATAGGCTTCAACGGCTGGCAGGTGCTGCTTGAGTTGCGGGTCGTCTGCCAGGAATTCCAGTACCTGGTTCAGCGACACGATGCTGATGACCGGGATGCCAAAATCACGCTCGACTTCCTGGATTGCCGACAGCTCGCCGTTGCCGCGCTCCTGACGGTTCAGGGCGATCAGCACGCCGGCGGCCTTGGCGCCGTCCTGGGAAGCGATGATCTGCATCACTTCACGGATCGCGGTGCCGGCGGTGATCACGTCGTCGATGATCAGCACGTCGCCGGTCAGCGGTGCGCCGACCAGGCTGCCACCCTCGCCGTGGGCCTTGGCTTCCTTGCGGTTGAAGCACCATGGCAAGTCACGGTTGTGGTGTTCGGCCAGTGCCACGGCAGTGGTTGCCGCCAGCGGGATGCCTTTATAGGCCGGGCCGAACAGCACGTCGAACGGAATGCCGCTCTCGGCGATGGCTGCGGCGTAGAAACGACCCAGCTGCGCCAGCGCGGAACCCGAGTTGAACAGGCCCGCATTGAAGAAGTAAGGACTGGTACGCCCGGACTTCAGGGTGAACTCACCGAAGCGCAAAACGCCGCGATCGATGGCAAAACGAATGAAATCGCGCTGATACGCTTGCATGAAAAAAACCCCAAATACCACGGATTTAGCTAATTAGCTTGACGCCGTGTATCATACACGCACGCGATTTTTGGGGCCATTTATGCGGATCATCAGTGTGAACGTCAATGGTATTCAGGCTGCAGTCGAGCGCGGTTTGCTCAGTTGGCTGCAAGCACAGAATGCCGACGTCATCTGCCTGCAGGACACCCGTGCCTCCGCCTTTGAACTGGATGACCCAGCCTTCCAACTGGACGGCTACTTCCTTTATGCCTGCGATGCTGAAGTCCCTGCCCAAGGCGGCGTGGCTTTGTATTCGCGGTTGCAACCGAAGGCTGTCATCAGCGGTCTCGGTTTCGAGACGGCCGACCGCTACGGGCGCTACCTGCAAGCAGATTTCGACAAAGTCAGTATTGCCACCTTGCTGCTTCCTTCGGGGATGAACGGCGATGAGGACTTGAACCAGAAGTTCAAGCTCATGGACGACTTCGGCAAGTACCTGGACAAACAGCGGCGCAAACGTCGCGAGTACATTTATTGTGGCTCGCTGTACGTCGCGCAGCAGAAGCTCGACATCAAGAACTGGCGCGACAGCCAGCAATCCCCGGGCTTCCTGGCGCCGGAGCGCGCCTGGATGGACGAGATTGTCGGCAACATGGGCTACGTAGATGCCCTGCGCGAAGTCAGCCGCGAAGGCGACCAGTACAGCTGGTGGCCGGACAACGAACAGGCCGAGATGTTGAATCTGGGCTGGCGCTTCGACTACCAGATCCTGACTCCGGGACTGCGGCGCTTCGTGCGCAGCGCACGCCTGCCACGTCAGCCACGGTTCTCGCAGCATGCACCGCTGATCGTCGACTACGACTGGACGCTGACCATCTGAGCGGCCTTTCGCAGACACAAAAAAACCGACATCACTGTCGGTTTTTTTGTGGGCGATCGTTCGTTATTTGATCAACCGCCAGGTGAACGGATAGCGGTAAGGGAAACCCTCGTTGGCTTTAACCCCACCGATAATTGTCAACACCAGCGCCGCGATGGCCAGCAGGCCAAACAGCACGAACCCGATAAGCAACAGCATCAGCACGAAGCAGATCATCGAAGCGATCGCCACGGTGATCTGGAAATTCAACGCTTCCTTGCCCTGGGCGTCGATGAACGGATCGGTCTCGCGTTTCATCTGCCACAGGACCAGCGGCCCGATCAGCGTGCCGAACGGAATCCAGATCCCCAGCAAGGCGGACAAGTGACAAAACATGGCCCATTGGCGAACCTCCTGGCTCGGCTTGGGCAGCAACTCTTGCTCATCACTCATCGTGTCCTCCTTGCGGGTTACGAACCTGCTCAGTCGGCCAGTGCAGCCTTTTGCAGTTCGAAGATCTCGTTCATGCCTTTCTTCGCCAGCTCCAGCATCGCGTTCAACTCTTCAGGCTGGAACGGCGCGCCTTCGGCAGTGCCCTGCACTTCGATGAAACCACCGGTGCTGGTCATCACCACATTGAGGTCGGTCTCGGCAGCGGAATCTTCAAGATAGTCCAGATCCAGCACCGGCTCGCCCTGGTACATGCCCACGGAAACGGCGCCGATCATTTGCTTGAGCGGGTCGCCGCCTTTCAGGCCGCCGCGCTTCTTGATCACTTTCAGTGCATCGACCAGCGCAACCATGGCGCCGGTGATCGACGCGGTGCGGGTACCGCCGTCAGCCTGGATCACGTCGCAGTCGACGTAAAGGGTGACGTCGCCCAGCTTGGACATGTCCAGCGCGGCGCGCAGGGAACGACCGATCAGGCGCTGGATTTCCAGGGTACGGCCGCCCTGCTTGCCGCGGCTCGCTTCACGCTGGTTACGCTCGCCGGTGGCGCGCGGCAACATGCCGTATTCGGCGGTCAGCCAACCCTGGCCCTGGCCTTTGAGGAAACGCGGCACGCCGTTCTCGACGCTGACGGTGCAGATGACTTTGGTATCACCGAATTCGACCAGTACCGATCCCTCGGCGTGTTTGGTGTAGTTGCGGGTAATGCGGATCGAGCGGAGCTGATCGGCAGCGCGACCACTTGGACGTTTCATAGGAGATACCTGTACTGGGGACGGAAAACTGCGGAGCATTATAGAGCTGTGCACCGCGCCTGGGCACTCGTTAAAAAATCCGGCCGACGACCGAAGGCCCTGAAGCGCGCTTTGCCGACGGCCTGCAGCCCTTTGTCACACCGTGTGTTTGGGCGCATCCGCCGCACTGCGCTACAATCCTGCGCCTTTGCTGCCAGTCGGCTTAAATTCATTGATATCGAGCTGCGGAGCTTCCATTCGCGCCGATCTGTATCGCGAGGTCACCCCATGGTGCACAGCATGACCGCCTTCGCCCGCGTCGAAAAAGCCGGCGTTCAGGGCACCCTGAGCTGGGAACTGCGCTCGGTCAACAGCCGCTACCTGGAACCCCACCTGCGCCTGCCTGAGTCGTTCCGCGACCTCGAAGGCGCCGTCCGCGAAGCCCTCCGCCAGGGCCTGTCGCGCGGCAAACTGGAATGCACCCTGCGCTTCACCGAGGAAAGCACCGGCAAGCCGTTGCAGGTGGATCGCGAGCGCGCCGCGCAACTGGTCGCCGCGGCCGAAACGGTTGCCGGCCTGATCAAGAATCCGGCGGCGCTGAACCCGTTGGAAGTGTTGGCCTGGCCAGGCGTACTGGTCGCCGACGCCACCGACCCGCAGGCGCTGAACGCCGAGGCGCTGGCCTTGTTCAATCAGGCTCTGAAAGACCTCAAGGCCGGCCGCGAGCGCGAAGGCGCGGAGCTCGCCCGCCTGATCAATGATCGCCTGACCTCCATCGAGGAAGATGTGGTGACCCTGCGCGAACTGGTTCCGCAGATGCTCGCCACCCAGCGTCAGAAAGTCCTCGACCGCTTTGCCGACATGAAGGCCGAACTGGACCCGCAGCGCCTGGAACAGGAAATGGTCATCCTCGCGCAGAAGAGCGACGTGGCCGAAGAACTGGATCGCCTGAGCACCCACATCATTGAAGTTCGCCGGGTGCTGAAATCCGGCGGGGCCGCCGGCCGGCGCCTGGACTTCCTGATGCAAGAGCTCAACCGCGAAGCCAACACACTGGGCTCCAAGGCCTTCGACCCGCGCAGCACACAGGCAGCGGTCAACCTCAAGGTGTTGATCGAGCAGATGCGCGAACAAGTGCAGAATATTGAGTAAGGCTACCCCGACATGACCCACAGCACCGGCACCCTGTACATCATTTCCGCCCCTTCGGGTGCGGGCAAGAGCAGTCTGGTCAAGGCCCTGACCGACACCAATCCGGACATTCGCGTCTCGATTTCCCACACCACCCGCGCCATGCGCCCGGGTGAAGTGGACGGCGTGAACTATCACTTCGTGACCCGCGAAGAGTTCGTGAAAATGGGCGAGCACGGCGATTTTCTGGAACGCGCCGAAGTCTTCGGCAACTTCTACGGCACCTCGCAAAGCCGCCTACAGCAGACCCTGGACGAAGGCCACGACCTGATTCTGGAAATCGACTGGCAAGGCGCCGAGCAAGTGCGCAAGCTGATGCCGCAGGCCCGTTCGATCTTCATCCTGCCGCCATCACTGCAGGCCCTGCACCAGCGCCTGACCAACCGTGGCCAGGACAGCGACGAGATCATCGATGGCCGGATGCGTGAAGCGGTCAGCGAAATGAGCCACTACGTCGAGTACGACTACCTGATCATCAACGACGATTTCGCCCATGCGCTGGACGATCTGAAGGCGATTTTCCGCGCCAATCAGTTGCAACAGAAACGTCAGCAAGTGCGTTTCGGCAAATTGCTGGCTGAATTGCTGGGCTGAAACAGCACTTCCCAAAACCGCTGCAAGGGCTTTACATTGGCACTTGCAGCGCGTTGAAGAGTCTGGTCAAAAAATCAGCGCTTCCCTAATCGCTGGTGATTTTTTAAACTGTTGAGTCCGCTCGCCCAACCGGGCAGCGCGCATATTGCATTCGCTCCGAGGAATACCATGGCCCGCGTAACCGTTGAAGACTGCCTAGAACACGTGGAAAACCGCTTTGAGCTGGTCATGCTCTCTACCAAGCGTGCCCGTCAACTGGCCACCGGCGGCAAAGAGCCCCTGGTTCAGTGGGAAAACGACAAACCGACCGTAGTTGCGCTGCGTGAAATCGCTGAAGGCCTGATGAGCTACGAGTTCATCGCCGAGCAGGAAATCGTCCACGAAGACCCTGTCTTCGCTGCGTTCGAGGACGAGTCCAACGAGGCCGTCTAAGCCTATGCCTGGTCGACGTAGCACGGCGCGGGATCACAGCCTACGGCAGGAGTTATCATGCCGAGCATAGACGCCCTCGCCGATCGCTTATCGACCTACCTCGGCAACGACCAGGTCAACCTGGTCCGCCGAGCGTATTTCTACGCCGAACAAGCCCACGACGGCCAACGCCGCCGCAGCGGCGAGGCGTACGTCACGCATCCTCTTGCCGTGGCGAATATTCTTGCCGACATGCACATGGACCATCAGAGCCTGATGGCTGCGATGCTGCATGACGTGATCGAAGACACCGGTATCGCCAAGGAAGCGCTGCAAGCGCAGTTCGGTGAAACCGTGGCCGAACTGGTCGACGGGGTCAGCAAACTGACCCAGATGAACTTCGAGACCAAGGCCGAAGCCCAGGCTGAAAACTTCCAGAAGATGGCGATGGCGATGGCACGCGACATTCGCGTGATCCTGGTCAAGCTCGCCGACCGCCTGCACAACATGCGCACGCTGGAAGTGCTGTCCGGCGAGAAACGCCGGCGCATCGCCAAGGAAACCCTCGAGATCTACGCCCCTATCGCCAACCGGCTGGGCATGCACGCGATCCGCATCGAATTCGAAGACCTCGGCTTCAAGGCGATGCACCCGATGCGTTCCGCGCGGATCTACCAGGCCGTCAAGCGCGCCCGGGGCAACCGCAAGGAAATCGTCAACAAGATCGAAGAATCCCTCGGCCACTGCCTCGCCATCGACGGCATCCAGGGTGAAGTCAGCGGTCGCCAGAAACACCTCTACGGCATCTACAAGAAAATGCGCGGCAAGCGTCGGGCCTTCAACGAGATCATGGACGTCTATGCGTTCCGGATCATCGTCGACAAGGTCGATACCTGCTACCGCGTGCTGGGTGCTGTACATAATTTGTACAAACCGTTGCCGGGACGCTTCAAGGATTACATCGCGATCCCCAAGGCCAACGGCTATCAGTCGCTGCATACCACGCTGTTCGGCATGCACGGCGTACCGATCGAAATCCAGATCCGCACCCGCGAAATGGAAGAGATGGCCAACAACGGCATCGCCGCCCATTGGCTGTACAAGTCCAGCGGCGACGAGCAGCCGAAAGGCACTCACGCCCGCGCCCGTCAGTGGGTCAAGGGCGTGCTGGAAATGCAGCAACGCGCCGGCAACTCGCTGGAATTCATCGAGAGCGTGAAGATCGACCTGTTCCCGGACGAGGTCTACGTGTTCACGCCCAAAGGCCGGATCATGGAGCTGCCCAAAGGCTCCACGGCGGTCGACTTTGCCTACGCGGTGCACACCGACGTCGGCAACAGCTGCATCGCCTGTCGGATCAACCGTCGTCTCGCGCCGCTGTCCGAACCGCTGCAAAGCGGCTCCACGGTCGAGATCGTCAGCGCCCCCGGCGCACGGCCGAACCCGGCGTGGCTCAACTTCGTGGTCACCGGCAAGGCGCGCACACACATCCGCCATGCGCTGAAACTGCAGCGCCGCTCCGAATCCATCAGCCTCGGCGAACGCCTGCTGAACAAGGTGCTCAACGGCTTCGACAGCGCGCTGGAACAGATTCCGGCCGAACGCGTGAAGGCGATGCTCACCGAGTACCGCCTCGAACTGATCGAAGACCTGCTCGAAGACATAGGCCTCGGCAATCGCATGGCCTACGTCGTGGCGCGCCGCCTGCTCGGCGAAGGCGAGCAACTGCCAAGCCCGGAAGGCCCGCTGGCGATTCGCGGCACCGAAGGTCTGGTCCTCAGCTACGCCAAATGTTGCACACCGATCCCGGGCGACCCGATTGTCGGTCACCTGTCGGCAGGCAAAGGCATGGTCGTGCACCTGGACAACTGCCGCAACATCAGCGAAATCCGTCACAACCCGGAAAAATGCATCCAGCTCTCGTGGGCCAAGGATGTCACCGGCGAATTCAACGTCGAACTGCGCGTCGAGCTGGAACACCAGCGCGGCCTGATCGCCCTGCTGGCCAGCAGCGTCAACGCAGCCGACGGCAATATCGAGAAAATCAGCATGGACGAACGCGATGGTCGCATCAGCGTTGTCCAGTTGGTGGTCAGCGTCCACGACCGTGTGCACCTGGCCCGCGTGATCAAGAAACTGCGCGCCCTGACCGGGGTGATCCGCATCACCCGCATGCGTGCATAACCACCTAATTACAAGGAGTCATTCATGACCAAAACCGTTATCACCAGCGACAAGGCCCCAGCCGCCATCGGTACTTACTCTCAGGCGATCAAGGCCGGTAACACCGTTTACATGTCGGGTCAGATTCCCCTCGATCCAAAAACCATGGAACTGGTCGAAGGCTTCGAAGCCCAGACCGTCCAGGTGTTCGAGAACCTGAAAGCCGTGGCCGAAGCCGCCGGCGGTTCGTTCAAGGACATCGTCAAGCTGAACATCTTCCTCACCGACCTGAGCCACTTCGCCAAGGTCAACGAGATCATGGGCAAGTACTTCGACCAGCCGTACCCGGCGCGCGCCGCCATCGGCGTGGCAGCCCTGCCAAAGGGTTCGCAGGTTGAAATGGATGCCATTCTGGTCATCGAGTAATGCGCACGGCGCGGCCTCAGACGCCGCGCCGATTGCTCTGCGGTAAAGAAAAGGTTTTGAAAGGATTCCACCATGCGCAAAGCGCTTGCTCTCTCGCTGCTCGCCATTTTCCTCGGCGGTTGCGCCAGCAACCCTGCCGACCGTGACATCAGCGGCACCTGGATCAATCAGGTCGCCATCGATGCCGCTGCCAAGGGCGGCCCCCTGCGCGAAGCGCTTCAGGCCTACGGCCCGAACCTGGAGTGGGACGTCAACACCAAGGCCGGCCAGGCCCGCTACACCAACGGTTTTGAAAACGTGGAAGGTCGCTTGCTCGGCGAACAGTCCGGCGCCTGGAAAGTCGACTTCTATGGCAGCTCCGCCAGCGAGCTGAAACGCGACGGTGGCCAACTGCAACAAGCCGCCAACGAAAACGAACCGGAACAGGTCTTCGACCGCGCGCAGATTCCGGTGCCGGAAGGCGCACCAATCGGCGCCAGCTTCGAACGCGCACTGTATTCCGCTTATCTGGGCGGCAACTGGACGATCACCAGCGGCCAGGGCGAAGGCGCTACCGTGCAGTTTCAGGCTGACGGCCAAGTCTCCGGCCTGCCGGGTGCCGACCGCTATGCCCTGTGTCTCGCCGGCGATTGCGCGTCGATGAGCAGCGGCAACGACAGCATGTGGTTGCAGCAGAACGGTCAGGGCAACAACTGGATCTTTGTGCGCAAGGGCAAGGAACTGGAAATCCTGCAGGCCGTGAACACGGCACTGGCGGACGAACAACCGCAGTTCACCCCGGGTGAGCGCAAGTGGTTGCTCAAGAAGCAGTGATCGGCGCTTGAGACAAAAAAGGCGGGAGCAAACATTTGCTCCCGCCTTTTTGACACTCGAAAGTCAGCAACGCCCCTCTAGAATCGCGGCATACCCCTCACGATAACTCGGATACTTCGGCACCCAGCCCAGCGTCTTCGCCCGCGCATTGCTGCAACGCTTGCTGCCGGTGCGCCGTACGCTCTCGTCTTCCGACCATTCGGTGACACCCAGATATTCCCGCAACCACGCCACCACCTCGGCCAGCGGCGCCGGCGCATCGTCCACGCCGATATAGATGTCATCCAGCGTCACGCCCTTGCGATCCGCGTCCAGCAAGAACGCCATCAACCCCGCCGCGTCATCGGCATGGATGCGATTGCCATACAGCGGCGGATCGACCGCCACGCGATAGCCACGACGCACTTGGGTCAGCAGCCATTCACGGCCGGGGCCGTAAATGCCGGTCAGGCGCACGATGCTCGCGGGAATGCCGCTGTTGAGCGCAACCTGCTCGGCCTCCAGCATCAACCGACCGGAATAACCCGCAGCGACGGTTTCGGATTTTTCATCGACCCACTCGCCGCTCTGCTGCCCATAAACACTGCTGCTGGAAACGAACAGCAGCCGCTCAGGCTCCTGCCCGTAATCGTTCAGCCAACCCAGCACATGCTGCAAACCCTGCACATACGCCGCACGATAACCGGCCTCATCGTGATCGGTGGCTGCCGCGCTATACACCAGGTAATCGATAGCGCCCACCGGCCAGGTTGCCGGGCAATCCTCATTGAACAAGTCACCGGCGACACCGATAACGCCGTCCGGCAAACGTGAAATATCACGGCGCAGGCCATAGACCTGGAAGCCGGCAGCCAGCAATTGCGTGGCCAGACGGCTGCCGACATCACCGCAACCGGCGATCAAAACAGAAGGCGCGGACATCAAAAATCTCCCATCGGAAAGCGACAGACTAGCCTCGGCAAGGGACGAGCGGCTAGCAATGAAGGAAAAAAAGCAACTCTATTACTTCTGTTAACAAGAATTACTTGCAATAATGCACGCCACTTTTGTTCTCGGCCTCACGAGGCCTGGAAGAGCATTACCGTTTTTCTATCTCAGGTCCGGCCAGCATGACACGCATTCAAAACTCCGCTTCGCCAACCAACCGACCTCGCGCCTGGAGCGCCGTGGCTGCCCTGCTGGTCAGCCTGATGCTGGCGCCAGCCGCCTTCGCTGACGCACAAACCCCGGCTGCGCCAGCCGCCACCGAGCAGAGCGCTCCGGCCGCCGCACCTGCCGCGACCGACCCGGTGCAGGCCGTAGACGCCAGCGCCGCCGACGCGCCGGAAGTCCTTGAAGCCGACAACACCCTGGGCATGGCCCACGACCTGTCGCCATGGGGCATGTACCAGAACGCCGACGTGATCGTTAAAGCCGTGATGATCGGCCTGGCCATCGCCTCGATCATCACCTGGACCATCTGGATCGCCAAGGGCTTCGAGCTGATGGGCGCCAAGCGTCGTCTGCGCGGCGAGATTGCCGCCCTGAAAAAAGCCGCCACGCTCAAAGAGGCCAGCGCCACCGCCGCGAAGGAAGGCACCCTCGCCAACCTGCTGGTACACGACGCGCTGGAAGAAATGCGCCTGTCGACCAACGCCCGCGAAAAAGAAGGCATCAAGGAGCGCGTAAGCTTCCGCCTCGAGCGCCTGGTCGCAGCCTGTGGCCGCAACATGAGCAGCGGCACCGGCGTCCTCGCCACCATCGGTTCCACCGCACCGTTCGTCGGTCTGTTCGGTACCGTGTGGGGCATCATGAACAGCTTCATCGGCATCGCCAAAACCCAGACCACCAACCTTGCCGTCGTAGCACCGGGTATCGCTGAAGCGCTGCTGGCTACCGCACTGGGTCTGGTGGCCGCGATTCCTGCCGTGGTCATCTACAACGTCTTCGCCCGCTCCATCGCCGGTTACAAGGCTCAGGTGTCCGATGCGTCGGCTCAGGTGCTGCTGCTGGTCAGCCGCGACCTCGACCACCAGCCTGAGCGCAGCAGCTCGCATCCGCACATGGTGAAAGTGGGGTAATCGGCCATGGGCCTGCATTTGAAAGAAGGCGCAGACGACGATCTGGCCGAGAACCACGAAATCAACGTCACGCCGTTCATCGACGTGATGCTGGTGCTGTTGATCATCTTCATGGTGGCCGCGCCGCTGGCCACCGTGGACATCAAGGTTGACCTGCCTGCCTCGACCGCCAAACCGGCACCGCGGCCGGAGAAACCGGTGTTCCTCAGCGTGAAGGCTGACCAGCGCCTGTTCCTGGGCGATGACGAAGTGAAAGCCGAAACCCTCGGCGCCGCACTCGACGCCAAGACCCAGGGCAAGAAAGACACGACGATCTTCTTCCAGGCCGACAAAGGCGTGGATTACGGCGACCTGATGAGCGTGATGGATAACCTGCGCGCCGCCGGTTACCTGAAGGTCGGCCTGGTCGGACTCGAGAGCGCAGTCAAGAAATGATCACGACGCGCCATAAGCTGACGCGTTACAGCGGTAGCCTGGCCGTGGTGCTGGGTGTTCACGCGCTGGCCATCGCGCTGGCGCTGAACTGGACCGCCCGCCCGCCCATCGAATTGCCGCCGCAGGCAATGATGGTCGAGCTGGCACCGGTTCCGGCCCCGCCACCGCCCGCACCGCCGAAAGTCGTCACGCCACCGCAGCCACCGGCTCCGGTTGAAGAACTGCCGATCCCGAAACTGGCTGAAGCGCCAAAAGCCGAGATCGCGGTGCAGAAACCGAAGCCTAAGCCGAAACCAAAACCGCCGAAGCCGATCGAGAAGAAACTGCCCGATCCGCCGAAGGAGAAACCGTCCGAAGAGAAGCCCGCCGATACCCAGCCGACTCAGGCCCCGACGGAGAAATCCGCCCAGCCTGCACCGGGCCCGTCGCCTGCACAAATGGCCGCCAAGGCCAGCTGGCAAGGCACCCTGCTCGCGCACCTGGCCAAGTACAAGAAGTACCCGGCCAGTGCTCAGGCACGGGGCAAGGAAGGCTTGAACCGGTTGCGTTTCGTGGTCGATGGCGAAGGCAACGTGCTGTCGTTCGAACTGGTGGGGCGCTCCGGCAACGCCGATCTGGACCGGGCCACCCTGGAAATGATCCGCCGCGCCCAACCGCTGCCCAAGCCACCGGCCGACATGCTGACCAATGGCGCGATCGAAATCGTTGCGCCGTTTGTGTACTCGCTGGAACGCCGCCGCTGATTCGCACTCACGCAGCTCGGCCTGATTCAGCCAAAAAGGCACCGAAAGGTGCCTTTTGCTTATCCATCCACGGCAAACCGGCATTGCCCGGTGTCGCATTCATCACTCAGTCTGATAACGTGCGTCTATCGATTGCAGCCGGTATGCTTGGCCCGCATCTTCATGGACGCTTGCTATGACTCTCACAGAATTACGCTACATCGTTACCCTCGCCCAAGAGCAGCATTTCGGCCACGCGGCCGAGCGTTGCCACGTCAGCCAGCCGACCCTGTCGGTGGGCGTGAAAAAGCTTGAAGACGAACTCGGTGTGCTGATTTTCGAGCGCAGCAAAAGCGCCGTTCGCCTGACCCCGGTCGGCGAAGGCATCGTCGCCCAGGCGCAGAAAGTGCTGGAGCAGGCCCAGGGCATCCGCGAGCTGGCCCAGGCCGGCAAGAACCAGCTGACCGCCCCACTGAAAGTCGGCGCAATCTACACCGTCGGCCCCTACCTGTTCCCGCACCTGATTCCACAACTGCACCGGGTCGCCCCGCAGATGCCGTTGTACATCGAAGAAAATTTCACCCACGTGCTGCGCGACAAACTGCGCAACGGCGAGCTCGACGCGATCATCATCGCCCTGCCGTTCAACGAAGCCGACGTGCTGACCCTGCAACTCTACGACGAGCCGTTCTACGTCCTGATGCCGGCCCAGCACCCGTGGACCCAGAAAGAATCCATCGACGCCGCGCTGCTCAACGACAAGAGCCTGCTGCTGCTCGGTGAAGGCCACTGCTTCCGCGATCAGGTGCTGGAAGCCTGCCCTACCCTGACCAAGGGCAACGACGGCGCCAAGCACACCACGGTCGAATCCAGCTCGCTGGAAACCATTCGTCACATGGTCGCGTCCGGTCTGGGCATCTCGATCCTGCCGCTGTCGGCGGTGGACAGCCACCACTACGCCCCCGGCGTGATCGAAGTGCGCCCGCTGTCGGCACCAGTGCCGTTCCGCACCGTGGCCATCGCCTGGCGCGCCAGCTTCCCACGGCCGAAAGCCATCGAGATCCTCGCCGACTCCATTCGCCTGTGCTCGGTCGCCAAGCCTGCCGCGCCGGTTACGGCCGGGTAAGTCAGCGTCATGACTGAGCTGTCGCAGGTCTCGGTCACCGCACTCAAGGGTGTCGGTGAAGCCATGGCCGAGAAACTGGCCAAGGTCGGCCTGGAAAACCTTCAGGACGTGCTGTTCCACCTGCCGCTGCGTTATCAGGATCGCACCCGCGTGGTGCCGATCGGCGCATTGCGTCCCGGGCAGGACGCCGTGGTCGAAGGCACCGTCAGCGGCGCCGACGTGGTCATGGGCCGGCGTCGCAGCCTCGTCGTGCGTTTGCAGGACGGCACCGGCGGCTTGAGCCTGCGCTTCTACCACTTCAGCAACGCGCAGAAAGAAGGTCTCAAGCGCGGCACGCGGATTCGCTGCTACGGCGAAGCCCGGCCCGGCGCCTCGGGGCTGGAGATCTACCACCCGGAATACCGCGCCATCAACGGCGACGAACCGCCGCCGGTGGATGAAACCCTGACCCCGGTCTACCCGCTGACCGAAGGCCTGACCCAGGCGCGCCTGCGTCAGTTGTGCATGCAGACCCTGACCCTGCTCAAGCCATCCACCCTGCCCGACTGGCTGCCGACCGAACTGGCTCGCGACTATCAACTGGCGCCGCTGGCCGACGCGATCCGTTACCTGCACAACCCGCCCGCCGATGCCGACGTCGATGAACTCGCCCTCGGTCATCACTGGGCCCAGCATCGCCTGGCTTTCGAAGAACTGCTGACCCATCAACTGTCCCAGCAGCGCCTGCGCGAAAGCATGCGCTCCCTGCGCGCGCCGGCGATGCCGAAAGCCACCAAACTACCGGCGAAATACCTGGCCAACCTCGGCTTCAACCCGACCGGCGCCCAGCAACGAGTCGGCAACGAAATCGCCTACGACCTCAGCCAGCACGAACCGATGCTGCGGCTGATTCAGGGCGACGTCGGCGCGGGCAAAACCGTGGTCGCCGCCCTCGCCGCGCTTCAAGCGCTGGAGGCGGGTTATCAGGTCGCGTTGATGGCGCCGACCGAGATCCTCGCCGAGCAGCACTTCATCACCTTCAAACGCTGGCTCGAACCGCTGGGCATCGACGTGGCGTGGCTGGCCGGCAAGCTCAAGGGCAAGAACCGCGTCGCCGCGCTGGAACAGATCGCCAGCGGCACGCCGATGGTGGTCGGCACCCACGCGCTGTTCCAGGACGAAGTGCAGTTCAAGAACCTCGCGCTGGTGATCATCGACGAACAACACCGCTTCGGCGTGCAGCAACGTCTGGCGCTGCGGCAGAAAGGCGTCGGCGGGCGCATGTGTCCGCATCAACTGATCATGACCGCCACACCGATTCCGCGGACGCTGGCGATGAGCGCCTACGCCGACCTCGACACCTCGATCCTCGACGAACTGCCGCCCGGTCGAACCCCGGTCAACACCGTGCTGGTCACCGACACCCGCCGCGTCGAAGTCATCGAACGGGTGCGCAGCGCCTGCGCCGAAGGCCGTCAGGCCTACTGGGTGTGCACGCTGATCGAAGAGTCCGAAGAGCTGACCTGCCAGGCCGCCGAAACCACTTTCGAAGACCTGACCGCCGCCCTCGGCGAGTTGAAGGTCGGGCTGATCCACGGCCGCATGAAACCTGCCGAAAAAGCCGCCGTCATGGCCGAATTCAAGGCCGGCAACCTGCAACTGCTGGTCGCCACCACCGTGATCGAAGTCGGCGTCGACGTACCCAACGCCAGCCTGATGATCATCGAGAACCCTGAGCGTCTCGGCCTTGCGCAACTGCACCAGTTGCGCGGTCGTGTCGGCCGGGGCAGCGCGGTCAGCCATTGCGTGCTGCTCTACCATCCGCCGCTGTCGCAGATCGGTCGCCAGCGCCTGGGCATCATGCGCGAGACCAACGACGGTTTCGTCATCGCCGAAAAAGACCTCGAACTGCGCGGCCCCGGCGAAATGCTCGGCACCCGCCAGACCGGCCTGCTGCAATTCAAGGTCGCGGACCTTATGCGCGACGCCGATCTGTTGCCCGCCGTGCGCGATGCCGCCCAGGCATTGCTCGAACGCTGGCCTACCCACGTCAGCCCGTTGCTCGACCGCTGGCTGCGACACGGGCAGCAATACGGCCAAGTGTGAGCACCGTCGCAGTTTCTGACAGCTCGTTCCAACCAAGCTGGTTATACTCCAGCAATTGTTTCAAAAACGGATACAGACCATGACCGAAGCTGCTCTCGCTCCCGAATCACCGCACGCTCCGTCTGTTATTCGGCTGCTGCTCAACAAGCTGGGCGTCGCCTACGAAGAAGTGCTCGACCACCACGGCCTCAACGCCTCGCGCAAAGTGCAGGCGGTGTTGCTGGACGACGCGGTCGGTGCGCTGATGGTGCTGTTTCCACAGAGCCAGCTGCTGGATCTCAACCGCCTCGCCGAACTGACGGGCCGTCGCCTGACCGCCGTGTCCACCGAGCGCCTGGAAAAGATGCTCGGCAAACACAGCCTGAGCCTGTTGCCGGGCCTGCCGGCGCTGACCAGTTCGCCGTGCCTCTACGAAGAAAGCCTGCTGCGTGAACCGAAGTTGCTGATCAACTCCGGCGAGCCGGGCCTGCTGCTGGAAATCGCCAGCGAAGACTTCAAGACCATGCTGACCAAGGCCAGCGCCGCCAACTTCGGCGAAGCCCTGAGCAGCATCCGCCCGAACCTCGACCGCCCGGACGATGACCGCGAGGAAATCACCCAGGCCGTTCAGGCGTTCACCGCGAGACGCATCCAGCAGCGTCTGGAAGCGACCATCGAGATTCCACCGCTGGCCGAAACCGCACAAAAAATCATCAAGCTGCGCGTCGACCCCAACGCCACCATCGACGACATCACCGGCGTGGTCGAAACCGACCCGGCGCTGGCTGCGCAAGTGGTGAGCTGGGCGGCGTCGCCGTACTACGCGTCGCCGGGCAAGATCCGTTCGGTGGAAGACGCGATCGTCCGCGTACTGGGCTTCGATCTGGTAATCAACCTGGCGCTGGGCCTGGCCCTCGGCAAGACCCTGAGCCTGCCGAAAGACCACCCGCAACACACCACGCCGTACTGGCAGCAGTCGATCTACACCGCCGCCGTCATCGAAGGCCTGACCCGCGCCATGCCGCGCGCCCAGCGTCCGGAATCCGGCCTGACCTACCTCGCCGGCCTGCTGCACAACTTCGGCTACCTGCTGCTGGCCCACGTGTTCCCGCCGCACTTCTCGCTGATCTGCCGCCACCTGGAGGTCAACCCACACCTGTGCCACAGCTATGTCGAGCAACACCTGCTGGGCATCAGCCGCGAACAGATCGGCTCCTGGCTGATGCGCTACTGGGACATGCCGGACGAACTGGCCACCGCCCTGCGCTTCCAGCACGACCCGAACTACGACGGCGCCTACGCCGAATACCCGAACCTCGTCTGCCTGGCCGTGCGCCTGCTGCGCAGTCGCGGAATCGGCTCCGGGCCGGATGAAGACATTCCGGATGCGCTGCTGGAGCGCGTTGGTTTGAGCCGCGACAAGGCCAATGATGTGGTCAGCAAAGTGCTTGAGGCGGAAGTGCTGCTGCGGGAACTGGCTTCGCAGTTCAGCCAGGCTTAAAAGCATCGCGGGCAAGCCACGCTCCCACAAGATCTACGCGATCCCTGTGGGAGCGGGCTTGCCCGCGATGAATCCAACTCGGTCCAACTGAACGCATCAAGCCTTTGGCTTGGCCTTCCTAGGCTTCAAATACTTCATCAACCCCTGAAACCACATGACCAGCGCCGGGTTGCCCTTGAGCTGAATCGACTTGTCCTGAATCCCCTGCATGAACGCCAGTTGCTTGTTCTTCGCCTGCATCGTGGCAAACCCGAACGCCGCGTCCTTGAACGCAATCGCAAACGCCGGCTCCGCCACCACACCAGACTTGCTGGTAATGCGCTGGTCCTTCACCACGAAATGCCGCGCCACCTTCCCGTCCAGAGTCTGCAGCTGAAACACCAGATCCTTGTCACCCAACTGCTGCTGGAACGCAGGATTTGTCCGACTGGCCTTACCCATCAACAGACCCAGCATCCACAGAAGAAAACGAAATTTCATGCGCACAGCCTCAAAAGGAAAATGAACGGCTGGGGGAGTGTAAGGGATTCGGATGGATTCGCCACTATCCTGGATTGATAGAAGACGATGCAGGTCTTTTCTCGCATGATGACTACCAAGTCACGCTTGCAAACCCTTGAGCCTGATCGTTCCCACGCTCCGCGTGGGAATGCCTCCCGTGACGCTCCGCGTCACACCATCCCCCGTCCTACACCTGAAGAAACACATTCCTGTAGGAGCTGCCGATAGCAATGGTTTCTTGTTCCTCTACCCCGCAAATCCTTGGGAAATCTCCTTCAAACTGCGGTGCTGTCCGTGAACTAGGCAGGCTGGACCATCGTCGATAGCCTCTATGTGTCACCGCAAAATCGGTGACCGGATGTGCAAGTCCGAAAACCGGAGCAAATCTTTCCAACTCAAAAGGATTTACACCGATGATCGACCCAACCTTCACTGACGAAGAAGTTTCCCCTTACGAATTCCCAGACTCAAAGAAACTCCACGAAGCCGCCGAACGCGCCCTCGACCACCACTTCAAACCCACCGCCCCACGCCCCAAACGCCTGGGCGGCCTGTTCGCCCTCTGCCCCAACGCCGACGCCGAAGCCCTCATGGCCAACGCCTCCGAAGACCTCCTGTCCATCAGCGCCTTCGCCGCCAACCTGGCCGACGACCTCGACGGCCCCCGCCGCTCAATGGCACTGGGCCTGAGCAGAATGGCGGACGGCGTACGGTTGATGGTGGAAGGCACGCTCGATCACATTGAGTTTCGGGAGTATCACGCCAAGCCGTAGCTGAATTGCGGGCGGCAAAAAGGGGACGTTGAGTCCCCTTTCCTGATCTTCGGCAGCAGCGACTAGCGAAAGTCCTCCGCGCTTTTTGGTCGCGTCTCCAACCCGAAATCCGCCAACCGATGTACGTAAGCATGACCACCGGCATTACAGGACTGCCGGAATACAACTTTGTCCCCCTTGAGTACCGTCAGAAAACTTACGAAGGCCTGGCTAACGAGGTAGGTATACGCACCGCTTTTGAACTTGATGATGTTCAGGTTCACGCTGCCTTCCGACGCATCTACAACAAAGAATTTGCCCTTGGGTGGCGTAGCATTCTTCGGGTAGACCATCTCGATATTCCCCGGCACACCGTAGCGATACTGAACAGAACCGGCCGTGGGCTTGCTGTTTCCCCGCGCACAAACAGAAACCGTCTTGCCGCCCTCCAGCGGGCAGCTGAAGTAAATGTCTTCGTCATCCGAGCACAACGTTCCATCCTGCCCGCCCTTCAACGGCGCCGTCTCCTGCGAAACGCGCTCCGGCGCTTTCGCGATATCAGCACAGTTGGACAGGCAAATTAGCTTCGAAAGATCCGGATCATCGCTTTCAGTGAACAGGTAAGTCGCTGAACCATCGCGGTTGCGGGCGTGATAAACGGGAACACTGACGGCCAGCCCTTTGGCCGACACCGGCACCTTGGTATCCCCGCCCGAGACGACCCAGCCTTCGGCCTCCCCGCATAACGCATCCAAAGCGACTTCACTGAACGAGTCTTTCGTAGGCACGGCGAACGGCTTGGCATCACCTCGGCAGTCGTAGCCATGCCAGTAGGGCCCGGTGTTCATATCAATGTCGATCGAGAAAACATAAGCGCCGTCGAGCACCACTTTGCCGCTGTCATAGGTGAAAACCAGCCAACGGCGCGACTTCGCCTGGGAGTAATTTTCTTCCTGAAGGATGTAGCGCTCGCCATCTCGATACAGCCAGAAGTCACTCATCGCCCCTGCCGGCTCCGCCGTCTCGGAAAGGCGCTGCCCGGAATGTGCGTCCACCAGAAAGTTGTCTTTCAGCGCCAGCGCACAGTCGCTGTCAGCATCCCTGCACGACGTGAGAGACGGGAACATCGGCGCCGCCACCGCAGAGAAAGAACACATCAATAACGCAATCAAACCTAATCTTTTCAACTTGCCACCTGTTTCAAAGCGAGTAATCCATCACTTCTTCAAGCTGCCAGCATGGCCCACGGGCAAACCGATACTCGAAGACATAATCGGTATCTGGTTTCTGCAGGATGGCGACGGCGTGATCACCCTGCTCTTCCTTGACGGTCAACGTCAGGCCCTGGGCCTCTCGCTTCGCTACATCCGGGATGATCGGGAAATTGAGCTGATCGCCGCTGAGGCTGCTTTTTTGCATCTCGGGCTCGGGATCACCGGCCACGGTCGTGACCATTTTCAGCGGCTGCTGGACGAAGGCTTTCTGCACCTCTTCGCGTTCAGAGAAGGTTGAGAGGAACGTTGAAAAGTTGGGTGAGG
Source organism: Pseudomonas sp. FG35 (assembly GCF_057809295.1). NCBI lineage: Bacteria > Pseudomonadati > Pseudomonadota > Gammaproteobacteria > Pseudomonadales > Pseudomonadaceae > Pseudomonas > Pseudomonas sp. FG35. Next base: position 261,083 of record NZ_JBMDJR010000005.1, on the reverse strand, counting down.
GGCAAGCGACACTCGCCTTGTCACCCTCGGTTTTGAGTGGCTTCTGACGGTTACCCTGATCCAGTTTCGAATCCGAAATCATCCTTCCATCCAGATCCGCCAAGTACTTCTTGATGCTCGCCGCATCCTTGTAAGCACACTCGACTTCTACGCCATCTTCCCGATTGATACCGTCAAGGCAGTTCTGTAACTCAGGATCTGGCAGGTCACCCCGAAAGAACTGCAAAGCCAAGTGGTCACCGTCCTTGAAGAGCGGCAATTCCAGCACCGAATAGGAATCTCCTTCGAAATGCTCGTGCAGAACTTTGTGTTTTGTCAGGACAAACATGGACTTCCCCGCTCGCTCAGGGAATTTGCGCTCGAAGAAGAACACCGAGGCAATTTGTTCGCCTTCAACCTTCCACACATAATTCAGCGAAGGTTTCACCGCATTCATGGGCGCGTAGAAAATCTCGGCACCTGGCACATGCACGCCCCTGACCTGACCCTTGAGGTTGTTCTTCAAAAAGAACACCGTGATCTTTTGATCACCCAACGAAGCAACCACCGGAGGATGCAGTTCACCGATGGTTTGAGGGTCACTTGCCGATGCCGGCTGAGTCGACAAGCCGACGATAAGCCCGAGCACACCAAAACAACTTAAGAGCCTGTTCAATTCCGATCACTTCCCTGCTGATCAATCTTCTAAATATTTACGCTGATGGTTTCACGATGACTCAGGTGCGCCGCATTTCAGCTCTTTGATTCGCTCGTTTTGAATCGGAATTACACAGGCGAGGCGCTTCTCTGCCTCCTCACGAAGCTCGAACAAGCTGAGCGTCAGCTGTAAACCATCCGAAGTGAATGCATGATCCTCAAACAAGGCACTGGCGTAACCATCCCAAAACGATTTGCCGTTAAAACTGCAAAACCGTTTTGAGGAGAGCTCCCGCCAATTGCCCTCGGGCGCGAGGATCTGAACATTGAGGCAGGGGCTACCAAACGTAGTGACATAACGAGCCACCACATCGCCGTATCGTTGCGAAGCAGAACTGGAAACCTTGGCGACATCGACCACTTCACTCGGACCATCCGGAACGACCGCATCCAGGAAGGCTGCACGCTCTAGACTCATTCTGGCGATGCACTTATTGAGCACCAAGGTATATGCCTGCGAACCAGGTTCGACATCCGTGGCATCGAGGGGGCAAGTGGTATCGCGCAACTTGATCCAGGCGCGCTGCGAGTCTTTTGCCATAGCCATGTAAGCCTTTCCTTGTTCAGGCTCAGGCTTCCATCGAGATTCAAATCGCGCCATCAGTTTTTTGTAGCTGGAATTGAGTTTTGCGTCGGCACTCTTGCGGTCGGCTTCCACACACTCATCGTACTGCCAGCTCACGGTGATGACTTTGCAAGTGTCCTCAGCGAGCACGGCTGAAGCGGACAGCAGGCCTAAGGACAACGCGATACAGCGCACAAACATGTTCAATGTTTCATTCCCTGAATAACGGATCGCTCAACTGCACGTTGAGGTATTTTCTGCGCCTTACCGTCCGCGCTCATCGCGTCGCGGTACTCGCTGTAATAGCGCTGCGCTTCGTCTTTGCGATCAAGGCGCCAGAGTGAGTCGGCGATGTTCAACATCAGTACCGTGCGTTTGCCGACGGCCTCAACGCCTCGATAAAACTTCAATGCAAGTTCATCGTTACCGCCCTCGGCCAGGTAGAAGGCTAGGTCGTTGAGAGCTTGAACATTGCGCGCCGGTGGGTGACAAGCCATATAGGCGTCTGGACTTATAGTGCGAAGATTGAATTCGAGTTCTTCCACGCGAGATTGCGGCACCTCAATACTTGCGACTCGATTCAACAAATCCTTTGGAGACGGTGTCGTCAAGGCAAGGTCAAGAACTTCCCCTTCACCGGAGGTCCATCGATTGCCCTCCCACTTGCCGTAGCAAAACGTGGCTGCGTGCTGACTCAGTACGCAACCGGTCTCCATCGAAACGACACCGCAACCAGTCTCCTCTGTTGGAATTTCTTCAGCCTCTTGACCAATGACAACGCCATACAGAGTCTGAAGAAGCAGCACTGTTTTTTTGTCAGGGCTTAGCCAACTGTCATGCGTTTCGGTACCAACGTCGGAAACATAGAGTGGGAAAGTCTTGCCATTCGCGGTAAACGAGGCGATCGCCAACTCCGCAGCAGGCCTGCTCCATTTCTTATCCTTCAGCGTCAACATGTGCCCGCCAACCCCGACGATCTGAATGCTCTCAGCCAAGGCATTGGCGGAAGCGAAGAGGCTGATGACAATCATCACCCACTTAAGGCTGCCCGCGAGTAGACGGTTCATCCACTCATTCCTCATCAATCGACGGTGATTCCACGTCGGTCATGCCAAGCAGCCGGAACTCGTTGTTCACGAATTCGTAGTACCGATCCCGGTTACGGTTTTCCAGAGGATTTCCTTGGGCATCTTCTTCGCCATCGAGCGTGACGCCGGAAATGATGATCAAGCGACTATCGGGCAGGTACGTCGTGTCGAAAGTGCTGCCGTCGTAGGCATTCGGAAGACCACCAACGACATCACCGGTCTGGGCGTCCAGCACTTCGCCACAAATGGCGCCGCCGCCACAGCCGAACCTGTACAGGATGTAATGGCCGGCGAAGTTGACCTTGCCTTGTAGGGCCTTCGCCCGGGTGCTGTCCATGACCGCGTTGCTTTGCTCTTGCTGCACCGGCTCATGGTTGGGGCCGCTGAAAACGGGGGTGACGGCGTAATCCTTGAAGTCGGGATCAGCGGCGAATGCGATGGAAGTGGCAGCTGACAGCAAGCTGCCGAGAACAATCGAAAATCCTTTCACGCTGTAACTCCATCTCTGACATTCATCGTCTGGGTATTCATTCGAAGGCGATGCTGCGCACCGCTGTTTTGATTTGTTCAAATCCTTCGGTGCTGATCGCCAACGGTTTGGCCGAGCCTGATTCCGCCGAGCCGATCAGCACGTCTTTACCCCGCAGCAGGCAAAAAGCGACGCGGGTAATGTGCCGTCGTGACTTGTCGTGGAAGCCGAAGATGAACCCTGAAGAAGCCTCCCCAGCCCATTGCTCGAAGGTGTAGGTGCTCCCGCGACCCGCCAACTCGTTGGGCACCCAACCGTGATCAGTGAGGGTCGCCGGGCACCTTCGGTCGTTGTCATCACGCAGGACTTGCACCGCAAACGCATCGTCTTCCGGAGGTTTCCAGGCGGTGAGGCGGGAAAAGAATTCCGTACTTTCACACATCAAACCAAACCACGGCTGGCTCAGGTTGGAGGGTTTCTCGAAGTGCCAATCGGAGCCACTCGACGTTGGCGCTTGCCACAAGCGAGGCGCGCTGGACGATTTGGGCAACTGTTTGGCTGCCACGAAGACCGGATAGAAATCATCGAACGTCAACCATTGGTCTTGCAGCAGCGGCATTGAGAACCGACATGACTCCATGTCTACAACTGCCGCCGCCGGGCCGTGAAGGACCTGTGACTGACCCATTGAATTGCCGACTATCACGGCATCGGCGGCATGGCCCACCTGAGCAAGCACGAGCAAACCAGACATCAACCCATGGAAGTATCGGGCGTTCACTTCACATCCTTCGAATTCATCAATTCCAGCTCACCATCCCGATACAACACTTCGCACCCGATCCACGCCAGATCCACCTGCGGCATCACCGCCGAAGGCTTGCGCAGTTCCCGCAACAACGTCGAACCATGCGACAACCGCCCGCCCATCCGCGCAATCACCGCCCGCGCGGCCTGATAGTGCGCGTGGCGCCCGGGATCGAGGGTGTCTTCCAGCAAGATGTCTTCGCCAAGAATGCCCCTCACCTGCCCCGGGTAAATCATGAATCCGGTGGCCTGTTCGGCACCTTCGCGGCCGTCCTGCCAGAAGCTGCCGTCGCGCGTGCGGATGTCCGGGTGCGGCGCAAACCAGTGTTCGCGATCCGCCAGCGGCATGGCGTGATGCAGGCGGAAGAAGATGCGCATCAGGTTGTCGCGATACCACTCGCGCACTTGCAGGTAGTAACCACGCAGGCCCGGCAGGCCGGTCGAATGCGCGAGGCGAATCAGCCCTGACCATTGCGGGAAGGCCTGTAATGGCAACGCGCTCGATACGGGTCGAGGTGTGGCCGGATCGGTCTCCCATGGCAGTCGATGGGGGCTGTTTTCCAGGTTGTCGTAAGCGGTGGGTGGTCGGCCAAGCCAGTCCCCGCCGCTGCTGGCCAGCGCCGTGGCGATGCACAGATTGCCCTGTACCACGAACACATAGAACCGGGTAAACCAGTCGGCGAGTTGTTGCCCGTCCGCACCCTGGGCGACGAGGTCCGTCAGCTCCCGGTCGAAGCGCTGCAAGCCGTGCTCAAGGCTCAGCAAATGCCCGCGAGCGATACGCTGCATGCGCAGAAACAATGGCAGCGAACGCAACATCCGCAGCGGTCGCCACGGCAGATGCGGAGTCGCGCCGCCGACTTCACCTGCATAGTTGCTGGCGCTGATGCCCCAGTCGGCCAAGCGTGCGAGAAACAGGTCGTTGTTGATGTAGGACGCGCCGCCAAATACCGCCGTGAACGGCTCGTTGTCCTGCAACACCCGCGCATCCCAACGGGCCATGATCGCCGGAATACTCGCGGCGGCCCGGCGCTGGGCGTACTCCACCAGCACACTGGGTTGCGGCGGCAAGATCTCGGCGATGTTGGCGGCCGTCAGGTGCCGGCGCCAGCCGTAGTCGCTGATCGGCCGATATTGCAGCAGCCACAGTTGCGAACCGTCCCAGGCCCATTCGACATCGCCGGGCACATAGTGAAACACCCGCAAGACATCCTGGAGAAAGCGCCACAGCACGTCTTCGGTCAAACCGTGGGCGGTCGTGAACGTGCCGGTGCGCCAGGCATCGCCGAGCCGCGAAAGCGTCGCTCGTTCCGGGCTGATCTGACCATCGGCAAGGGACTCAAGATGACCTTCAACCCATTCGAGTTCCACCGACAGATGACGCACAAACGCGATGCCCGACACCTGCGGCGTGATGAAGCGCTGCACCACCACTTCCTCGACACCTTCGGTTGTCAGCTCGGCGATACGTGCCGGCACGTTGGCGGCCGGCTCGCGCAGGTAGGTCGTGCTCAAACCGGCATTCGCCGAGTCGGCCTGATCTTCGCCATAACTGGAGGAGCGCACCGCCCAGATCGTCTGTGGTTGGCGGGCGAGGAAGGTCGGTAGTCGCGGGTCGTTGCAATCATTGAGGGTCAGCGCCGCCGGCACCGGTTGCCGGGCCAGTTCCGCCAGACGCAAACGCCCGCCCTTGGTGTGCGCGACAAACCCGCGTTCGCCTGACTCCAGCCACTGCGCAAACTGCGCGGGCGCGTCGATCCACGGGTAATGGCCCCAACCGGGTTGAAGGCTGATGGTCAGATCTGCACGCGCAAGAATCGCTGACCACGCGGCGGCTTGCTCGATGCCGAGCACCTTGTCCTGATCACCCCAGACCAGTTGGACCGGGTCGGTGATCCACTCCAGCAATGGCAGCGCGGTGTCGGCACGGATCAGATCCCAGTGCGGCACAAACGCACGGCAACGCGCATAACCGGCGCCCATGCGCTGGTACTGCGCGGGTGTCCAGGTCTGGTTGGAGAACTTGCGGGCGAACAGCGTGGGTTTGTTCGACAGCAGCCAGTGAATGGACTTGCGGATCGGCAGCGGTGACATCAACGCCGGCAATCGGCGCTGCCACAAAAAGGCGCCCACCGGCGCCAACAGAACACTACGAGAAAAGTACCCGGGCCGACGTTGCAGCGCATGCAGCACCAGCAACGCGTTGACCCCGACGGCCATGATCGCGCTGCCTTTTTGCGTCATCGCCAACAAGGTTTGGGCGTAAGCCGCCAGATCCTCGCAGGGCGGCTGCGGGTTGGCGCCGAAGCCCGGCAGCTCCAGCGGCACCACGTCGTAACGCTGAAAATGCGGCAGCGCGTCATTCCACCAATCGGCGGCGCTGCCGTTGCCGGCCAGCAGGTACATCAGAGGCTTGCTCATGGGCGATCCTCAGGCCAGATCGCGCAGAGCGGCGTCGAGGGTCGGATAGCGAAACTCGTAACCTGCCTCACTCAAACGCCGCGGCACCACACGCTGACCGTCAAAGAACAGCTGAGCCATTTCACCGACCAACGCACGCACGGGCGCTGCAGGAATGTGGAACCACACCGGGCGCTTGAGGACTTTGCCGACGCTCTCGGCGAAGGCTGCCTGACTGACGGTTTCAGGCGCGACCATGTTGTAGGTGCCGCGCAAATTTTCATCGTGGAAGGATCGAGCGATCACCTGAATCACATCGTCGCGATGCACCCAGCTCATGATCTGCTGACCATCACCCATGCGCCCGCCGAAACCCAGGCGAAACGGAATCAGCAACGGCAGCAGCGCACCGCCCGGACCAAACACCACGCCGAGGCGCAGCACCACCTGACGCACGCCAAACTGCGTGGCGGGTTGCGCCGAAGCCTCCCAACGCGCACAGAGCTCGGCCATGAAACCGTCGCCCTTGCTGGCTTGTTCATCGAGGCTTTCGCTGGCATCGCGCACGCCGTAAAAACCGATGGCCGAGGCCTGAATCCACAGCGCCGGTTTGTGCCTGGCGTTTTTCAGCCAGGTCATCAACGCTTCAGTGGTGTTGACCCGACTGGCGAGCAATTGCGCCTGCCGCTCGGGGCTCCAGCGTGGACCGGCGACCGGTGCGCCGGCGAGGTTGATCACTACGTCGAAGGGTTCGTCACGGCCGAGTTCGCTCAACGACCGTACACAGCGGACGCGACCGTCGAACAGGTTCGCCGCTTTCAGCGGATCACGCGCCAACACGCTGACGGTGTGGCCGGCATCGAGTAATTGATTGACTACGGCTTCACCGATAAACCCGGTGCCACCGGTGATCAGCACACGCTTGTAGGCGCCGCCGACAAAGGGGTTGGACTTGCTCACGGTCCTTTCTGGTGGGGATTTTCGACGATCATGGCGCAGCAACCAGACCAGCGGCGGCAACAGCACCAGCAGCGCAAAACCGTCGAGCCACAGATGCGACCAGACCTGTTGTTGCGCTGAAAGCCACATGTCCTGAGGCGCCCATAACAGCACGCCCGCCATCAACCAGCCCCACACACTTGATGATTTCAGGCGATTGCCCAAATGCACCAGCGCGAGCATGTACAGCGAATAACTTTGCAGCGTCGCGCCGAACAGTGCGAGCCACCAGACCTGCAGCTCTTGACCGGCGGCAGGGACCGCATCGGCGCCCCAGAACGCGAGTTCGAGGGTGTGCAAATAGCCGTCGAGTAATCCGGAATGACCGGCCCAGGTCAGCGTGAGACCGGCGAGCACATGCACGATTGCCGCGGCGTACAGCCAAAGCACCATCACGGGGCGAAGAGAGAAAGAGGGGGCTGGCATTCCGTGTCCTGAGCGCGTTCCTTGAGGGCGGGGAGTTTAAAGGAGACAGGAAGAATACAACCCGTCTCCTTCCAACTTACTTCAATGCTTTGATGGTTGGATCTTGATAGCTTGAGTCAATTTTAATACCCGCCTTTTCCGCCTTGTCTTCTCGGGACTTCCGAATAGCAGCATATTCTTTCATCTTGGCTGGCAGCAGCTCTTTCCAACGCTTTTTATCTTCAGCCTCGGTGAAAGCAGCACTCCAGTATTCACGCTCGGTGGTGAAGCTCAAACTTACCAAATACGTTCCGCGCTCATCAGGAGCAGCATCAGAGTCTCGCCGCCATGCTTGCAACGTAAGATGATTGCCATCCTTATAAAAATGCCAATTGTAGAATTTACCGACTTTCAACCATCGCTCATGATCCAGATTATAGTTCGGATCCAGCCACGGATGACTTAATACGCTATCACCCATGACTTCATCAGCTGAATTAATCTTGCCAATTTGACTACCGGAAATTCTAGGATCAGAAGGTGCGTAATAGTGTACCCAGCCCGCCTTCTTTATATCTTTTATGAGATCGTATAGAAACGCTCGATACTCATCATGCTTGCTTCCATCCGGGAGACTCCGAACTGATAAGTCGAGGTTCTCCACAGTAGTGCCTACCTCACCATCTACTGCAGTACTGACACTCGCAACCTGGTCTAGACGCAGAGATTTATTCACCTCGACTGATGGAAGGTCTTCATCACCGAATGACTTTTTAACTTTATACCAGCACATATCCACATCAGAAATGCACTCTTTTGAAAAAGACACAGGAGAACTAGAAAGTAGATTGCTTATCTCCTCACCAATCTCAACATTGATTAACTGGGTTTTGTTTGCCATGGAAACAGTCCCTACTTTGTCTGAGTCACCGCATGCAGCGAGCAATAAAAAAATCAACAACCCGTAAAATTTCATTTTCGGCTTTTCCAGGTAGAAATCGTCTCTATTTGCTGCTCCATATAATCTTTCTTTTGCCCCATCATTTTATGGTATTGCTTTGCAATTTCCAGAATAAACTCCATTCGATCAGATTCGTTAAACAAGTCCCCTTTAGTCATCTGAACCCGCAACTCCTTATTGTTTACATCACAGGCAGAACTGAAAGAAGCAACCCGCAACGGTACAAACGGCGCACCCTCAGCGGCAGCTTGTGTCTGCAGAACTTTCTGAAACAAAAAGCCGTTATAGATAAGCGGTTGAAGAATTCTTCTTTGTTCATGATCAGCAATTGCCAATAGTGATTGCTGTTGAATATTTCGTTTCGCAACCGGATCAGATGTCGTCTCGGATTTTTTTATGAGGTTGAAGCCTGCAGTGATGTCAGGAGTCAGTCCCAGATTTTTCAGAACAGGTAGTGCTTTATCCGCCCAAGGCAACTCATCGATATTCATCTGAACTTGCGCATCGCAGCTCTTCGCGTTTCGCTTCGGGGCACAGTCATTAAATTGCTCCGGATATTTTTTATAGAACCAATGCCAGACAAAAATATCCTGAAACAGCCAAAAGTTGCCCATGCCGAGGCCATTTTTGCCTATTTTGTAGGGGATCTGAAATGGCAACGGCACTATGCCTGTCAGGTACGGTTCCGAAGGAATGTAATCGAGACCACACATGACTTGCTTGCTCGCGAAAGCTGCCAATCCCATCCAGTAAAAGCGTCCCTTCAAGTCAGGTTTGCCGTCCTCACCACGCTCTAGATAAAACTCAGCATAGGCTGCTGCAATGCGCGCGGCTCGCGCGCTGAAGTCACCCACCAATACCATTTTGCTCGACGAAGAAAACCAGCTCTTTTCTGAGACACTCAGTCGGCTGATAGCCTCTTGCTGCCCCATCGTCCATAGCTTGTCGCATTTCAACGTGATGTCTTGAACGGAGCAGCTTTGGTTATTGGTTTTGAATGTAGCAACGGGTGCGCTCATTTATTTCTACTCGCTTCGTAATCGTCGGAGCCTTCCGGCACGATGAGTTCGTCCCACATCAGATGGACCTCAGCGGTTTCCTCGCTGTCAGTCACCACACGCGGATGCAGACCATCTGCGTTGCTTTTGGAGATTTTAGGAGCGACCGACGAAGGGACAATAATCGCTGCCTTCACAGACTTTATGGGTTGACCGAGCCCGGTCACAAAACGGATTTGTTCGTCATACTTCGGACTATTGGCAGTACCAGACTTCAGTGTGTTCCCCGCCCTAGCCTGATCCGCAATCAGCGGAATGACCGGTGCCAGAATGCCAATCCCCGTACCGCTTCCCGCCGAGCCTCCGGCATTGATCTTCACCACCGGTCCAACCACCGTCACACCACCGCCATCGAGCTTGATAAAGCTCCCACCGCCCAGAATGGTCAGTTCGGTGCCAGCCTCAATCACCATCTTGTCGCCAGACTTCAGGTGGATCTCTTTCCCCACACTGGTCAACTGGGCGGTACCGAGCTTGATGTGCTGGCTTTCTCCTACCGTCAGGTGATCGTCGGCTTTCGCTTCGATCTTGCGGTCGCTTATGGTGGTGCGGTGTTCTTCTGCCTTGAGCTCGGTGTAGCTGTTCTTCACCACCGTGTCGTGACGTTCATTCCCGACGCGAATCTTCTGGTCGTGCTCAACGTTTTCATCCCAGTCCCGCTGGGCGTGGATGAATATCTGTTCGGCGCCTTTTTTGTCTTCGATGCGCAGTTCGTTGTAGCCACCGCCGCCCGGGGAGCTGAGGGTTTTGAAGACGCTGCGGGTTTTGTTTGCCGGCAAGGCGTACGGCACCGGGTTTTCCTTGTGGTACAGGCAGCCGGTGACCAGCGGTTGATCGGGGTCGCCTTCGAGGAAGGTGACGAGGACTTCCATGCCGATGCGCGGGATGGAGATGGCGCCGTAGCGGTCGCCGGCCCAGGAGCTGGAGACGCGCAGCCAGCAGCTGGTTTTGTCGTCGGCCAGGCCTTCGCGGTCCCAGTGGAATTGCACTTTGATGCGGCCGTATTGGTCGCAGTGGATTTCTTCGCCTTTGGGGCCGGTGACCATCGCGGTCTGGCTGCCGAGCACGCGGGGTTTCGGGTGTTCGAGCGCGGGGCGGTAGAACACGTCCCACGGGGTGGCGAGGAAGCGGTTGCGGTAGCCCTGGTGGAAGTCGTCCTTGTTGTCGGTGGTGTCGCTGGTCACCGATTCTTCGAGGACTTGCGGCTGTTTGCCTTCGTGGAAAATTTCGGTGAGCAGCCACAGGTCGTTCCACTCGCTGCGCGGGTGGTCGGACATTTCCATGAAGTGGCCGCTGACGAGTCTGGTCTGGTCACCGCGACCTTCGGCCTGGCGGTAGTCGGCACGGTGGCGTTCGAGGGCGCGCTGGCTGAGGAACTTGCCGCGCGCGCGGTCGATGAAACGGCCGGGGTAGTCGTAGTCTTCGAGATCCGGTTCAGTGCTCTCGCCGTCCGGTTTGTACGCCGCCTCCATTTGCAGGCGCGGTTTCTCGAAATCGTAGTCGCGGCGGGTGGTGCGGCTGGTGCGGGTTTCCAGACGCAGCTTGAAGCCTTTGATCACCGGTTCTTCGGCGACCATGCCGCTGCCCTGTACATACGCGGTCGGTTGGCCGAGGTTCGGAAACACGGTCTGGTCATCGCCGAACACCAGCAGATGACCTTTCTTGCTGTGCTGGAAGTGGTAGTGAATCCCCTCTTCTTCGCACAGGCGCTGGACGAAGTGCAGATCGGTTTCGTCGTACTGCACGCAGTAGTCGCGGTCCGGGCACGGCTGGCTCAACTGAAAGCTGTAGGCGTTGCCCTTGATGCCGTGCTCGTCGAGGATCAGTGCGATGATTTTCGGCGCCGACATCTGCTGGTAGATGCGCTGGTTGGTGCGGTGATGCAGGTATTGCAGCTGCGGCACCAGCGAGACTTTGTAGCGGGTCAGGCGCTTGCCGGCATCGCCCTGGGCCACGCGGTAGATCTGGCCGTGGATACCCGAGCCCTGCGGATCGAGGGCGAGGAAGGCCTGTTTGTGCAGGAGCTTTTCCAGGTCCAGATCCGGGTTTTCGCTGACCAGTTCGATGTCGAAACGGAACGGCTGGCTGATGCCTTCGGTGCCGGTGAACGACAGGACTTGCAGGTCGCCTACGTAATCTTCAACGGTCAGGCTGAAGTGCGTTTCGTTAGCTGGGTTGAACATAAAGTGCTCCCTGTTCGAATGTCATCCGTTACGCCCGCAGTCGCAAACGCTGCAGCCAGGACGAAGTGGCGCCCAAGGCGTCACGCAATTGTTCGGCAGAAATGTTGCGCTCTGCCGCGTCAAAGGCCAGCGCGGTGCGCAGCGCGGGCCAGCAGTGTGTCGGTAGATTTGCCGGGGCTTGCAGCTCGCGCTCCAGGTGTTCGTCACGGGCCTGGGTCGAGGGCAAGCGGCGGAACGGGTGTTTGCCGCCCGCCAGTTCATAGATCACGCAGGCCACGCCGTACACGTCCGCGCTGGCCGACAGCGGTTGGCCCTCAAGCAGTTCGGGGGCGGCGTAGCCCGGTGTCCAGGCGTTGAAGCGCTCGCGGCTCAGGTGCGGCAGGCCGGGCAGGATGCCCTCCTCGGCTTGCCCGAGACCGAAGTCGAACAGGCGCACGCCGTCTTCGCTGAGCATGACGTTGCTCGGCTTCATGTCACCGTGCAGCACGCCGCGACGGTGGGCGTAGGCCAGCGCGTCGAGCAGCGGCAGCGCGATGTCGCGCAGTTCTTTCCACGGCAGGCCCAGCGGCCGCTCGCAGAGCAGTTTGTCCAGAGTCAGGCCACGCATGAGTTCCATGGTGATGAAGGCCCGCTGGCAATCGGTGTCGACTTCGAACGTGTGCGGTCGCAGCACGTTGTCGTGGCGCAGGCGTCGGGTCAGGGCAAACTCGCTGTAGAGCAAGGCACTGGCGTCCGGCGACTCGGCAAATTCTTCGCTGAGGATTTTCAGCGCAATGTAAGGATCGGGATCGCCGAACTGCTCGTGCAGCAGATCCCGGGCCCGGTAAACCGCTCCCATGCCACCGGCCCCGAGCAGACGCTCGAGGTGGTAGCGGCCTGCCAGAACATCCGGCAGTGCGCCGACGCTGGCCTTGGTCGGCGCCAGCGCGGGTTCGGCATTATGTTGCTTGGCGAAGGCGAAATAAGTCAGGTTGTTGGCCTGCTCTTCGCTCATCAGCAAGTCGTCGACTGAGGATTCGATTTCAGTCATTGGCGGATCACCACGGCCGTCAGGTTGTCGCGAGCGGCACCCCGCAGGGCGCCGTCGAACAGACGTTCCAGCGCCACGTGTGGCGCCGCCAGGCTGAGAGCATTGCCGAGGGCATCGCTGCTCAGGCCTTGATACAAACCATCGCTGCACAGCAAGAACACATCACCGGGATAGACCTCGAGTTCCAGCACATCCAGGGTCAACTGTTCCGCCGCGCCGACCGCCCGGGTCAGGGCCTGGGCCGCCGGGTGCGCCGCTGCCTGTTCGACGCTCATCTGCTGTTCGTCGATCAGTTGTTGCTGCAGCGAGTGATCCTTCGACAGCTGATATAACCGCTGCCCGCGCCACATGTAGCAACGGCTGTCGCCGGCCCAGATGCAGGCCGCGCGATTGCCGTCCACCAGCAGCGCCACGACGGTGCTGCCCATGATGCTGTCGTGGCGCCCGGCGGTGACGGTCAACTCCTGCCCCAGGCGCCGGTTCAGCCAGTGCAGGCACTGGCGGATGGCTTTGAGGCGTTCGTCGAAATCTTCGTGCTGCGGCAGTTCAGCCAGGCTGGCGACGATCAACTGGCTGGCGATGTCGCCACCCTGATGACCGCCCATGCCGTCCGCGACCACCCACAGCCCATGCTGCGGGGTGTCGAGGAAGGCATCTTCGTTGCGCGACCGCACCTTGCCCGGGTCGGTTCGCGCCGCGCTGCGCCAGGGACTGGCCACCAGCATCAGAGCTGCACCGGCATACGGAAGGTACGCATTACGCCCATGTCGAACGGGTTCGGCGTGCGCTGGCTGGTCAGCAGGTAGTTGGCGCGCAGGCCACCCACATCGGCTTTCAGCACCAGCACGTCGCGACCGGTCAGGTACTCCGTCTGCATCAGGTCGAACAGACGGAACAGCGACCACGGGCCGGAGTTCTTCTCGATGCCGATCGGGCGCCCGGCCATCTTGTCCATGACCAGGCTGGTGCGACCGTCTTCAGCATCGGTCGGCCACTTGAAGGTCATGGGCAGGATCGGACCGTGGCGGTATTCCATGGTCTTGTCACCGAACTTGAACTCGGAACGGCTGACGGCCGGATCGAGGGTGTACGGCTCCAGCTTGAACTGCACGGTCGGCTCGGCCGGATTGATCGAGAAGAAGCTCTGACGGATGTTCAGGGCCGCCGCCATCTGATCGAGGAAGACCTTGGACACCGGCAGGCTGCGGCCGTCGACGCTGCGCATCCGGTAGTTGCCCGGATCACCGCTGACGAACGGACGCATGTAGCTGTCGAAGAAGCGGTCGATGGTGCCTTGAGCCCGGAAAAACTCGCGGAAATCGCTGATCGCCACATCGCTGGTGCTCGAGGCGCTGAACGGGTAACGCTTGTTGATGGTCTTGCCATACACGCTGTACAGCTCGTTCTGATAACGGCCGTTCAGGTACTGGTAGGCATCGTTGAGCACCAGGCGCCACGAGTCCTCAGCCAGCACGTTGAACCACACGCTCAACGGACGCGGCAGACGACCCGATGCATTGCGCAGGTTGGTCAGCGCATCACGCTGGCCGCTCATGCGGGTCTTGGCCAGTTCGAACGCGGCCTGCTCCGGCGTGCTGGAACGGGCGAGGCCCGCCAGTTGCAGTTGCAGGTCGTTGAGCGCGGTGAAGGCCGGGGTCAGGTCAGCGGCCGGGCCGTTGTTGTCGTCGAGCAACTTGTGCAGCGGCTCGAAGCGACGTTGCAGGGACTTCTTGGCGGTGTCCGGCAGGTTCTTCGCCACGTTCAGGGCCGAGGCCTTATCCGCTGCCGCCGCGGCGAGTTTGCCCACCTTGCCCAGTTTGCCTTTCTGTCCGGCCAGCGCATCAGCCGCGTCACCCGCCTCGTCCACCGGATCGGCAGCGGCCGGGAAGCGGGTGTTCTCGCGCACTTCGGTCAGCAGCGCCAGCACCGGCGAGTTGGCCGAGGTCAGGCCCGCCAGTTGCTCGGCGCCTTCACCGGCATCGCTGATCGGCGGCAGTGCTACCTGGCCAACGGCCTCGCTCCAGTAGTTGGCGTAGTCGCGGAAGTACAGTTGCTCCAGCTCGACCATCAGGCGACGCAAGTCCATGTCGCTGATGCCGGCGCCTTCGCCCAGCACCCAGTTGTCACGCAGGATGTCGGTCACCAGCGATGCGCCTTGGACCGAGAAATACTGCTGATAGCCGGTCTGGGTGTAGAAGCCCGGAATCACGTATTCAGTGCCAATGAACAGCGAGCCCTGCGGCCCGAGGTGCTGGCTGAAACGGTAATCCGGCAGGTTGCGCGCCTGCTCGCGGAGCATGCGGTAAACCACGGTCGCCAGCGACTCGCTACGTAGGATCTGACGCGCCTGGGCCACCAGTTGCTCGTTGAGCGGATAGATAAACGGCTGCTGCAACAGACGCTCAAGGTGCGTGTTCAGACCGTTCTGCACCGCAGTGTTGCCGGTGTAGCGCTGCGACCAGTCAGCCGCGATCCAGTCCTTGAGCCATGCCGCGTCACGACGATCCTTCATGTTCAACATCAGGTACGCGCGCAGGCTGTTGATCAGCTTTTCGCGGTCCTTCATGTTGGCGCGGATCTGGCCTTCAAGCATCGTTGCAACGCGCGGCAGCAGTTGCTTTTCGAGCTCGTGCTCGTAAGCCTCCTTGACCACCGGATTGACGTCCTGGCCCTGATACAGACCCATCCGCTCGTGGTACGCCGCGTCGCCTTTTTTCGGGAACACCTGGGTGGCAGCGTAGCTGGTGTCGAGGGTTTTCAGCGCGCCCATCGCGTCATCGCGCGGCGACAGTGCCGTGCGTTGCTGGGTCCAGTTCTGCGCCAGGTTGCGCAGGTTTTCCAGACGCTCGTAGTTGGCCGAGAATCCACCGGCCCAGAGCATGCCGAACAGAACCAGAGCACCCAGCGCGCCGACGTACAACGCACGCTGGCCCCAGTGGATGCGGCTGCGTTCGCGCTTGTCCAGACCGGCCAGATCGGCCTCCGGGAAAATCACCCGGCTGAGCAAATGATGGATGAAACGCGAACGACCGCTGCGCAGTGTCGGCAACACGCCGGCGCTCATGCCCAGACTCGCGCCGATGCCGGCGGTGGTCGAATCCATTTCCTGAGTCAGGTGCGGTGCGCTGGTCAGGTAGAAACCACGCAGTTGTGTCGCACGCTGGTAGCGGTTGCCGGTGAACGCCATATCGACGAGCAGGCACAGACGCTCGCCGATCTGGCCCATCTGGTGCGGGAAGTCGAGGATGCGGCCACGGCGCTGGGTGTCGCGCTCGGAGTGCATGCGCATGATCACCTGGCTGTTGAGGCGACGCAGCAGCTCTTCGAACTCGTTGCGCAGCACCGTCACGTCGGTGCCGACCTGATCCTTGCGGAAACTGGTACCCAGCACCTGATCGCTTTCTTCGCGAGTCAGTTGGTCGAAGAACTCGTCGAAGCCCAGCAGCTTGTCGGCCTTGCTCAGCACCAGATACACCGGCACATCGACGTGCAGCTTCTGATAGACGTCTTGCAGACGCGCACGCACCTGGCGGGCCAGGGTTTCGATGTCCTGTTCGCTGCCACCGGTCAGGGTTTCCACCGGAATGGTCACCAGCACGCCGTTCAGCGGACGACCGCGACGACGCTTGCGCAACAGTTCCAGCAAGGTGGTCCAGGCGCTGCCGTCGACTTCCGCATCCGGCTGGGTCAGGTAGCGGCCGGCGGTGTCGATCAGCACACCGTGGTCGGCGAAGTACCAGTCGCAATGACGGGTGCCGTGAGTGTCGCGGGTCAGCTTGCGGTCGATCTTGTTGATCGGGAATTCCAGCCCGGAGAAGTCCAGCAGGCTGGTCTTGCCGCTGGCCTGCGGGCCGATCAGCAAGTACCACGGCAAGTCATTGCGCCAGCGCTCGCTGCGGCCGCGGTACAGGCTCGAAGTCTTGAGGGTTTTCAGGGCGTCCTTGAAACGCTCTTTCAACTCTTTCTGCTCTTCGTCGATCAACTCTTCGCGGCGGATACGGTCCTGGCCGTCTTCGGTTTCTTCGACGGCTTTCTTGCGGATCCCGGCGCGCCAGCTGACGAAGACCATGGTCAGGCCCCAGATCAGGAACAGCACGCTGATGGTCAGCAGACGCGAGGTCGCGCTTTCCCAGAACTTGTAGTCATCCACTGCCAACAACGGGCCGACGAACCACACCAGCAGCGCCACGAACAGCACCAGCAGCAAGGTCCAGACCCAGGTCTGGCGCAGGAAGGCGCCGACTTTCTTGAAAAACTTTTTCATCACACGTCCCTGTTTACGGCTGCGACTGCGGCTGGGCCGCGGCCGGATCAAGCGGCTGATAAGGTTGCAGAACGGTGTCGCGCTGCTCGCCCAAGACCCAGGCGAAGCCCGAATACATCATCACCAGACAGACGAAAGTGAACAGCACCACCATCCACGCCGGCACGATGCGCACCAGATTGCGGCGCTGATCGTTGAGGCCTTCCCACTGCGGCGACAATTCGCGCGGCACATCGCCACGCAACTGACGGATCTGCCGGTACAGGGCGTCGCGGATGCCTTCGAGTTCCAGCATGCCGCGCGCCTGCACGCGGTACTTGCCCTCGAAACCGAGGGACAGGCACAGGTACATCAGCTCCAGCATCGGCAGGTGCTTGACCGGGTTTTTCGACAGCCGATCGAGCAACTGGAAGAACTTCTCGCCACCGAAGGTTTCGTTGTGGAAGCTGCTGAGCAGGCTCATCTGCGACCACTCGCTCTCGTTGCCCCACGGCGTGGTCACGACGGCTTCGTCGACCACGGTGCAGAGCACGTAACGGGCGGCCATCACCTGGCTGCTTTCGGCGCCGTTGTGCAGGGCGCGCACTTCAAACAGCTTGAGCCCGGCGGTCAGGCGCTCGTTGAGCGCGTAGAGGTCTTCGCGGGTTTCGCTGTGTTTGAGGCGCACCACTTCCGACAGCAGCTCGGACGACGCGGCCACCAGCGAATTGAGGCTGATATTGAAGGCCTCCGCCGGGCGCAGGCGCGCGGCGTAGATCATCCGTTCTTCCAGTTGTTCGAAGCGCGGCGGCGCGGCGAAGTCGGTCAGCGGACTCGCCGCAGGGCCATGGCCCTGACGGTCGAGCAGGACGGTTTTGTCGTCCTGGTTGTGTTCCATGTCCTTGATCATGTCGGTCAGTTCCTGATGGCCCAGAATTTCAGTTCAAGCTCGGCGAATTCGCCGGACACGTGGAACGCGAAGCCGCCGGAGCGCTCGAGTTGTGCCAGGTCTTCGGAACTGAGTTCGAGGATGAAATAGGTTTTGTTGGAGTGGAACGCGATCTGCCGCGGGGCCACCGGCAACGGTTTGACCTTGATCCCCGGCAGGTGCAGGTTGACCAGTTGGCGGATGCGCTCCACCGGGCCGACCTTGAGGTGCGCAGGCAAGCGGTTGCGCAGTTCTTCGGAGTCGCAGTTGGCACTGGCTGCCAGCACGAACGACGCCGAGCCCAGCAGTTTGTGGTCGTGCAGCGGCGACACGATGATCCCGTACTGACGCGCTTGCAGGATCAGTTCGATGGCGTGCTGTTCCAGCACCATCGACAGCACCTGACGGATCGACTCCATCAGTTTGCGGAAGCTCGCGCCCTGGTCGGCGTGGGAGTAGCGGCTGTCCAGACGCGGGCGTTTGCTGTCGCTGGAGAACGTCGCCAGATCGCCGAGCATGGTCAGCAGCGTGCGGTACAACTCTTCCGGGTGAACCTGCTCCAGGCCCAGGTAGTGGCGCAGCAGCAGTTCGGTGCGGTTGATCAGTTGCAGCATCATGAAGTCGCCGATTTCCGCGCCGCCGACCTTGCCGTTCGAACGAATGCGCTCGGCAATGGTGTCGCCCCGGTGGCCGAGCATGCTGATCACTTCTTTCAGGCACGACAGCAGGTAGCTGGAGGCGTGGGCCTGAATGTAGGTCGGCACGAAATCCGGATCGAGGCTGATCACGCCGTCCGGCGTGGTGTCGAGCACATCGCAGATCTTCAGCTTCACGTAAGCCTGGTCACTCTGCTGCTCGCCGAGCAACAGCTTGAAGTCCGGGCGGCCGCAACTGACCTGGCTGGCGGAATCATCACCGGCGTTGGAGTCGGCGACTTCGGCGTCATATGCGGTGTAGCGCGCCAGCACATCGGACTGCTCCGGGCGCCGGGCCTCGATGTGGTTACCGGTGACCAGCGGCAGCGCCAGGTAGATCGGCATGTTGCCGGTGTTCGGCGGTACGTCCAGCGCCAGCGGCTCGGTGTTGCCACCGAGTTCGAACAGGCTGCCGTCCGGCAGGATCCCCGAGGCTTCACTGATCACCAGTTTGCCCATGTTGAGGAACTGCAGGTCGATCTCCAGATTCAGGAAACCCCAGGTGTAGCCGCCCAGCAACTGGGTGCGGGTCTTCATCTGGTGATCGTAGTAGCGGTCGTTGTGCTGGAAGTGCTGCGGGCGCAGCAGCATGCCTTCCTGCCAGATGACTTTATGGGTATTCATGGTCAGTCATCCGCCTTGGCGAGCACTTCGTTGGTCTTGCGGATACCGGCCTGATCCAGGGTCAGATCGGCTTCGGTGACTTCCAGCGGTGTGATCGGGAACGTGTGGCGCCATTTGGTTTCCGGCAGGTCACGGTACGCGGCGAGGATGCCGATGAAGCGGCTGCCCTCCTCCACACTGAGTTTCAGCTCCACGGTTTCACCCGGGCGCAGTTCGAGTTCTTCGCTGGCCACCAGATCCGGGTTGAGGGATTCCTTCGCGCGCTCGTAGAGGCTGAAGAAATCGGCGTTCTCGAACGTCACCGGGTGCTTGAGTTCGAACAGGCGCACCACGATCGGCGACGGACGACCGTTGAGGTCCGGGTTCAATTGATCGCTGCCGGTCAGCTTCAGGTTGATCTTGGTCACTTTCGAATACGGCGACAGCGACGAGCAACCGGCGAGCAGCACCAACAGGGTGAGCGCGGTCAGCGTCTTGAAAAAAGCGGTCGAGCGGCGAGACATGCGCATCATCCTTGGTGGTCGGTGTGGAGGGTGGAGATCAGGCGGATCTGTTCTTCGTAGGCCTGGGCGAAGTCGCGGGCCAGCAGGCGCTCGCTCCAGTCGTCGTCCTGACGCAGCGCGTGGTGGTAACGGTTGAACGCTCTCCAGCGCCCGCCAGCGGTGGCGAGCAACGGCTTGTTGTCGCGCTCGAAACGCAGGGTCAACTGCTCCGGCGAGAAGTGCTCCAGAGTGCCGCGTACCGCCGCGCGGCTGGCGGTCAGCAGCGCCACCTGATGCGCCTGCAAATCGCGGAACGCGCGGGAAATCGCCTGCTCGGCCGGCAAGTGGCCCGGTTTGTTCGGCTGCAACAGGATGTCCAGCGCTTCGCTCGGGTCGACGGCGAATTTCAGCGGATTCTTGTTGGTGCCTTGCACGGTGGTCTGGGCTAGACGCAGCTCGTTCTTCAGCTCGGAACGGGTGCGCAGGCTCTGTTGCAGACCGCCGATACTCTGGCGCAGCAGACGAGCAGCGTTCAGCGCAAGAGCTTCACGCTCGTCGTGGCTGAGGTTCTTCACGTTCACGCCGAGGGCCGCGCCGAATTTGTCCCAGAAGGTTTCGCTCTGGCGCTCGACTGCTTTCGGTGCCGGTGCAGGCTCAGGCTTGGGCTCGACGATCAGCTCCGGCACCATCAGGCTTTCCATGTCGATACGCGCATAGTCGGCGCGCTGACGGGAGTCTTCAGGGTCGGTCACCGGTGCGAGCATTTCCTCGAACTCCGAGTACACGCGCTCTTGCTGCTCCAGCGACTTCAGCGGATCGAGGTCGAGAAACGCATCGTCCGGAATGATGCTGCCGGCGGCGCGTGGCAGGCCGACTTCACCGTCGAAGGTCGCCGGGTCGCGCACCAGGCGCGCGCGAATCTCGAAGTCGCCCAGCACGTAGGTGCTGCCGTGCTCGATGCGCACCGGTTCGCCCTTGTGCAGGCGTGCGCCGCTGTCGCCGTCCTGAACACCGTTGCTGCTGGTGTCGGTCAGGAAAAACGTACCCTCGCGATAGCTGACGATCGCGTGGTGGTTGGACAAGTGACGCTTGCGGTCAGGGATGATCCAATCGCAGTCCTCGCCCCGCCCGATCACGCCACCGGCCTGTTTGAAGGTCCGCTGGCACAGCTCGGTGGGCACGAACTGCTTGGTGTTCAGCATTTCGAAAACCAATTCCATGTTTGATGCTCCTTGCGGTCACTTGCCGCGATTGACCGCCTGCGGATCACCCAGCGGGCGGTAATCGTTATCGTTGAATTTGTAATTGCCGCTGCAACCGCCGAGGCCGCATAGAACGACGAGGGTCAGCAGGACAGCGTGCCAGTGACGAACAGACATCAGAGGGTCTCCAGGTGTAGACAAAGCACAAAGCGCCGACCCTTGCGGGCGGCGCTGAAATAGGTGTTCGAGGTGAATCCGACGGACTTTCGCCTACCCATCGAAATCACCCAGATTGATGTTCAAGCGGCCGAGCCGGTACAGCAGCGTGCGGCGCGGCAAGCCCAGTTCCCGGGCGGCGAGCGTCTGGTTGCCGTCGTTCTTGCGCAGGCAATCGAGCAACAGATTGCGTTCGACCGCTTCCAGTCGTTCGCGCAGATTGAGGCCGCAGTGGTCTTCCGGCGCTGGCGCCGATTCCAGGCGCAGCGAGAAATGTTCGGCCAGCAACTCGCCGCCCTCGCACAACAGCACCGCGCGTTCGACCAGACCTTTGAGTTCACGCACGTTGCCGGGGAAGGTGTAACCGGACAGGTGTTCCAGCGCTGCGTCCGACCAGCGCACCGGATCACGTTGCAGGAAAGTGCAGGCCTTGTCGGCGAAGTGTTTGGCGAGGTCGAGGATGTCGCCTTCACGCTGGCGCAGGGCCGGCAGTTCGATCGGAAATTGTGCGAGACGGTAGTACAGGTCTTCGCGGAATTTGCCTTCGCTGACCAGCACCGACAAATCGCGGTGCGTCGCGGCGATGATGCGCACGTCGATCTTGTGGGTGTCGTTGGAACCCAGCGGACGGATCTCGCCTTCCTGCAAAACACGCAGCAACTTGGCTTGCAGCGACATCGGCATGTCACCGATTTCGTCGAGCAACAGAGTGCCGCCGTTGGCCGCATCGAACAGCCCGGCGCGGTCGCGATCGGCGCCGGTGAACGCACCTTTGCGGTAGCCGAACAGCTCACTTTCCAGCAGGTTTTCCGGGAACGCCGCGCAGTTCTGTACGATGAACGCCTGGGACCGGCGCGGGCCGCAATCGTGGATCGCCCGCGCGACCACTTCCTTGCCGGTACCGGTCTCGCCACGCAACAGCACGGTGTACGGGCTGTGCAGGACTTTGCTGATCAGCGAGTAGGTCTGGCGCATCGCCGCGCTCTTGCCGATCAAGCCGTAGCCGCTGGCACTCGGCAGACTGCGCACGACCGGTGCGGCCGCATCCACTGGCTGGCGCAGACGTTGCAGCAGATGCAGTTGACCAAGCACGAACGAGCCGAGCTGGCCAAGGGAATCGGCGAAGCCTTGCAGGTCGATGTGGCGACGACTGGCGCACAGCAACAGGCCTTCGACGGCCTTCTGCTGATTGACCAGCGGCACGCACAACAGCGACTGCCACGGCGTGGACGACGCCGGCAGAAAACTGGTTTCGTGCAGGCTGCCGCCCAGGTCGTCGAAGCTCACCACGCGGTTCTGGCACAGGGCGAACTGCAACAGTTGCTCGCCGTTGTAATCCGCCGGCAGGCTCGCCGCGCTGCGCGGTTGCAGCACGCCGTCGAGGCATTCGGCGTTCATCCCCAGCGACGTATGCGTGGCGTCCAGCAAGTACAGCTGCGTCAGTTCGCAACCGCTCAGCCCGGCCAGGCCGCGCACGAAGTCACCCAGCAGCGCAGCACCGTCCGCCGCGCGCGACAGGCTGGCGAACTGCGCCAGCAAGGCTTCGGCATAGAGCAGTGGCTGCGGCACTTGGGTGAACATCACACTCACCTCAGGCGAACTCGCAGGTCACGCTGGCTTCACCGTCAAGCGTCGCATGCACGCGCTTGAGGCTTTCACCGGTGGCCATGGCGTCGAGCAAACGGTCGGCCACCAGCGGCAGCACGTGCTGGTCGAGCAAATGGTCGATCAGGCGCGCACCGCTTTCGCTTTGAGTGCAGCGCTCGGACAGGTGATCGACGAGGTTCTGGCACCAGGTGAAATCCAGCTGTCGACGGTTCAGACGCTCGCCCAGACGACCGAGCTTGATCTCGATCAGCTCGCGCAGCACCGGGCCGCCGACCGGGTAGTACGGCACCACTTTCATCCGCGCCAGCAGCGCCGGTTTGAAGTGTTTGCTGAGCACCGGGCGAATGGTTTCTTCCAGCACTTCGGCGGTCGGACGCGCACCGTCTTCGCAGAGGTCGCTGATCTTGTCGCTGCCCAGGTTCGAGGTCATCAGGATCAACGTATTACGGAAGTCGATCTCGCGCCCTTCGCCGTCGTTGGCCACGCCTTTGTCGAAGATTTGGTAGAACAGGTTAAGCACGTCCGGGTCGGCCTTCTCGACTTCATCGAGCAGCACCACCGAGTACGGCTTCTGGCGCACGGCTTCGGTGAGCATGCCGCCTTCGCCGTAACCGACGTAGCCTGGTGGTGCACCGATCAGGCGGGAAACGGTGTGCTTCTCCTGGAACTCGGACATGTTGATGGTGGTGATGAAGCGGTCGCCGCCGTACAGCAGGTCGGCGAGCGCCAGCGCGGTTTCGGTCTTGCCGACGCCGCTCGGGCCGACCAGCAGGAACACGCCGACCGGTGCGTCAGGCTTGTTCAGGCCGGCAGCGGTGGCGCGCATCGAGCGATCCAGGGCGTGCACGGCTTGTTCCTGACCCCGGATGCGGGTGCGCAGGTCGGTGGCGAAGCTCGCGACCTTGGCGTTGTGCTCTCGGGCCAGTTGCGCCAGCGGCACACCGGTCCAGGCGCTGATCACTTCGGCCACCAGACGCGGGCAGACTTCGAAGCTGACCAGGCGCTCCTTGACCTGAGCGGCGGTCAGCGCGCTGTGGGTTTGGTTGAGTTGTGCTTCCAGCGCTTCGACACTAAGAGCTTCGTCAACTTCGGCGGCGTGGGTTTCGATCACCGTGCCTTCGGCGTCTTCTTCAACAGTCACTGTCGGCTCGACCGCAGCGGCTTCACGGGCCTTGGCCAGTTGCTGGCGCAGTTCCAGCAGGCGCTCGGCCAGTTGTTTCTGCTCGGTCCACAGGGTTTCCAGTGCGACCATTTCGGCTTCGGCTTCGTCCAGACGCGCTTCCAGTGCCTCCAGCGCTTCGTGATCGATCAGCAGACCGGCTTCGGCATCGCGGCGCAGGGCCTGACGCTGACGGCCACCTTCAGCCAGTTCGCCGCGCAGGCGTTCCAGGCTTTCCGGGGCAGCGGCGAGGCTGATGCGAACGCGGGCGCACGCGGTGTCGAGAACGTCGACGGCTTTGTCCGGCAGCTGGCGACCGGCCAGATAGCGGGCGGACAACTCAGCGGCGGACACCACCGCGTCATCGCGCAGGTAGATGCCATGACTCTTCTCGTAGACCTGAGCCAGGCCACGCAGGATGGTCACCGCTTCGCTCACGGTCGGTTCGTGCAACTGAACCGGCTGGAAACGACGGGCCAGCGCCGGGTCTTTCTCGAAGTATTTCTTGTACTCGGCCCAGGTGGTCGCGGCGATGGTGCGCAGTTCACCGCGAGCCAGTGCCGGTTTTAGCAGGTTGGCCGCATCGGAACCGCCGGCATTACCGCCCGCGCCGATCAGGGTGTGGGCTTCGTCGATGAACAGGATGATCGGTTTCGGCGAGGCTTTGACCTCGTCGATCACGCCTTTCAGACGACGTTCGAATTCACCTTTGACGCTGGCGCCGGCCTGCAACAGGCCCATGTCCAGCGACAGCAGCTCGACGCCCTTGAGCACTTGCGGCACTTCACCGGCAGCGATGCGCGAGGCCAGGCCTTCGACGATGGCGGTTTTACCGACACCGGCCTCACCGACCACGATCGGGTTGTTCTTGCGGCGACGGGCAAGGATGTCGACCATCTGGCGGATCGCGCCATCGCGGCACAGCACCGGGTCGAGTTTGCCGTCGCGGGCCTGTTGGGTCAGGTTGTGAGTGAAGCGCTCCAACAGCGATTCGCCCTGGGCGGCCGGTTTACCGTTGGCCGCTGCCTGGGGCTGTTGCGACAGCGCAAATTCCTTCAGGCGATCGATGTTCAGTTTGGCCAGCAACGGCTGGTAGCGGCTGCCGGCGTAGCGCATCGGGTTGCGCAGCAGCGCGAGGATCAGCGCCGCGTCTTCGACCGAGGTCTGGCCCAGCTCAAGGTTGGCCACCAGCAGTGCGTCTTGCAGCCACTGCACCAGTTCCGGGGCGAACACCGGGTTGCGCGAAGCGCTGTGCTCGACCCGCGATTGCAGCGCCGCGCTCAGTTCGCCAGCGTCAACGTCGGCATCCTGCAGCGCGCGGGAGAGCAGCCCGTTCGGGCGCTCCAGCAGGCCGAGCAGCAAGTCTTCGACCAGAATCTTGCTGCCGCCACGGGCCACGCAGCGCTCGGCCGAACGCTCCAGATCGCGACGGGTTTCGGCGTCCAGCGCCTGGATGAGTTGTTGCAGGTCTACGTTGATCATGGCTCACGTCCTTAATGAATTTTGCTGCCCAGGGTCACTACGCCGTCTGCTTTTTCGCAGCCCAGCCAACTGGTCCAACCCAGGCGACAGTCGTTCTTCTCGCCAATGCGCAGTTCGCGGATTTCTTCCGGGCGCAGCACCAGGCGAATGTCGTAATCGAGCGGGTCACGCAAGGTGAACCGCACCAGCGCGCAGAGCGGCTGGTAACCGAAACCGATCGGCAGGAATTCGTGGAATCGCTCCCAGTCGAGTTCGGTGATGTGAATGCGGAATTTGCCGCTGCGATCGCGCACGCGTTCGCCCAGCACCAGGTCTTCACCCAGTACGCTGTTGGCGAAGCCGAGGCGGTTGCGCTGTTCTTCGAGGATTTCCACGCGGCGCTCGATGCACTGCTCGATGACAAGGTCTTCGTGCTTGAAGTAGTAACGCAGCACCGCTTCGATCAGCGCCGCCGAGTGCGCCCGCAGGCTCAGCAGGCCGAGGTACGGCAGCAGGCGCTTCCAGTTCAGTTCCTTGGCCTTGCGAATCTCGTCGCCACCGAGGCCGATCAGGGCGAACAGTTGCGAGGAAAACGGGTCGACCGCGCCGCTCTGGAAGCTCGCGCGATAGCGGTACTTGCGCCAGATCGGCAGCATCAGCCGTTGCAGGCGATGGTGGAACAGGTCGAGGAAATTGCGCGTCGGGTTGCCGTCTTCGCTGTCGCCCAGGGCTTGTTCGCCATAGAACGCCGGCAGCGGTGAACCGGAACCGACCAGGCCGATCAGGTTGAACCGCAGGCGCGCGCGCATCTTTCCGTGCTCTTCGAAAAACTCCACGCGATCGACGTCGCTGCGCGGAAATCCGAGGCTCGGGTTGGCCTGGAATTCCAGCTGGTCGTACAGGTCGTCTTCGCTCAGGTACGGGTGCGCATCGCGCAGCCGGTCGATCACCAGCAGCACGGCCTGAAACAGCGAGTACTCGCGTATTACCTTCGTCAGCCCGCTTAAAGCAGGGGCTGCAGGCCCATACGTGGTGTCCATTGGTACACCTCTCCCTGTGTGCTTTTTACCCGCAGCTCATGGAATGAATTGAGACTGGCGTAAAGCGCGAAAAACTCATTGAGAACCGAGGCGAAGACGAACAGGTCGCCTTCGCCGATATACCCTTCCGGGTCGATGGTCAGTTCGGTGCGCAAACCGCGTACCGGCAGACCACGGTGCAAGCGGTCCACGTGGTGATGCTTGATGTGCTTGAGGCCGCCCAGCAGACGTTTGCTGACCTTCTCCGCGTGCTGGTCGTAGTAGCGCGGCAGGTCGTAGGTTTCGAGAATCACCTTCAATGCATTGACGTCGGCCAGCGACAGATAGTTAAGCGACATGTTGCTGATCAGCTTCCACAGGAAGTCACGGTTCAGCGGTGGCGCAAAACTGGAAGTGGCCGGGGTGATGTTGCGGAAACTCAGGAACTCCGGGGTCTCTTCGCAGGCCATGCAGATCTGCCCGAGCTTGAGTTTGCGCGGCAGGTTCTGGTTGGTGCAGACCAGCTCGATCGACAGGGTTTCATGGGCTTCGGTGTGGCGGATACCGAAGCTCAGGTAAGTGTCGAGGCCGTCGTGCAGCAGCGACGAACGCTGGCGGATGCTGTAATGCGGACGGCTGTTGGGCACGTCGAAACTCGGGTCGTGCTCGAAGGATTCGAACGGCACGTACTCCTGATAACCGAGACCGCCGGGCTTCCAGCCGGTCACGGTTTCCACCGAGAACACGCCGCAGTTTTCCAGATCGTATTCGGCCGGCAGCAGCAGGTATTCGTCCTGTTTGCCGTCGAGACGGATCGGCAGTGCGTCGTGCTTGAACAGGTTGACGATCGGTGTGCAGAACAGCTTCACGTTATCCAGGGTCGGACGCATGCGCATGATGCCGCTCTTGCGGATGTCGAAGCGCAATTCCAGGCCTCGCATCTGCTTGAGAGTGTCTTCCGGCAGTGCCTTGAGAATGTCCAGGCCGTGGACATCGACGAACAGGAACTTGTCCTGGAAGGCGAAGTATTCCTGCAGGTAGCGATAGCCGCGGAAGGTGTTCAGCGGATACGGGATCAGCGCTTCTTCTTCGGCAAAGCCCACCGGTTTCACCCGATCGCCCGGAATCTTGAACGCCATCGGCTTGCCGCTCACGCCATCGATCGGCTTGCCGGCGCCGTCGAGCGGGATCAGTTCGATGCCGTCGAGGTTGCGCAGCAGGCTCAGGTAGAGCATCTGGCTGATGTAGCGCTCGCCGGCAAAGTGCAGGCGCAGTTTGCTCAGCTCCAGCTCGCCGAGGTGGCCGTCGGCACTCATCTCCAGGCGCAGGCTGAGCAGCGAACCGTCGCCCTTCACCGAGTAGTTCAGCGCGGCCAGATCCAGCGCCATGACTTCGGTCGGGTAGCAGGTGCGAAAGCGGCAACGCACGTCTTCGATCGGCACGCTCTCGATCGGCGTATCACGCTCGACCTTCAGCGCCGGCCCGGAACGCTTGAGCGGGTCGAACTGCAGAATGCTGAACGCCGGCAGCGGGCGCATGTAGTTCGGCCACAACAACTGCATCAGGGAATGGCTGAGCTCCGGCAACTCGTCATCGAGCTTCTGGCGCAGCCGCCCGGTCAGAAACGCAAAGCCTTCAAGCAACCGCTCCACATCCGGATCCCGCCCGGCCTGCCCCAGGAACGGCGCCAACGCCGGGCTACGCTCGGCGAAACGGCGGCCCAGTTGGCGCAGTGCGGTGAGTTCGCTTTGGTAGTAGTGGTTAAAGGACACGGGTTACCTGCCTGGTAGTGGAACTCATCAAAAAAATATCCTGTAGAGCGCAACCGTCACGCCGGCGCAGAAGTAACCGGCGATCAGGAGGTACGGCACAAGCAGGATCCAGCCATAGGCCATGAAAGCATTGTCGAACGGCCCGATGACCAGGCTGCACAAGCCATAAAGCATCCAGGGCACCGCGTAGAAAGGGATGATCTTCAACGGCGCCAGCCAGACCATTCGCAGCGCCTGCTGCTCATTGCGGCTCTTCGCGGTTCGCGATACCCACAGCGCAAATAACAACAGTCCGGGCATGCCAAACCACAACAGATACACCCAGTGGGTCTCGGACGAATCGAATGTCGAATAATCGCCAATCCACAGGCCATAGGATGAAAACGCCAGCATGGCCAAGAATGGCGTCCACAAGGCACCCATGAAAAAACTCAGCTGCGCGCGGCTGAGGATGGGCATCTGATTCGATACACCGATCACGGGCAGGTCCTCATCTTCGAAAGCACGTTCTGCGAAGCAATCGCAGGCATTGCCTGCCGCATCAACGCGCGCTTTTCCAGGCGCAGCTCAATGAGCTGCGTGGCCAGAATCGCCAGCAACGTCACCCCGCCCTGAGCCACGGTGTAGAACAGCGCCCGCAACGGGTTGTCGGGCACCATCATGAATAGAATCCAGGCAACCATTAGTGTGAGCAGGCCGAGCTTGGCCCACAGTTTCGGGATAATCGCGGCCAGCGCGTTCACCCCGAAAAAGATGTAAATGAACATGTAGTGAGCAATACCGATCGCCACCCCACGGGTAGTAAATCCGCCGTTAAACGCCTTGTAGGCCACAACGACTGCGTTGTTCAGAAATACGTAGGCCACGCATCCCACCGCGTGAATCACCAGACACAGAGCAAGGCGCACGTAGATATTCATTGCTGCGCAATTCCCTGTTTTTGCGACGTGATCGCGACGCCCGTGTACAGATAGAGCTCGACGCCATCGTAGCCGCCGACAGCTGCGGCGCTGAGCGGATAACTGTCCCGTGTGCCATAACGAATCCAACCTTCGGTCCACATTCCACCACCCTCGTGGCGGATCTCAACGTAGTAGTCCGGTGCCTCGCTCCTGGTAATTTCAACGAATACCCCGCCATCTTCGGCACCGATCCACAGAGCATTGGGATGGGCGAACAGCTTGGGCTCGGTGGAGTGTTCCATTCGCAACAGCAACGCAA
This sequence comes from Pseudomonas sp. FG35, assembly GCF_057809295.1. NCBI lineage: Bacteria > Pseudomonadati > Pseudomonadota > Gammaproteobacteria > Pseudomonadales > Pseudomonadaceae > Pseudomonas > Pseudomonas sp. FG35. The sequence continues at coordinate 231,792 of NZ_JBMDJR010000005.1, read as the reverse complement.
GGCCGATCAGAATCGCCAGCAAACCGACCGAGCTGAGAAAAGCTACAAGGCATTGCCAGGCACTGAGCTTCTTGGAGCCGATCCGAAAAAAGCGCTTCATGGGCAGAAAGCCCCGTTATCGACCGTCCATGAGCGAACACCCCTTTCTTCAGTTTTTTCTATGCTCGCCAAGGCTTTTCGTAATGTCTGCGCGTCGATGGTTTTAGTCGCGGCCGGACTTTTAAGCTTCAGGCTGTATCGGTCGCTGATCTGACCGGATACGTCTTCGCCGAAGGATTGATAGTTGGCGACAGAGCTGCGCTCATTCGGAGCCAACGTGAAGCTGCGTGGTTGATCGTCGTAGTTGGAGTCGTTTGCCAACGTCAGCTCCAGCGGTACTCCACAAGTGTTCTGCAGGTACACGTCATTGCGATAGACCCGTTGAGCAGCGCAGGCAGTCAACGTGGCCAAAAACGCGAAAGGCCCGGACCAGCCCAACATGCAGATGATTCCTGACAGCTTCATGGGCAGATCGAAGCCTCACGGATCGTCCACTCGCGCTGGGTTCCTTCAGTAACTTTCTCGACAACTGCCAGGCGCTGTTTCAACTGAGTGGCGTCAATGGATTTACTGCCCGCAGCGTCGTCGATGGTCAGCTGATAGTTGCTCGGGATCTGTTCGATCACGTCTTCACCGTACGAGGCAAAACTCGCCACGAGCGCACGAGCGCCTGCTGCAACTGTCAGGGTGCGATCCAGTGAGTGCATGTTTGAGCTATTGGAAACCTTCATCTCGAGTGGCTGGCCACAACGGTTCTCCATGTACACATGGTTGTTGTAGACCTGCTGCGCCGCACAGCCGTACAAGGAAACAAACAGCAGGATGAAACCGGCGAACCTAGTCATTGAATTCAACCCTGGCCAACCAAAGCAGGCTTTTCACGTCCTGTTCAGAAGCGGCCATGCGCTTCTGCAGGTTGGTGGACGTCTGGGTGTAGCTGCTGAAGTAATGCATGACATCCACCTCACCCGTGCTCGGTGTCGGGTGGTTTGCCTTGGGGTTTTGCATCAACGTTGAGGTTTCTTTGTGCGTCCACGAGTAGTTCGGGATCAGCCCACCACCGTATTCGTTGAGAATCAGATGCCCGAATTCATGGGCCGAGGTCTCTTTGAACTCTTCCTGCGCATAGTTGGCAGCATCCGCAGCCGTAAGGCCTTGACGCTTGACGAGTTGGTCAAAGGCGTAGCCAGCGTTGTGGTAAACCTTACGGGCAATTGCCAGGCTGGTCGAACGACCGAAGTCCGCTGACAACGAGTCAATCAACGGGAAGTTCCCGGCCTTTGGCTCGACGTTGACCTCGGCCTTGACCGTGACTTTGTAGACCCCTTTGCTGGTCGCGATTCCTTCGGCAATGCCACCACCGCGCGAACCATTGCGTGACCAATACAATTCGATGCCCTCCTTGGCCCAACCCAGCAAAGTGCTGAGCGGCGTAGGCACCAGGCCAGGCGTGGAACCAGTGCTGCCACCCTCCGAGAAGCTCGGGCGCAGCGTCACTTCCACGGTCTTGGCATTGCGATCAATACGCGCATCGACCCACTTCACCTCTTCAGCCGAACAAGTGAGCTTCACTTCGGTGACTTGCTGCTTGCCCGCTCCGGTCGCGGTCAGACGAACTTTGAGGTTCGGGCTTTTCAGGATTTTGGTGTCGAGGATGCCGGCAGTGTCGTACCCATCCCATTGCCACGGGTGCTTGCCAGGGGGCAAGAACGGGGCGGTATTGGCTTCGGTGTAGACCGGCTTTTCGCCGTCCAGCACTTCCAGCTTCACACTGTCTGCCGCGTCCATCCGGTTCTCGACGACGAAGTCGACCAGTTCGCGGTTTTTCGATGTTCCGGACTTCAGTTCATCGAAGTCCGGTATTTCCAGCGGGGTCAAAACCGAGTTGCCACCCGACTTCAGACCCAGTCGGTATTCCAGAGCAGCGGCGACCGCCAGGGCAGCAAGCCCCGAAAACGGTGCAGGCGTATGCGAATTCCCGATGATTACCGTCCCGGAGCCGGCAGTGACCTTGTTGCCATGGGCCCCGACTGAACCTACGGTGGCGGCCGGCTTGCCATTGATCAGAACCGTGGTCGCAAGGTCGCCGACCAATGCACTGCCACACGCCGAGGCATCGCCCTGGCGGGCCGCCGGCAGGCCGTCGAAGAACACGTCGCCGGAACCGGCGGCGATCGGGTTGGTGCCGTGGCCGGGGAGCGGGCAAGCGGTGGGGTCGGATACGCGTGCTGCAGGTTTGCCAGACATCGGGGTTCTCCTTAGTTGACCTTCACTTGACCGCTGCCATCCAGGCGCGCGGAGAAACTGACCTGACGCTTGAAACCCTCGACTTCCAGCAGACCTTCGATGCTGAAGGCCAGGCGAAGCTGATCGTGGTCACGCGGCAGGGAAATGACACGCACGTTGCTCAGGCGCGGCTCGTAGGCTTCGATGAAGCTTTCGATGGCCAGGCGGGCCTGACTCAGGGAGTCGTGCAGGCTCAGGCGCATGTCATTGAGATCGGGCAACCCGTAGTCGGACAGCGTTTGCACGCTGCCGGCCCGGGTGCTGAGCATTTTGGCCAGATGGGCAGCCACCGACGCCATGGCCGAAGCCTCGAGGCTCCTGCCCTTGCGTAGTTCCGCGTCGCCGTTGAGGCGTTCGAAAAGGCTGCCGTATCCGTCCATGAGTCGCTCTTACTCTTTGTCCAGCTTGCCAACCAGCGACAGGGTGAAATCGGCACCCATGTACTTGAAGTGCGGACGCACGTTCAGGCTGACGCGGTACCAGCCCGGCTCGCCTTCAACGTCGCTGACGATCACTTGCGCAGCGCGCAGCGGACGACGGCCACGGACTTCGGCGCTCGGGTTTTCCTGGTCGGCCACGTACTGGCGGATCCACTTGTTCAGTTCCAGCTCGAGGTCGGTACGTTCTTTCCACGAACCGAGTTGCTCGCGCTGCAGCACTTTCAGGTAGTGAGCCAGGCGGTTGACGATCATCATGTACGGCAGTTGGGTCCCGAGCTTGTAGTTCAGCTCTGCTGCCTTGCCTTCTGCGCTGATGCCGAAGAACTTCGGCTTCTGCACCGAGCTTGCGGAGAAGAACGCCGCGTTGTCGGAGCCTTTACGCATGGTCAGGGAGATGAAGCCTTCCTCGGCCAGTTCGTATTCACGACGGTCGGAAACCAGAACCTCGGTAGGAATCTTGGTTTCGATTTCGCCCATGCTTTCGAAGTGGTGCAGAGGCAGGTCTTCAACCGCGCCGCCGCTCTGTGGGCCGATGATGTTCGGGCACCAGCGGAACTTGGCGAAGCTGTCGGTCAGCTTGGTGCCGAACGCGTAAGCGGTGTTGCCCCACAGGTAGTGCTCGTGGCTGTTGGCAACGTTTTCCTTGTACACGAACGATTTGACCGGGTTTTCTTCCGGGTCGTACGGGTTACGCAGCAGGAAACGCGGCACGGTCAGGCCGACGTAGCGGGAGTCTTCCGAGGTACGGAAGCTCTGCCATTTGGCGAATTGCGGGCCTTCGAAGTGATCTTTCAGATCCTTCAGGTCCGGCAGGCCGGTGAAGCTTTCCAGGCCGAAGAATTTCGGGCCGGCGGCGGCGATGAACGGTGCGTGGGACATGCAGGCTACGCTGGACACGTACTGCATCAGCTTCACGTCCGGCGAGCTTGGGGACATGTAGTAGTTGGCAATGATCGCGCCAACCGGCTGACCACCGAACTGGCCGTACTCAGCGGTGTAGATGTGCTTGTACAGGCCCGACTGCATCACTTCCGGCGAGTCTTCGAAATCGTCCAGCAGGTCTTCTTTGGAGACGTTGAGGATTTCGATCTTGATGTTTTCGCGGAAGTTGGTGCGGTCGACCAGCAGTTGCAGGCCACGCCACGACGATTCCAGGGCCTGGAAGTCCGGGTGGTGCAGGATTTCGTCCATCTGACGGCTGAGCTTGGCATCGATCTCGGCGATCATGCGGTCAACCATGGCTTTCTTGACCGGCTCACCGTTGTTCTGCGGCTTGAGCAGCTCTTCGATGAACGCCGACACACCGCGTTTGGCGATGTCGTAGGCTTCGTCGTCCGGCGTCAGGCGGGTTTCGGCGATGATGCTGTCGAGGATGCTGTACTCGCCGTTTTCTGCGGCGTTCTGTTGTGCTGCGCTAGTGCTCATTGTGTTGGCTTCCTTGGCTGCTGGAGTCTCAAGCGTCCGGAGCTGCGGCGTTCAGGCCCAGCTCACCGAGTACGCGACCGCGGGATTCGTCGTCGGCGAGCACGCCTTCGATGGCTTTACGGAACGCAGGTGCGTTACCCAGCGGGCCTTTGAGGGCCACCAGCGCGTCGCGCAGTTCCATCAGTTTTTTCAGCTCAGGCACTTGCTCGACCAGGCTGGCCGGGTTGAAGTCCTTCATGGAGTTGACGCGCAGTTGCACAGCCAGCTCGTCGGCCTCGCCATCTTCCTGCAGACGGTTCGGCACGCTCAGCGTCAGACCCAGCTCTTGCTTGGCCAGCACTTCGTCGAAGGTCATCTTGTCGATGCTGATCGGCTTGCGATCCTCGATCTTGCGATCGTCCTTGCGGTGGGTGTAGTCACCGATTGCCAGCAGCTTCAGCGGCAGTTCAATCTCTTCCTGAGCACCGCCGGTGGCGGGTTTGAAGGTGACGTTGATGCGTTCCTTGGGGGCTACCGAGCCTTCTTTGGCCATGGCTTTTCTCCTTGCGGTTGTGGCCCTGGGGCCTATTCGAGTACCACTTCGAGGTCGAGGTGGCACAGCCTGCGATAAATCTCTTCCTTGCGTTCACGTACGGCATGGTTCTGCGGTAACAACTCGCAGCAACTGTGCAGCAGGTGCAGCACTTCCAATGCAAGATCGGGCTCCCAGGCGTGCAGGCCTGAGTCCTGTAATGTCTGATCGAGGGTTTCGAGCTGGTTCTTGGCGAGTTCGTATTTCTTGGCCAGGAAGCACAGCCGCGCGAGGGCGAACTGCCAGAAGAAGCGTTCGCGGCCGCCGTGCGCCGATTGCAGGCCCTGCTTGAGGATCTGCACCGCCGGTTTGAGGCCTTCCTTGCGCAGGATCGGCTGGACTTCTTCGAGGGCCTTTTCCCAGGCTGGCTGGGTTTCGACGTTCTCGGTTTCGACCTTGCGCGGCGCGCTGGCGCTTTGCAGGTGCGGCATGACGTTGCCGGCGATCCAAGCCCGGGTGGACGGATCGGCGAACGGCGCGCCGTCATGGAAACGCAGCTCGATGATGCCGGGCAGGCGTTGAATCAAAAGCGCGAAGTGGATTTCCACTTCGCGCATGGCCAGCTCGGCGTTGAGGTTCTGGAGACATTCCCAGACCATCCTCTGGCCATCGAACCAGAACGGCGCCTTCGCCAGGCTCGCCTCCAGTTCCACCAGCAGGTCGGCGTATTTGCCCTGATCGAAACGGTCCTGATACTGCTTGAGCTTGTCGACCGGCAACCCGCGCAGCACGGTGATCTGCTCGGCGTTGCGCTCGGGCACCGCGTCGATCGTCATCCACAGCAAGGTGCGGTTGAGGCGCAGGGCGCGCAGGTCGGTAGCTTTCTGCTTGAGCCACCAGGCGCACAACGGGCGGGCGCTTTCCTGCTGTGCACGCAGGGCCTTGTGGGCTTCTTTCTCGTTGTCGATCGGCGCGCCCGGCGCCAGCAACTGGCTGGCGGCCTGCTTGACCTGCGCCACCGCCGCGCCCACAACACCGGGTGCCGGCTGGTTGTCGGCGGCGCGCTGGATCATGGTTTTCAGACGGCGGGAAAGCGGCAGCAGCAGTGGCGCATCATCGCCCAGATGCTCGGTGCAGGCGGCGTCGAGACCGGACAGATGCTCGGACAGTTGCCGGAACATCGGCAGCTGTTCCTTGATCGCGATGTTCTCGGTGATGACCTGCTCAAGACGCGGCACCAGCCAGCCGATGGCGGCGGCCCGGGTGCGGGGTTTGAGCGGGTGAACTTCGGCCCAATTGTTTTCCGACAAGTGGTGCAGCAGACCGAGGCCGGCCAGCAGGCCGGGGAAGGATTCACGCTGGTACAGCGACCACGTCAGCCAGGCGCCGACACGCAAATCCTTGGATTGGGTACGCAGGAGGTTTTCGCTGTTTTCGCGAATTTTCAGCCAGTCGATCTGCCCGCTTTCGTGCATCGACGAGGCTTTGGCCAGCTCGCTTTCCAGCGCCTCGAATTCGCTCGAAAAGCGAACGTCTTCGCCCGCAAAATTCTCTTTGGAAACAGAGACTTTAGCGAGTTCGAGGTAATGGGCGGAAAGTTTGCTTGAGTAGGACATCCATGGCCTTTATTAGGATTACGGTCGTGCGCCTATTGGAGTTGCAGCGGCGCGGGACAGTATCGAAGAGCAGTCGGAAGACTCATCCAATTGAGTGTTTGCTCTTTCAAGTGCGCGCATCGTAATCACTATGATGGCCACTAGCAAGCATCTGATTAAACAACAAGACGAACTGTTCATTGGGCGCTGTAGGAGATCGCCCTATATGTGCCAGGGGTTTCCCTGATGTGCCTTTATATTTCACTTTTAAGCCTATCCCTTCCGGAAGCATTGGGCCAGAGCGGCCGGAGCGCGGCGTCTGGAACATCTGCACGCTCGTTCCACAAGTAAGCGGAGAAAGCATGACAAACCCCGAAAAAATTTGAAGTAGGACGCTTCCGAAAATACACCGCCATTTATTAACAAATGACTGGCGACAACAGACAACATTAAAAGTGCCATCAATTTGATGGCATTTTATATATTTAATAGTCATGAATCCTTGGCTGCACAAGACTATTACGCAGAATTCCAATCATCCGCTGTCACTTTCTCACAGCCTTTTCCCACAATTTCCACGTTGTTTTACAACCCGGAAAGCTCCGACTTAAACAAGCGATCCTTCTTACATAAATCTGTTTAACGCCTTGTTAGCGTGCCGGCCAATGTTCGCGTGCGCTGACCAGGGAGGGTTTCGACATCACGCCGATTTCTCTCTCTGCTTAAGGACAAGCGTATGCCTGGAGCTGTCAGTTCTGCGCACTTCACTCTGCAGATTTCTGCTGTTCGCAATGACTTCAAGGTGCTGGCCTTCGAGGGCACCGAGACCGTCAGCACCCTTTATGCCATTCACGTCGAACTGGTCAGTGAAGATCCCGACTTCGATATGGAAGGCCTGCTCGGTCAGACTGCCTTCCTGCAGTTCGGCCTGAACGATGAAGGCATTCATGGATGCATCGACGATGTGTTGGCGGGTGAATCCGACAAACGCCTGACCCGCTATCGCCTGACACTGGTGCCGAGCCTCCACTATTTGCAGTTCAGTCACGATCAACGGATTTACCAGAGTCAGACCGTCCCGCAGATCATCACGCAAACGCTCAAGCGACACGGCATCCTCGTCGATGCGTTCACTTTTCATGTCCAGCCCCTCGTGGCACGGGAGTACTGCACCCAATACGGCGAAAGCGATTTCGAGTTCATCCAGCGCCTGTGTGCCGAGGAGGGAATCGCCTGGCATCATCAGCACTCGGCGCAAGGCCATTTGCTGGTGTTCACCGATGATGCGGTTTTCCTCCCGACATTGCGTCCCACGCCCTTCCGGCGGGAAAACGGGATGGTCCCGGAATATCCGGTGGTCAGCAGCTTTTCCTTGCGCGCCGCCACTCGGACAAGCCGGGTCACCCGGCGTGGTTACGACCTGAAGCGACCGACGCTTTTACTCGAAAGCCGCTTCAGCGCCGGATTCACACCGACGCTTGAGGACTACCGATACCCGCTGCTGCTGGACAACGAAAAGCGCGGCAAGCATCTGGCCCGTCAGGCCCTGGAACGCCATCGCGCCGATTATGAAATAGCCGAGGGTCAAAGCAACCAGACGACCCTGCGCTGTGGCCATCTGCTTGAACTGACCGAACACCCTCGTCAGAACTACAACGGTCTGTGGCTGCTGCTCGGTGTCACCCACACCGGACGGCAGCCGCAAGTTCTGGAGGAGTCGGCCAGCAGCGAAACTCAATCGGCGGACGGCTTTACCCAAGGCTATCGCAACACCTTCTGCGCCATTCCTGCCGAAGTAGTGTTCCGCCCGCCACTGCCCGCACGCCGGCCCCCGCTGGTCAGCCAGACCGCCAGGGTGACAGGCCCCAAAGGCGAAGAGATCTACTGCGATGAGTTCGGTCGGGTAAAAGTCGAATTCCACTGGGACCGAGCCGAATTAAACAGTGAGCGCAGCAGTTGCTGGGTGCGGGTGTCGTCAAGCTGGGCCGGTAACGGTTTCGGTGTCGTCACCCTCCCCCGCCTCGGCATGGAAGTGGTGGTGACCTTCGTGGAAGGTGATCCCGACCAGCCGCTGATTACCGGCTGCGTGATCAACAAGGTCACCCCTGCACCCTACAAGCTTCCCGAGCACAAGACCCGAACCGTGCTGCGCAGTCGCAGTTCGCCCGACACCGGCGGCTACAGCGAATTGACGATTGAAGACCGCGCCGGACTGGAACTGGTCTACCTGCGTGCCCAGCGCGACATGGAGCGGCAGGTTCTCCATGACAGCCGGCTGGCGGTCGGGCGTGATCGTTGGGAAAGCATCCAGGGCAGCAGCCAGACGACGGCCGGAAAAATCATCACCGTCGAGGCGGGCCAGCAGGTGCAGATCAAGGCCGGCGCCAGCGTGGTGCTGGATGCAGGCGCCAGCATCACACTGAAGGCGGGCAGTCACCATATCGTGATCGACAGGGGTGGGATCTTCAGCAGTACCGAGATCGTGGCGGGAGGAAAGACGTCCACCAGCGGAGCCGTTGATCATCCAGAAGCCGCGATGGCGGGGGCATTGGAGGTCGGGCTGACGGCCTCATCCACTCAAGACCCGGAAGACGCCGAACTCGAAGAAGAGGAGGAAGAGGTCGAACTGGAGGATGAAACGCCTGCCGGCATCACCTTGCGGATCGGCGTGTTTTTCGATGGGACGGGGAACAACAAGGCCAACAGCGAAACGGTCGCGGCCTGCTATGCGCCAGATGCCAATCTGGCGGAGGCAGCCGAAGAGATTCAGAAGCACTGCGCCGCTTATGGCTATGACGGAAATGGCAACTCGCCGGATAACAGCTACGGCAATGATGTAAGCAATATCGTGCGGTTGCATGAGCTGTATACAGACCATGCCTTTGACGTATTACCAGAGAACACGAAACAGGCTTCCTTGCGCGTATACATCGAAGGCATCGGTACAACCGCTGATGGAGGCGATTCACTTTACGCACAGGCAACCGGCCGAGGCGAAACCGGTGTTCTGGCTCGTGTGGAGCAGAGCCCTGAAAAAATCATGGACCAAATGCGAACACTGATTAAAAAAAACCCCAATGCGCTAATAGAAAGAATCGAGCTCGATATTTTCGGTTTCAGTCGCGGCGCCGCCGCTGCACGGCACTTCGCGAACGAGGTACTCAAGGGCAAGCGCAGCATTCTCGCAAAGGCGCTGCCAGCGGGCTCTCCGTTCTTGGTCAGTGGCTTTGACTGGGATCCACAATCCAGTATCGGCATCAACTTCATTGGTCTGTTTGATACCGTCGCGGCAATCGCCAATCCATGGTTGCTCGACTTCACTGGCGCCAACAGCAGAAATCCGGGACTGAACTTGAAGCTGCCGGAGGGTTGCGCCAACAAAGTGGTGCACCTGGTGGCGCGTGATGAACATCGCGAGAACTTTGCCCTTAACAGCCTGGGTGAGATTGATCTGGTATTACCCGGCGCCCACTCGGATCTGGGAGGTGGTTATCTGCCCAGGGCCAGGGAGAAACTTCTATTGAGCAGTCCGGTCACCAGCACCATCAGCCGAAGCCACGAAGCGACCCGTAGCGCAGCTTACGTCACTGCCGAAAAGGAGGCGTTTGCCTGGTATACAAAAGGCGTCATCGAAGATGACGCTCCAGGCAATCAACTGCGGGTTGCACTCTGGGAAACCCCTGTCATTCAACGATTGGAAAGGGGCCGATCCACACCGGATCCCCAGAAGCGGGTTTATGCTGCGGCCATGATTGAGCGCCCGGTACACGGTGAGTTGTCGCTGGTGTATCTACGCATCATGCATGAGCTTGCGGTGAGAGCCGGTGTACCGCTCAAGTTGATTCCCGACAGGCCAGAGCTAAATTTGCCCGTAGAGTTAATACCCATTCACAAAAAACTCCAGGCTTACGCCTTGGGCGAGTCATCTGTTGAAGGACTGACTATCAAAGAACGGGCTTTGTTACGCAGTCGCTATATCCATCTTTCTGCGCACTGGAACGCAGCCAAAGATTTCAACAACAGCGACATGAGCATTGTTTTCATAAACCGACCGACAAAAGACAAACAACGAGTGGTGCACCCCCATGAATAAACCCACTCGTCCCATCAAAAAAAACACAGGTTTCATCTTCGGATTGCTGTTGTTGCTCTGCACTCCAAGCAATGCACAGCCGATCACCAAACAGCCCTGGTATCTTGGCTTCGGTGCACCCACCTACATGGAGGTCTGGATTGAAACGGCCGACGTGGTGGATATCCGCGAACGTGTATTCAAACGCGCCGGCGCCGGGATTGCCTCGGTGAACACCCCCGCCGACAACAAGGGCAAGCCCGCAGGATGGCCTGACAGCCCCGGCAGCGGCGCCGGACGTGACGTCACCGGTGCCGATCTTCCCCGCTTGATCTATGTGCGATGGCAATCATTGGCAGAGCCTCAAACCTACGAGGCCTACATTGTTATTCCCGAGTCCGCGCGGGAAATCATGCGCAAACCGGAAAAGGCTTTTTGCAGACTGGATGGCAAATGGATCACAGACTACCGCGACCGCATAGGTATTGGCTTGGCTCCAGGCGGCATTGCCAAGGTCTGGCTGGGAGCGCCTTGTCTCAAGTCTGTCGAGATAACTCGGGTTGAAGGGAGCATCGTCAAGCAGGGGCCGTATCAAGGGAAAAATGGAGGACGCTACGCGCTACCTCTTTCACCGGAGTCCAAAACCTACATCGAAAAATACGGCATCCCCTTCGGGAGCTGGTAAGGCATCTCACCCCCTCCAGTCACTTGCCAATCTGCAATCACTGAACAAAGGGATCCATAAGTAACGTCAGGGAGCGTTAAACCATCATGAGCGGCAGACACAATAAACGATCAATATCAGGGTTTGGATGCGCTTTGGTTGTCATGCTAACGCTCACAACCAGCACCTCTGCTCGTGCTGAGGGCTGCATCGGATTTGGATGCCTATTGAACGGTGGCCCCTTGGAGTTCTCGATGCTGACCGGGATCGGGTTGCTATTCACAACGGTTGGACCGTTCATTTCAACTTCAGACGCCAGTTTGGATGGCCCCTCGAAACATTACACCCAAGCCTTGATAGACGATGCAGCTGCGCATCTGGCGACGGAGGGCGAATACGAAAGTCCCATACTCGAATCCGAGTGGCGTAAATACCTGAAATCTTATGGACACCAGCCAAGCAAGAACGAGTTCGCCAGAATGGTGCTGGCCACCTACGGGTAACCGGCTAGACGAATCCCATAACGATCCACCAAGACCAGCTCGGCTCGCCATCAGCCAAAAAAATGGGCATCCGACCGCAATCGGTATGCCCATTTTTCATGCAGCGCGCCCAGCTGACCGGGCATTCGCCGCGATTACGGATTAACGCTGTCTTTCAACGATTTGCCTGGCTTGAACGCAACGGTGTTGCTGGCCTTGATCTTCACCGGTTCACCGGTTTGCGGGTTTTTGCCGGTGCGGGCACCGCGGTGGCGTTGCAGGAAGGTGCCGAAGCCCACCAGCGTGACGCTGTCCTTGCGGTGCAGGGCGCCGGTGATTTCTTCGAGAACGGCGTTGAGAACGCGGTTGGCCTGCTCTTTGGTCAGATCCGCTTTTTCAGCGATTGCAGCGGCGAGTTCTGGTTTACGCATTAGTGAAGCCCCTTTGACGGTTTTTTGTTGTTATGTCCGTGCTGTTCTCGTTGGAACAGCGCCCAAGGCGCCGCAGGCTCTACTCTGCGGCAGACGGGAGTGAGGATGGCACGCGGTTAAGGGCGGCGCCAGTCTCCCCGCGACGTTTGTGGGGGCAAAAGCGGGGTGATTCCGACAGAACGACCGGTATTTACGCCAGCAAGGCCGGAAGCTGTTTGTTCAGTGCGAGTTTTTCCATCACCGCCGCGCCGGTCAGGGCGTAACCGAGCAATTGCCCTTCTGCGTCGTGGCACAACACCTTGATATCGGCGCCCTGCCCCTCAACGGTCCAAACACCCTCGCGGCCCCGAGGCGGCGGGGAAACCACCAGTGGGCAGACCGGGGTTTTCACGGTGATCGGCATCGGTCCATAGTTCACCACGGTCGGGTTGCCGGCCAGGGTTTGTGCCAGCGCTCGCGCACAACTCATGAGGGGCATGACGTACAGAAGATTCAGCCCGTCGACCTCGGCGCAGTCGCCCAGGGCGTAAATGTTGGTGTGAGAGGTTTGCAGGTGACGGTCGACCACCACGCCGCGATTGGTCTGGATGCCGGCGGCTGCCGCCAGGTCGATCCGCGGGCGCAGGCCGATGGCCGAGACCACCACATCGCACGGGACAACCTGACCGTCGGACAGGTGCGCTTCCAGCCCATCCGCGACTTTTTGCAGGCGGGTCAGCACCGGGCCGAGGTGGAAACGTGCACCGAGGCTTTCCAGCCCGGCCTGCACCGCAGCCGCCGCCGCGGGATGCAGAAGAGTCGGCATGACCTGTTCGCACGGCGCGACCAGCTGCACCTCGTAGCCGCCCAGAATCAGGTCATTGGCGAACTCGCAGCCGATCAGTCCGGCGCCGAGCAGCAACACCCGACGCTTGCCGGCCGCTGCGGCGCGAAAACGGGCGTAGTCTTCGAGATCGTTGATCGGGAACACCAGGTCCGCGCCATCGCCTTCGATCGGCACACGCACGGTTTCCGCGCCCCAGGCGAGGATCAGGTCGCGATAGCTCACCGCTTCCTCGCCGATCCACAGACGCTTGTGGCCCGGATCGATGCCGCTGATGCGGGTGTGGGTGCGGATTTCGGCCTTCAACTGTTCGGCCATGGCGCCCGGCTCGGCCATGCTCAGGCCGTCGGCGTCCTTGTTCTTGCCGAAGCCGGTGGACAGCATCGGCTTGGAGTAGGAGCGACCGTCATCGGCGGTAATCAGCAGCAACGGGGTTTCGCCATCGAGTTTGCGAAACTCGCGGGCCAGGTTGTAACCCGCCAGCCCGGTGCCAACGATTACGACAGGTGCGCTCATGCCCTACTCCTCAGTGTTTTCTCAGTTGATTTCGATCATTTCGAAGTCCATCTTGCCGACGCCGCAGTCCGGGCACAGCCAGTCTTCCGGCACGTCCTGCCACAGGGTGCCCGGCGCAATGCCGTCATCCGGCCAGCCGTCGGCTTCGTTGTAAATCAGGCCGCAGACCACACATTGCCACTTTTTCATTCAGGTACTTCCTCAGGGTTCAGGCTTTAACCGGCGCGGACGGTCGATGGTGCAGCGCTGCCGTCCGGCTCAGGGCGTTTTGTACTGATCGTGCCGGGCAGATGCAAGCCTGTTCGGCGCAGCGGCGACCCGGATCAATCAAACTCGCGGCTCACCATGGTAAGCTCGCCGCCTCATTTGCTGCCAATACTGACTCATTGTGCAACTCAAAAATGCCCCGCTGTGGTGCCCGCAAAGCCACCTGACACCCCTCCCCGACACATCCACGCTCGACTGGCTGTTCGACGAAGGCTCCCTGACCCGCCGCCTGACCCGTCTGTCCGATGACGGCTTCAGCGTGACGCCGCTGTTCGAAGGCTGGCAGACCCTGCGCGACGACGAATGCGCCGCGCTGGACCTGGCCGAAGGCAGCGAGGGCTGGGTGCGCGAGGTGTATCTGCGCGGCCATGGCCAGGCCTGGGTGTTCGCCCGCAGCGTGGCGTCGCGCAGTGCCTTGCAGGGCGACGGCTTGCACATGGATGAACTGGGCAGCCGCTCGCTGGGCGAACTGCTGTTCTGCGATCAAGCCTTCCAGCGTCGCGCCATCGAGGTCTGTCATTACCCGGAGCACTGGCTGCCCGAGTGTTCCCGGGCCACCGGTCTGTGGGGCCGTCGTTCGCGTTTCGACCGTGGTGCATTGAGCGTACTGGTGGCGGAGATTTTCCTGCCTACGCTGTGGGAAGCCGTCCGCGCCCGTCCGGAGAACTGCTGATGTATCAAAGCCTGCTCAAATCTCTGAATCGCTTGAACCCGCGCGCCTGGGACTTCATCCAGCTGACCCGGATGGACAAGCCGATCGGCATTTACCTGCTGCTGTGGCCGACCCTCTGGGCCCTGTGGATTGCCGGTAAAGGCTCGCCATCGCTGGCCAATATCGTGATTTTCGTCCTCGGCGTGGTGCTGACCCGTGCCGGCGGCTGCGTGATCAACGACTGGGCCGACCGCAAGGTCGACGGCCACGTCAAACGCACTGCGCAGCGACCTATTGCTGCCGGCAAGATCAGCTCGAAAGAGGCGCTGGTGTTCTTTGCGCTGCTGATGGGCGTGAGTTTCCTGCTGGTGCTGTGCACCAACGCCGCAACCATCTGGCTGTCGCTGGGCGGTCTGGCGCTGGCGTTCACCTATCCGTTCATGAAGCGCTATACCTACTACCCGCAAGTGGTACTGGGCGCGGCGTTCTCCTGGGGGATGCCGATGGCGTTCACCGCCGAAACCGGTGAGCTGCCAGCAACGGCCTGGCTGCTGTGGATCGCCAATCTGCTGTGGACGGTGGGTTACGACACTTATTACGCGATGACTGACCGCGACGATGACCTGAAGATCGGCGTGAAATCCACGGCGATCCTGTTCGGCGATGCCGACCGGGTGATCATCCTGACCTTGCAGGCTCTGTCACTGGGCTGCCTGGTGCTGGCGGGATCGAAATTCGAGCTGGGGATGTGGTTCCACCTCGGCCTGCTGGTGGCGGCCGGATGCTACGCCTGGGAGTTCTGGTACACCCGCGACCGGGACCGGATGCGTTGCTTTAGGGCGTTCCTGCACAATCACTGGGCCGGGCTGGCGATTTTCGTCGGGATCGTGCTGGATTATGCGTTGCGTTGATCCACAGAACCTGTGGGAGCGAGTTTGCTCGCTCCCACAGGGCATTTGCGTTTATTTGTGCTCGCGCATCACGTGCCACACGTCCTTCATGCCATCGCCCTTCATTTCTCCGGGCTTCTCATCCTTCATGAACGTATACAGCGGTTTGCCGTCGTAGGCGTATTGCATCATGCCGTCATCGCGTTTGATGACCGTCCATTTGCCTTCGGCCTTGGCGCCTGCGGGAGCCATCAGCGGCGGCCAGTTCTTGGCGCAGTCGCCGTTGCACATCGACTTGCCGCCACTGTCCTTGTCGAACGTGTAAAGCGTCATGCCCTTGTGGTCGACCATCATTCCGTCTTTCATCATGGCCGGCTCGGCCGCCATCGCCAGTCCAGGCAGAGTCAGGGCGGCAGCCATCAGCAAAGCCTTAAAGGAAGCAGTCATTTGAGTCATGGAAACCTTCTCTTGTGGTTGTCAGGATTCGGACTTAGAGCTTAGTTCAGGATTCGCACAATCGCCGCCGGACTAAAATACTGTCACACGACTGCAATAATTCCGTTATCTAATGCGGCGCAAGACAGTTAAATGACAAGAGGATTAAGGCATGGTTGGCAGGAGCATTCTGATCGTCGACGACGAAGCGCCCATTCGCGAAATGATCGCCGTTGCGTTGGAAATGGCCGGCTATGACTGCCTCGAGGCAGAGAACTCGCAGCAGGCCCACGCCATCATCGTCGACCGCAAGCCGGACCTGATCCTGCTCGACTGGATGCTGCCCGGCACCTCCGGCATCGAGCTGGCCCGCCGCCTCAAGCGTGACGAACTGACCGGGGACATCCCGATCATCATGCTCACCGCCAAGGGCGAAGAGGACAACAAGATCCAGGGCCTGGAAGTCGGCGCCGACGACTACATCACCAAACCGTTTTCCCCCCGCGAACTGGTGGCACGCCTCAAGGCCGTGCTGCGTCGCGCCGGCCCGACCGATGGCGAAGCGCCGATCGAAGTCGGCGGCCTGCTGCTCGACCCGATCAGCCACCGCGTGACCATCGACGGCCGTCCGGCCGAGATGGGCCCGACCGAATACCGTCTGCTGCAATTCTTCATGACCCACCAGGAGCGCGCCTACACCCGTGGCCAGTTGCTGGACCAGGTCTGGGGCGGCAACGTCTATGTTGAAGAGCGCACCGTCGACGTGCACATCCGGCGCCTGCGCAAGGCCCTCGGCGACGCCTACGAAAATCTGGTACAAACCGTGCGCGGCACCGGCTACCGGTTCTCCACCAAGGCCTGAGCCGAGCGCCAGCCCCGTAGACAAGGACCGCATTTTCCGTGAACCAAAACTGGCATGGCACCCTGATCCGCCACATGCTGTTGCTGGTCACCGGCTGCCTGGTGATCGGCCTGATCACCGGCTACTACGGCTGGAGTCTGGCGGCAGGCCTGGGCCTGTACCTGGCCTGGACGCTCAAGCAACTGCTGCGCCTGCACGAATGGCTGCGCCTGCACCAACCCGATGAAGCACCGCCCGACGGCTATGGCCTGTGGGGCGAGGTGTTCGACAGCATCTACCACCTGCAACGCCGCGACCAACGGGTACGCGGGCGCCTGCAAGCGGTGATCGACCGCGTCCAGGAGTCCACCGCTGCGCTGAAAGACGCGGTGATCATGCTCGACAGCGACGGCAACCTGGAATGGTGGAACCGCGCCGCCGAAACCCTGCTCGGTCTCAAGACCCCGCAGGACAGCGGTCAACCGGTGACCAACCTCGTCCGCCATCCGCGCTTCAAGGAATACTTCGAGCAGGAAAGCTACGCCGAACCGCTGGAAATCCCCTCGCCGACCAACGATCGCGTACGCATCCAGCTGTACCTCACGCGCTACGGCAACAACGAACACTTGATGCTGGTGCGCGACGTCACGCGCATCCATCAACTGGAACAGATGCGCAAAGACTTCATCGCCAACGTCTCCCACGAGCTGCGCACCCCGCTGACGGTGATCTGCGGCTACCTGGAAACCCTGCTCGACAACGTTGAGGAAGTGAACCCGCGCTGGAGCCGCGCCCTGCAGCAGATGCAGCAGCAGGGCGGGCGCATGCAGACCCTGCTCAACGACTTGCTGTTGCTGGCCAAGCTGGAAGCCACCGATTACCCGTCGGACAATCAGCCGGTGCACATCGACACCCTGTTGCAGTCGATCAAGAGCGACGCCCAGCAGCTGTCAGGTTCGAAGAATCAGAAAATCACCCTGGAAGCCGACACCAGCATTCTACTCAAGGGCAGCGAAGCGGAACTGCGCAGTGCGTTTTCCAACCTGGTGTTCAACGCCGTCAAATACACCCCGGCCGAAGGCAATATCCGCATCCGCTGGTGGGGCGACGATCAGGGTGCGCACCTGAGCGTGCAGGATTCCGGGATCGGCATCGACAGCAAACACCTGCCGCGCCTGACCGAACGCTTCTACCGCGTCGACTCCAGCCGCAACTCCAACACCGGCGGCACCGGCCTGGGCCTGGCCATCGTCAAACACGTGCTGCTGCGCCATCGCGCACGGATGGAGATCAGCAGCGTGCCCGGTCACGGCAGCACCTTCACCTGCCATTTCGCCCCGGCCCAGGTCGCTCAGGCACGGGTCATCAGCGCCGCTGAGTAATGCCGGACTAGGCAATCGCCAGGTCAGCCGCTACATTGGCTGACTTGCGCCTGCCTTTCAGGTGCGGATTTTTCTTTCTTTCGAATCACACGGAACCCGCAAAACTCCATCATGGACCCTTCCCCTGGCTTGTCCCTCGCAACCATATTCGCCGATTTCGGCATGATTCTTTTCGCTCTGATCCTGGTTCTGCTCAACGGCTTCTTCGTTGCGGCGGAGTTCGCCATGGTCAAACTGCGCTCGACCCGGGTCGAAGCCATCGCTGAACAGCACGGCTGGCGCGGGCACATCCTGCGCACCGTACACAGTCAGCTCGATGCTTACCTCTCGGCGTGCCAGCTCGGTATCACCCTCGCCTCCCTCGGCCTGGGCTGGGTCGGCGAGCCGGCGTTCGCGCACATTCTCGAACCGCTACTGAGCGCGGTCGGCGTGCAGTCGGCCGAAGTCGTCAAAGGCATTTCGTTCTTCACCGCGTTCTTCATCATTTCCTACCTGCACATCGTGGTCGGCGAACTCGCACCCAAATCCTGGGCGATCCGCAAACCCGAGCTGCTGTCGCTGTGGACGGCGGTGCCGCTGTACCTGTTCTACTGGGCCATGTACCCGGCGATCTACCTGCTCAATGCCAGCGCCAACACCATCCTGCGCATTGCGGGTCAAGGTGAACCCGGGCCGCATCACGAGCACCATTACAGCCGCGAAGAACTGAAACTGATCCTGCACTCCAGCCGTGGCCAGGATCCGAGCGACCAGGGCATGCGCGTGCTGGCCTCGGCGGTGGAAATGGGCGAACTGGAAGTGGTCGACTGGGCCAACTCCCGGGAAGACCTGATCACCCTCGAGTTCAACGCCCCGCTGAAAGAAATCCTGGCGATGTTCCGTCGCCACAAGTTCAGCCGTTATCCGGTGTACGACAGCGAGCGCAAGGAGTTCGTCGGCCTGCTGCACATCAAGGATCTGCTGCTGGAACTGGCAGCGCTGGACCACATTCCCGAGTCGTTCAACCTCGCCGAACTGACCCGCCCGCTGGAGCGCGTATCGCGGCACATGCC
This sequence comes from Pseudomonas sp. FG35, assembly GCF_057809295.1. NCBI lineage: Bacteria > Pseudomonadati > Pseudomonadota > Gammaproteobacteria > Pseudomonadales > Pseudomonadaceae > Pseudomonas > Pseudomonas sp. FG35. The sequence goes on along the minus strand of NZ_JBMDJR010000005.1, from coordinate 212,989 downwards.
GCTGTCGCAACTGCTGGAGCAGTTCCGCAAGGGCGGCTCGCACTTCGCCGTGGTCGAAGAAGCCGACGGCAACATCATCGGCTACCTGACCATGGAAGACGTGCTGGAAGTGCTGGTCGGCGATATCCAGGACGAACACCGCAAGGCCGAGCGCGGCATCCTCGCCTATCAGCCGGGCAAGTTGCTGGTGCGGGGCGATACGCCGCTGTTCAAGGTCGAGCGCCTGCTGGGGATCGACCTGGACCACATCGAAGCCGAAACCCTCGCCGGGCTGATCTACGAAACCCTGAAACGGGTGCCGGAAGAGGAAGAAGTGCTGGAAGTCGAAGGCCTGCGGATCATCATCAAGAAGATGAAAGGTCCAAAGATCATTCTGGCCAAGGTGCTGATGCTCGACTGACGGGGTTTACTGCTTGCCCAACGCAAAGTTGGGCAACGCCCCCAGCGGCCGGTTGAACTGATACGGAATCGACACCAGCCCCATCCCGGTATTGCGCTGCACCACGAAGTGCAGGTGCGGGCCGCTGCTGTTGCCGGTATTGCCTGACAGCGCCAGCGGGCTGCCCACCGTAACCCGTTGCCCCTCCCGGACACTCACCGATCCTTGCTTGAGATGCAGGTACACACCCATCGTGCCGTCGTCGTGCAGTATCCGCACGAAGTTGCCGGACGGATCGGTGCCGCGCCCGTTCTGGGAATTCTCGGTCTTCACCACCACCCCGGCCCGCGCCGCAATGATCGGCGTGCCGACCGGCATGGCGATGTCCATCGCGTACTTGTTCTTCGGCCCGAAGTGGCTGTAGTCGCCGTTGGCGCCCTGGCTGAGGCGAAACGGCCCGCCACGCCACGGAAACGGATAGCGATAGCCCTGAGCCGCGCCAGCCGGGTCACCGAGGGAATAATGGAACTGCGGCGTGTACACCAGCGGCTTGCCACCGGACACCGCCGTCAGCAGCGCCAGCCGCGTATTGCTGCGCGCCGGCAACACCCGGCGGATCGTTTGCGCCGGCGCGCCGCGCACGTTGCTCATCCCGGTAAACGCCAGGGCAATCTCGACCGGCGCGTACAGGTCGTTGCGCACGAACACCACGTCCGCGCCCTTCTGCTTCTTGATGTCGAGATAGACCTGGCGCTCGAGGCGCTCGACCATCCGGTCCTGAAACACGAACACCTGGGAGCCTTTGCTCGGACGGTCGCTGTACGAAACCACTCCGTTGGCATCGGTGGATTTGTAGATCGTCATGGCCACAGTCGAGGTGGAGGCCATGAACAGACCACAAAAAAACAGCAGGCGCAGGGGCATGGGCAAAAATTCTGTCGAGTAAGGCCTGGGAATGAGCCTAGCAGCTGAAGCAGACCAGGCTAGTCGACAGATGTTTCAAATTGGGCAGCGCGAGAGATGGGTGGTGCTTTTGATGGTCCCATCGCCAGCAGGCTGGCTCCCACAGGTTCGGTGTGAACCCTGTGGGAGCCAGCCTGCTGGCGATGGCGGACGGTCAGTCGACGAAGATCAAGCGCCCGGTACGAAGTGCTTCTGCGCCGTACCGCGAGCAATCAGGCGGGAGATGTAGTCGAGCTTCTGCGCGTCCTGGTCGACGAAGCGGAAGGTCAGTTGCAGCCAGTCGCTGTCGGGTTTCGGCTCGTGGGCAACGACGGCGTGCAGGTAGCCGTTGAGGCGGGCGATTTCGGCGTTGTCGCCCTGCTCCAGATCGAGCACGGCGCTGTCGAGGATCTGCGGCAGGGTGTCGGTGCGTTTCACCACCAGCAGCGCTTCCTTGATGCTCAGTGCCTTGATCACGCATTGCTGGGTGCCGCTCGGCAGGCGCAGTTGGCCCTGGCCGCGACCGCCGGCCGGAGCGCTGGAGGCTGCCGGAGCTTTCACCGGCGGGCTGTTAAGCAGGCCACGCTGTGGCGCGGCGGCAGGTGCCGGGGCCGCAGCGGCAGGCTTGGCAAACGGATTGGCTGCCGCAGCGGTCGGTGCGGAACCGACGACCGCAGCCTTGCCACCGGTCAACGCGCTCAGGGAGTCGTTGCCGAACGCCGAGTTCATCTTGGTCGGGGCGCTGTTCATCAGGGTGTCGAGCTTGCCGACCTTGTTCAGGGCCTGCTTGACCTTGGTCAGCAGTTGCTCGTTGGTGAACGGCTTGCTGACGTAACCGGTGACGCCGGCCTGGATCGCCTGCACGACGTTTTCCTTGTCGCCACGGCTGGTAACCATGATGAACGGCATGGTCTTGAGATTGTCCTGCTCACGGCACCAGGTCAGCAGTTCGAGGCCGGACATTTCCGGCATTTCCCAGTCGCACAGCACCAGGTCGAAGGCTTCCTTGGCCAGCATGGCCTGGGCCTTCTTGCCGTTGATGGCGTCCTCGGTGCGGATCCCCGGGAAGTAATTACGCAGGCACTTTTTCACCAGGTCACGAATGAACGATGCATCGTCCACGACCAACACACTGATCTTGCTCATCCAACACCCCTATTAAAATCCCGGCAAGCATAACGCTGGCTGATGGCACATTGCCAAAACTCTTCAGTCACGCCGGGACTTTTCGTTCGCGGGTGCTGCTTTTTAATTCGGTTCTGCCCATGAAAAGCAGAAACAAAAACGCCCGGCCAAAGGGCCGGGCGCTCTTCTCAGGCAATCTTACTTATCGTCAGCATCGCCCGGAACATTAGCGGTTTCACCACTTGTCCCTTCAACTTCTTCCTTCATGCGCTTGAGGCCCATGTGGCGCACATCGGTGCCGCGCACCAGATAGATCACCAGCTCGGAGATGTTGCGGGCGTGGTCGCCGATCCGCTCCAGCGAACGCAGCACCCAGATAATGCTCAAGACCCGCGAGATAGAGCGTGGGTCTTCCATCATGTAAGTCGCCAGCTCGCGCAGGGCGGTCTTGTATTCGCGGTCGATGATCTTGTCGTACTGCGCCACCGACAACGCCAGATCGGCGTCGAAGCGGGCAAACGCGTCCAGCGCATCGCGGACCATGTTGCGCACCTGGTCACCGATGTGGCGCACTTCGACGTAACCGCGCGGCGCTTCGCCTTCTTCGCACAGCTGAATCGCGCGGCGGGCGATCTTGGTCGCTTCGTCGCCGATGCGCTCAAGGTCGATCACCGACTTGGAGATGCTGATGATCAGACGCAGGTCGGAGGCCGCAGGCTGACGACGGGCCAGAATGCGCAGGCATTCTTCGTCGATGTTGCGTTCCATCTGGTTGATCTGGTCGTCGATCTCACGCACTTGCTGGGCCAGGCCCGAGTCGGCCTCGATCAGCGCGGTGACCGCGTCATTGACCTGCTTCTCGACCAGCCCGCCCATGGCCAGCAGGTGGCTGCGCACTTCTTCCAGTTCGGCGTTGAACTGCGCGGAAATGTGATGGGTAAGGCCTTCTTTACTAATCATGTTGGCGTCCTTGGAGCGTCCGGTAAGGTGCGGCGGGCCGCAGCGTCAATTCTGTGAATAACCCGCAACTGTCAGCCGTAACGACCGGTGATGTAGTCCTCGGTCTGCTTCTTGGCCGGATTGGTGAACAGGGTATCGGTGTCGCCGAATTCCACCAGTTTGCCCATGTACATGAACGCCGTGTAGTCGGACACCCGCGCCGCCTGCTGCATGTTGTGGGTCACGATGACGATGGTGAACTTGGATTTGAGCTCGTAGATCAGCTCTTCGACTTTCAGGGTCGAGATCGGGTCAAGCGCCGAGCACGGTTCGTCGAGCAGCAGCACTTCCGGTTCCACGGCGATGGTGCGGGCGATCACCAGACGCTGTTGCTGACCACCGGACAGGCCGAGTGCCGAGTCATGCAGACGGTCTTTCACTTCGTCCCACAAGGCCGCGCCTTTCAACGCCCACTCGACGGCTTCGTCGAGGATGCGCTTCTTGTTGATGCCCTGGATGCGCAGGCCGTAGACCACGTTCTCGTAGATGGTCTTGGGGAACGGGTTAGGCTTCTGAAACACCATGCCGACCCGGCGACGCAGCTCGGCCACGTCTTCGCCCTTGCGGTAGATGTTGTTGCCGTACAGGTTGATCGCGCCTTCGACGCGGCAGCCGTCCACCAGATCGTTCATGCGGTTGAAGGTACGCAGCAGCGTGGACTTGCCGCAGCCTGACGGGCCGATGAAGGCGGTCACGCGCTGTTTCGGGATGTTCATGCTGACGTCGTACAGCGCTTGTTTCTCGCCGTAGAACAGGCTCAGGCCCGGCACTTCGATGGCCACGGTTTCCTGCTCGAGGTTCAGGCTCTGCTTGTCGCGGCCCAGGGCAGACATGTTGATGCCGTGGGTATGTGTTTCGTGCTGCATGGGAGATCCCCTGTGCTAACAAATTCGGTTCGGTTGGCTGCCGGGATACAGGCCGGCAGCCCTTCAATTCTTGTGACGGCGATCAGCTGTCCAGCGCCTTGTACTTCTCGCGCAGGTGGTTACGGATGTACACCGCCGACAGGTTCAGGGTGGCGATCACCAGCACCAGCAACAGCGCCGTGGCGTACACCAGCGGCCGCGCGGCCTCGACGTTCGGGCTCTGGAAGCCGACGTCATAGATGTGGAAGCCCAGGTGCATGATCTTCTGATCCAGGTGCAGGTACGGGTAGTTGCCGTCCACCGGCAGCGACGGCGCCAGTTTCACCACACCCACCAGCATCAGCGGCGCCACTTCACCGGCGGCGCGGGCCACGGCGAGGATCATGCCGGTCATCATGGCCGGACTGGCCATCGGCAGAACGATCTTCCACAGGGTTTCAGCCTTGGTCGCGCCCAGAGCCAGCGAGCCTTCACGCACGGTGCGAGGAATCCGCGCCAGACCTTCTTCAGTGGCCACGATCACCACCGGCACCGCCAGCAGCGCCAGGGTCAACGAAGCCCAGAGCAGACCCGGCGTACCGAAGGTCGGTGCCGGCAGCGCTTCAGGGAAGAACAGACGGTCGAGCGAGCCACCCAGCACGTAGACGAAGAAGCCCAGACCGAACACGCCGTAAACAATCGCCGGAACACCCGCCAGGTTATTCACCGCGATCCGGATCACCCGGGTCAGGGTGTTCTGCTTGGCGTATTCACGCAGGTATACCGCCGCCAGCACGCCGAACGGGGTCACGATCATCGCCATGATCAGGGTCATCATCACGGTGCCGAAGATCGCCGGGAAAATCCCGCCTTCGGTGTTCGCTTCACGCGGGTCGTCGGACAGGAATTCCCAGACCTTGCTGAAGTAGAAACCGATCTTGGTGAACGTACCCATCGCGTTCGGCTGGTAGGCGTGAACCACTTTGCCCAGGCCGATTTCGATTTCCTTGCCGTTGGCATCACGAGCGGTCAAAGCGTCACGGTTGAACTGCGCGTGCAGGTCGGCCAGACGGGCTTCGATGTCCTGATAGCGGGCGTTCAGCTCGGCGCGCTCGGATTCCATGTCCGCTTGCGCGGTGGCGTCGAGCTTGCCTTCCAGTTCCAGCTTGCGACCGTGCAGACGGATGCGCTCGAGACCGGCGTTGATCGCACCGATATCGACTTTTTCCAGAGTCTTGAGCTGGGCGGCAAGTTTGTTCACGCGATCGATCCGCGCTTGCAGCTCAGGCCAGGCGGCTTCGCCTTCGGCGATCACCTTGCCGTCCTGTTTGACGTTGACCAGGTAGCCGTAGAAGTTGCCCCACTCACGACGCTCCAGCGCCATCAGCTCCGGCGGATTCTTCTGGTCGGTCAGCCACTCGCCGACGATCCAGGTGAAGTCGTTGCCGTTCAGGTCACGGTTACCGACCTTGATCAGCTCGCGGGTCATGAATTCCGGACCTTCGTCCGGCACCGGCAGGCCGGCGCTCTTCAGACGGGCGCGCGGCACTTCTTCTTTCTGCACCACCTCGCCCACGACCAGATGCTGGCCCTGGCCCGGTACGTCATAGCTGGCGTGGATCAGATCCGCCGGCCAGAAGTGACCCAGACCGCGCACGGCAATCACCGCCAGCAGGCCAATGGTCATGATGACCGCGATGGACACCGCGCCACCGCTGATCCAGACGCCCGGGGCGCCGCTCTTGAACCATCCTTTCAGGGAGTTCTGTTTCACAGACTTCTACCTTTCTTAAAGCGACGAGTATTTCTTGCGCAGACGCTGACGAATCAGTTCTGCGAGGGTGTTCATGACGAAGGTGAACAACAGCAGCACCAGCGCCGAGAGGAACAGCACGCGGTAGTGGCTGCCGCCGACTTCCGACTCCGGCATTTCCACCGCGACGTTGGCGGCCAGGGTGCGCAGGCCTTCGAACAGGTTCATTTCCATGACCGGGGTGTTGCCGGTGGCCATCAGCACGATCATGGTCTCGCCGACTGCACGGCCCATGCCGATCATCAGTGCCGAGAAAATGCCCGGGCTGGCGGTCAGGATCACCACGCGAGTCATGGTCTGCCAAGGCGTGGCACCGAGGGCCAGCGAGCCCAGGGTCAGGCCGCGCGGCACGCTGAACACGGCGTCTTCGGCGATCGAGTAGATGTTCGGGATCACCGCAAAACCCATGGCCAGACCGACCACCAGAGCGTTGCGCTGGTCGTAGGTGATGCCCAGGTCGTGGGAGATCCACATGCGCATGTCACCGCCGAAGAACCAGTTCTCCATGAACGGGCTCATGTACAGCGACAGCCAGCCCACGAACAGGATCACCGGGATCAGCAGCGCACTTTCCCAGCCGTCCGGGACTTTCAGGCGGATCGATTCAGGCAGGCGGCTGAAGGTGAAACCGGCGATCAGAATGCCGATCGGCAGCAGCATCAGCAGGCTGAAGATGCCCGGCAGGTGCCCTTCCACATACGGCGCGAGGAACAGACCGGCGAAGAAACCAAGGATCACCGTCGGCATCGCTTCCATCAGCTCGATCACCGGTTTGACCTTGCGGCGCATGCCCGGGGCCATGAAGTACGCGGTGTAGATCGCAGCGGCGACGGCCAGCGGTGCAGCCAGCAGCATCGCGTAGAACGCGGCTTTCAGGGTGCCGAAGGTCAGTGGCGACAGGCTCAGTTTCGGTTCGAAATCGGTGTTGGCCGCAGTCGATTGCCAGACGTATTTAGGCTCGTCGTAGTTCTCGTACCAGACCTTGCTCCACAGCGCGCTCCACGAAACTTCCGGGTGCGGGTTGTCGAGCAGCAGCGGTTGCAGCTTGCCGCCGGCTTCGACGATCACGCGGTTGGCGCGCGGCGACAGGCCGAACAGGCCCTGGCCTTCGACGACTTGATCGACCAGCAAGGTGCGGTGCGCGGTGCTGTGGAACACGCCGAGCTTGCCGCTGGCATCCAGGGCCAGGAAGCCCTTGCGACGTTCTTCGGCGGAGATTTCCACGATCGGCGTGGTGCCCATCTGAAAGGTGCGGATCTGCTTCAGGCGCAGTTCGCCATCGGTGTCGCGGGCCATGAACCACTGGGCCAGACCACCCTTGGAGTCACCGACGATCAGCGAGATGCCACCCACCAGTTGCGTGGCGGCGGTGACTTCGGCGTCGGCGTTTTCCAGCAGCTTGTAGCGTCCGTTGAGGCTCTTGTCGCGCAGGCTGAACACGTCGGCCTGGGCACGCCCGTTGACCACGTACAGCCATTGCTGGCGCGGGTCGACGAAGATGTTTTTCACCGGCTCGGTCATCTGCGGCAGATCAATCCGCTTCTGCTCGTTGGTGACTTCGCCGGTCATCATGTTTTCTTCGCTGGTCAGCGACAGCACATTGAGTTGCGAACCGGTGGAGCCGACCAGCATCAGGGTCGAATCGGTGGCATTGAGGCTGACATGCTCCAGCGCACCGCCGCTTTCGTTGAGTGCGATCGGTGTCTCGCCGTACGGGTACTCGATGGCCGGAGTGATGGTCTTCTTGCCATCCGGGTAGCTGACTTTATAAGTGTGACGGAACACCAGCGCCTGGCCGTTGGACAGGCCCACGGCCACCAGCGGATGGCCCGGCTGGTCTTCGCCGATCGAGGTCACACTGGCGCCTGCCGGCAGGGGCAGATCGACGCGCTTCAATTCAGCGCCACTGTCGATGTCGAAGAACAGCGCCTGGCCCTTGTCGGAAACGCGCATGGCCACCTGATTCTGCTCTTCGAGCGAAATCATCAGCGGCTTGCCGGCGTCCTGCATCCAGGCCGGGGTGATTGCATCTTTCGCAGTCAGGTCAGCACCTTTGAACAGCGGCGCGACCACGTAGGCGAGGAAGAAGAAGATCAGGGTGATGGCTGCCAGCACCGCCAGACCGCCGACGAGGACGTACCAGCGGGTGAAGCGATCCTTGAGCGCGCGAATGCGGCGCTTGCGTTGCAACTCAGGCGTATTGAAGTCAATGCGCTTGGGAGGGTTCGTAGTCATTTTGGAATTGGCCAGATCATTCATGCGCACACCCTAGCGATCCTGTATGACAGAAAGATGACAATGCAGTGACGCACCAAATCCGCCGCCAGCAGGGCACTGGCAGTGGATAGAAGAATTCGGGGAGTATGGGGGCCGGGCCGCTTGCGGGCCGGGCCCCACACGGGAGTCAGGCGTGGTTCACCCCTGACTCAGTTTGTTACTTTTTTGCGACTTCAGCGCCGCCTTCCTGCAGACCCAGGTCAGCCAGTGCTTTTGCAGCAACCTTGGCTGGCAGCGGGATGTAGCCGTCTTTCACGACCACTTCCTGGCCCTGTTTCGACAGAACCAGTTTCACGAACTCGGCTTCCAGCGGGGCCAGAGGCTTGTTCGGGGCCTTGTTGACGTACACGTACAGGAAACGCGACAGCGGGTATTTGCCGTTCAGGGCGTTTTCTTCGGTGTCTTCGATGAAGTCAGTGCTGCCCTTCTTCGACAGAGCAACGGTTTTCACGCTGGCGGTCTTGTAGCCGATGCCCGAGTAACCGATGCCGTTCAGCGAGGAGCTGATCGACTGCACGACCGAAGCCGAGCCTGGTTGTTCGTTGACGTTAGGCTTGTAGTCGCCTTTGCACAGGGCTTCTTCCTTGAAGTAGCCGTAGGTGCCGGATACCGAGTTGCGACCGAACAGTTGAACCGGCTTGTTGGCCAGGTCGCCGGTCACGCCCAGGTCACCCCAGGTTTTCACGTCGGCCTTGGCGCCGCACAGACGGGTGGACGAGAAGATCGCGTCAACCTGTTCCATGGTCAGGTGCTGGATCGGGTTGTCCTTGTGCACGAAAACAGCCAGGGCGTCCACGGCAACCGGGATAGCGGTTGGCTTGTAGCCGTATTTCTGTTCGAAGGCCGCCAGTTCGGTGTCCTTCATCTTGCGGCTCATCGGGCCCAGGTTGGAGGTGCCTTCAGTCAGCGCAGGTGGCGCGGTGGCGGAGCCAGCGGCCTGAATCTGGATGTTTACGTTCGGGTATTCTTTTTTGTAGTTCTCAGCCCAGAGGGTCATGAGGTTGGCCAGGGTATCGGAACCGACGCTGGACAGGTTGCCCGACACACCAGTGGTCTTGGTGTAGCTCGGGATAGCAGGGTCAACAGCGGCAACCGCGTTGGCAGTCGCAACGCCAGCAGCGACAAAAGTCATTGCCGCCATCAAACGCTTCAGTTTCATGCCTTACTCCTAGCAGATAGGGTGTGTTAAGTCGGGGCCAAGTATCAGCAGGCCGTGTGAACACTCTATGGCTGAAATATGACAATTGGATGAAAGGCCAGCATCCCTGTCGGAAGGCTGGCCTTTCAGTTGTAACGGCAAGTGTGAAGATGGCTTAGCGACCTTTGCTCCACAACCACGCGCCGACCAGGATCCCCATCCCGCACAGCACCGCCACATAGTAGGCAGGCCCCATCGCGCTTTCTTTCAGCAGCAGGCTGACGACCATCGGGGTCAGGCCGCCGAAGATCGCGTAAGCGACGTTATAAGAGAAGGACAGACCACTGAAGCGCACCACCGGCGGAAACGCCTTCACCATCACATATGGCACCGCGCCGATGGTGCCGACCAGGAAACCGGTCAGCGCGTACAGCGGGAACAGCCAGTCCGGGTGATCGGCGAGACTGTGATAGAACGTCCAGGAACTGGCCAGCAAGCCCAGGCAACCGAATACGAACACGCGACCGGCGCCAAAGCGATCCGCCAGCGCACCGGAAATGATGCAGCCGAAGCTCAGAAACACGATCGCCAGGCTGTTGGATTGCAGCGCGGTAGTCGGCGAGAAGTGATAGACCGTCTGCAGCACGGTCGGGGTCATCAGGATCACCACGACGATGCCGGCGGATAGCAGCCAGGTCAGCAGCATCGACACCGCGATCGCCCCGCGGTGGTCACGCAGCACGGCGCGCAGCGGCACTTCTTCGGCCAGCGCCTTGCGCTGTTGCAGTTCGGCGAATACCGGGGTTTCGTGCAGCCAGCGACGCAGGTAGACCGAGAACAGACCGAACACGCCACCCAACAGGAACGGGATCCGCCAGGCGTAATCCGAGACTTCCGTTGGGGTATAGATGCTGTTGATCGCAGTGGCGACCAGCGAGCCGAGCAGGATACCCGCCGTCAGGCCGCTGGTCAGAGTGCCGCAGGCGTAGCCGATGTGCTTGCCGGGCACGTGTTCGGAAACGAAGACCCACGCCCCCGGAACCTCACCGCCAATCGCCGCGCCCTGAATGACGCGCATCAACAGCAACAGAATCGGCGCCCACAGGCCGATCTGCGCGTAGGTCGGCAGCAGGCCCATGATCAGGGTCGGCACGGCCATCATGAAAATGCTCAGGGTGAACATTTTCTTGCGCCCCAGCAGGTCGCCGAAGTGCGCCATCACGATCCCGCCCAGCGGCCGCGCGAGGTAACCGGCGGCGAAGATGCCGAAAGTCTGCATCAGGCGCAGCCACTCGGGCATGTCGGCCGGGAAGAACAATTTGCCGACCACGGTGGCAAAGAACACGAAGATGATGAAATCGTAGAACTCCAGCGCGCCCCCCAGGGCCGATAGCGACAGAGTCTTGTAGTCATTGCGGGTCAACGGTCGTGCGGGTTGGTCGGGCTGCGCGAGGCTCGAGGGCGCTGTGGTCATGGCAAGGTCTTCTCTTATAGTCGGATCTGCCGCCACAACAACGCTGGCTGTGGCTCGGGCAGGTTCGGCACCATAGCAAATTGTTCGAAAAAGCACATAGAGGTGCGTATTTGCCGGTCGAAATCAGAACCGGACGGTCGTCGCGGAGTCTACCGATCGATATACTCGCCACCTTGCTCCGGTTTGTAAGGGGTTGCTGTGCGAAAACGCCGTTGGCCCGACCCTTGCTCGGGATTAGCCGGTTTCGCAGAGTTTCTCCTTAGGCGCCTGATGGAAAACGTGACGAACGTAGTATGTTCGGTGCTGAATCGTTTTTCCCGAAGACGGCTACCACCAGCAATACCCAACGAAGAGTCACGGGTCAGAGGCCCCCCGGCATGATAGAGCTCGAACAAGAAGATCCGATCCCGCAAGGCGACCTGGCCTTGCAAATCACCGCGCTTCCCCGCGAAACCAACGGCTTCGGCGATATTTTCGGCGGCTGGCTGGTGGCGCAGATGGACCTGGCCGGCACGGCCATGGCCAGCCGTGTTGCCGGTGGCCGTGTCGCGACCGTGGCCATCGACCGCATGGCGTTTCTGGTACCGGTGGCTGTCGGCGCGCAATTGTCCTTTTATACCCAGACCCTGGAAATCGGTCGCAGCTCGATCCAGATGATGGTCGAGGTGTGGAGCGACGACCCGCTGTCCAGCGAGTGGCGTAAAGTGACCGAAGCGGTGTTCGTGTTCGTCGCCATCGATGGCAGCGGCCGCACCCGTTCGGTTCCGCCACGCGCACGTTAAACCTCGCGGCCGTTTCACGGTCGATAGTCGTCCAAGTTGCTGATCGAGAGTTGTCCCATGAACACGCCCAACGTTGAAGCCGTGAAACTGGATGAACTGAACTGCTGGCGCATCCGCCACGGTCAGGCCGAAGTGCTGGTGGCCCAGCAAGGCGCGCACATCCTCAGTTATCAGGTGGACGGCCAGCCGCCACTGATCTGGCTGAACGACAAGGCCGTGTTCAAGACCGGCAAGAGCATCCGCGCCGGTGTGCCGGTGTGCTGGCCGTGGTTCGGCAAGTTCGAACGCAACCCGCAGAACGTGCAGGCGATGCGCACGAGCGAAGAACCGGCCGGTGCCCACGGATTTGTCCGGGCGATGGATTGGGAACTGGGCGGCATCGAAACCGAAGGCGAAAGCCTGAAAGTGGAATTCAAGCTGCCCTACCCCGAGGGCGGTTTTCCGGAGTGGCCGCATCAGGTCGACCTGACCCTGACCCTGCGCCTCGACGATCAGTTGCACATCAGTCTGACCAGCCACAACCGTGGCACCGACACCGTCAGCATCAGTCAGGCGCTGCACAGCTATTTCGCGGTCAGCGATGTGCGCAACGTGCGCGTCGAAGGCGTGGATGGCCTGGATTACATCGAGACCCTGGACGACTGGAAAACCTTCACCCAGCAGGGTGATCTGCGTTTTGCCGGGGAAACCGACCGCATCTACCTCGACGCCCCTGCGCAACTGAGCATCGTCGACCCGGCCTGGGAACGGCGCATCGTGCTGACCACCACCGGCTCCCGCACGGCGGTGATCTGGAACCCGTGGATCGACCGCGCCGCTGCGCTCAGCGACATGGACAACGATGGCTGGCAGCGCATGCTCTGCATCGAGACGGCGAACGTGATGAGTGATGTGATGAACCTGGCGCCGGATGCCAGCCACACCATGGGTGTCAGCGTCGGCAGCCAGCCACTCTGAAAACAAAAATCGCAGCCCTGGGGCTGCGATTTTTTTTGCGGGTCTGAATTACAGATCCGATTCCTGCACCACCCGCACCTTGTCTGCCTCCAGCGCATAGGCCGCGTCGGCGAGATCATTGCTGACCTTTTCGATCTTCAGCGTGCCGGTCACCCATAGCGGCGTATAGATGTCATCCAGCTTCAAGCCTTTTGGATAACGCACCAGCACCAGTTGATTCGGTGGCGGTGGCGGCACATGGATGCACGCGCCCGGATACGGCACGAGGAAGAACAGCGTGCTGCGACCCTTGGCGTCGGATTCCAGCGGCACCGGATACCCACCGATGCGGATGTGTTTGTCGTTCATCGACGCCACGGTCTTGGTCGAATACATCACCGCCGGCAAACCCTTGGCCTGCTTCATCCCGCCCTTCTCGGTGAAGGTGCCGGTGGCTTCCGGGGAGTTGTGATCGATTTCAGGCATGGCCTCGAGGGCTTTCTGATCCGACTTGGGCATCAGTTCCAGCCAGTCGGTTTCCGGCAGATCGCCGGCGTGGGCCAGACCGCTGCCCAGCAAAAGGAGAGTCAACAGAAAACGGCGCATGAAGGTGCTCGGTAAAGGATGCTCGAAGTAAGGAGGGAACGCTGAATCGCCGAGCATTTTAGCCCTCCCCGCCGGATTGGCAGAGAGGGTTTTGTCGCTTTGGATCAGTTCTTTTTGATCAGGCCGTAGATCACCAGCAGCACGATCGCGCCGACCAGTGCGCCGATGAAACCGGCGCCCTGACCCGCCTGATAGATGCCCAGGGCCTGGCCGCCGTAAGTGGCTGCCAGCGAACCGCCGATACCGAGCAGGATGGTCATGATCCAGCCCATGCTGTCATCGCCCGGTTTCAGGAACCGCGCCAGCAGGCCGACAATGAGGCCGATAAAGATGGTTCCGATAATTCCCATGGCATTTCCCTCTGAATGGTAGATATGCGATGAAGCCTAGCCAGACTTTCGCATCCTGCCATCAGAGAACGGCGGCCCCTTAATGGTTCCGCCGCTGCCAGATGAAACTGTCGTTACTCGGCGATCAGCGCTTCGACCTTGAGAATCTGTTGCTCGAGGGTCGCCTTGTCCTTGCAGCGCAGGTTGGCGTGACCGACCTTGCGCCCGGCCTTGAAGGCCTTGCCGTAGTGGTGCAGGTGGCAATCGTCGATGGCGATGACTTTTTCAACCGGCGGAACAACGCCGATGAAGTTGAGCATCGCGCTCTCGCCGACCTTGGCGGTCGAACCCAGCGGCAGACCGGCAACGGCCCGCAGGTGGTTTTCGAACTGGCTGCACTCGGCGCCTTCGGTGGTCCAGTGCCCGGAGTTGTGCACGCGCGGTGCGATTTCGTTGGCCTTGAGGCCGCCGTCGACTTCAAAGAACTCGAACGCCATCACACCGACATAATCCAGCTGTTTGAGCACGCGGCTGGAATAATCTTCGGCCAGGGCCTGAAGCGGGTGATCGGAGCTGGCGACCGACAGCTTGAGGATGCCGCTGTCGTGGGTGTTGTGCACCAGTGGATAGAACTTCGTCTCGCCATCGCGGGCGCGCACGGCGATCAGCGACACTTCGCCAGTGAATGGCACGAAGCCTTCCAGCAGGCAAGGCACGCTGCCCAGTTCGGCGAAGGTACCGACCACATCTTCCGGCTTGCGCAGGACTTTCTGGCCCTTGCCGTCGTAACCCAGGGTGCGGGTTTTCAGGACGGCCGGCAGGCCGATCGACGCAACGGCGGCGTCCAGGTCGGCTTGCGACTGGATGTCGGCGAACGCCGGGGTCGGAATCCCCAGGTCCTTGAACATGCTCTTTTCGAACCAGCGGTCGCGGGCGATGCGCAGGGCTTCAGCGCTCGGGTAGACCGGCACGAACTGCGAAAGGAACGCCACGGTTTCCGCCGGGACGCTTTCGAACTCGAAGGTCACCAGATCGACTTCATCGGCCAATTGACGCAGGTGATCCTGATCGCCGTAATCGGCCCGCAGGTGTTCGCCCAGCGCAGCGGCGCAAGCGTCCGGCGCAGGGTCGAGGAAAGCGAAGTTCATGCCCAGCGGGGTGCCCGCCAGGGCCAACATGCGACCCAACTGGCCGCCACCGATTACACCGATTTTCATCTCAACAACCTCAGGCAATACGTGGGTCTGGATTGTCCAGGACGCTGTCTGTCTGCTCGGCACGGAAGGTTTTCAGTACCGCGTGGAATTGCGGATGCTTGGCGCCCAGGATGCTCGCCGACAGCAGGGCTGCGTTGATCGCACCGGCCTTGCCGATGGCCAGAGTGGCAACCGGAATACCGGCCGGCATCTGCACGATCGACAGCAGCGAGTCGACGCCCGAAAGCATGGCTGACTGCACCGGCACGCCCAGCACCGGCAGGTGGGTTTTGGCCGCACACATGCCTGGCAGGTGGGCTGCGCCACCGGCACCGGCGATGATCACCTCGATGCCGCGGCCTTCAGCCTCTTCGGCGTACTGGAACAGCAGATCCGGGGTGCGGTGGGCGGAAACCACCTTGACCTCGTAAGGGATGCCGAGCTTTTCCAGCATATCGGCGGTGTGGCTAAGGGTGGACCAATCGGACTTGGAGCCCATGATCACGCCAACCAGTGCACTCATCGTCGCGCCTCTTCTCTCTGGGCGCCCGCAGGCGCGTCAAAAACAACAAGCCACGCAGGATGCGTGGCTTGTTGTAGGAAAAATGGCCGGACGAACCGGCCGAAGGCCGCGCAGTATACCGCAAAGAAAGCAATAAACAGCCCCCGTTGCGACCATCTGTCATCTGCCTTGAATACCTGACTTTACTGACTCAAAAATCAAGAATACACCTTGGATTTTCCCAACTTAAAAAACACCCGCTTGATTGCATGGCGACTGCACTTCGACACTTCCCTTAACTTCACGCAATAAAAACAAAAACACTCCAGAAAGTAATCAACGATTAATAGTTTATATTCAACCCACTCCCGACGCTCACTACTCAATTGAATAACCGGGCATCCAAAAAACATTCAACAGCACATCTTTACCACAAAACTCAATACAAACCGGCTACGTCATTCCAACTGACGAAGCACCAAAATCATAAAAAGGATAACCATGTTCAAGGAACCACTGGCGCTACTTGTCTTCATCCACCAGGACTTGGCTGATTACAGTAAAGACGACCTTTACGAAAATTGTTTCTCGTGGCTCTCCGAGGAAATGGAGAGTATTTCCGGCCGCAAGATGTTGATTCGCCTGATCAGCCCGGAAGAGGCGCCAGGTCTGACCAATCATCCGTATAAAAACAGTGATGCCAGCACTTCGCTGAGCGCCTGGAAAATCGCCGTCGACAACTACCGACGCAACCGTCCGAGGAAAGATCTGAACCCGCGCTTCAACAAATTCTTGCTACTGACGCGCAGCGCTATCAATAGCCAAGTACTAGGAATTGCCGATTTGCCAGGCTACGCGGGTATAGCCTCAATAGAAAAACGTCGCACCGCTGCTCACGAAGTTGGCCATATGTTCAATGCAGTACACCAAGACAGCGAAGTCTTATACAACGGTTGGTGGAGTGAAACAGTCATGAAACCGACTGATGATTTTTCTGAACTTCGCCACGATGCCGATCGCTTCAGTGATAAAAACCGAGAGAACATCCGAGCCTATCTGGACGCAAAGAAAACATCAGGTCCGACACGAGCAGTCCCGCGCCCCGAATATGATGATGAAGAGGACTGAAGCAGATACACGCCTGCTTCATTCCCGGCTTTCCGTTACGCGCTATCAGTGCTCCATCAAGATGAGGAGCCCGCCGCACCACCTTCAAGCTTGCGCCACAACAACCGCACGTTGGCCTTGCGCACCAGCGCGCAGCGGTACAGGCGAATCTCCAGCGGCACATGCCATTGCGAGCCGCCGCAAACCACCAGTTCACCGCGGGCCAGTTCAGCCCGCACGCTGAGTTGCGGCACCCAGGCAATGCCGAGACCTTCCAGCGCCATGCTTTTCAGGCTGTCGGCCATGGCCGTTTCATAAATCGTGGTGAAGCGCAGCTGACGCTGGCGCAGCAAGCCATTCACCGAACGCCCGAGAAACGCCCCGGCGCTGTACGCCAGCAACGGCACACTGCCCTCGCCTTCCAGATCGAACAACGGTTTGCCATTGGCATCTGCCGCACACACCGGAAGCATTTCGGTCTGGCCCAGGTGCAGCGACGGGAAGATTTCCGGGTCCATCTGCATGGCGGCGTCCGGGTCGTAGAACGCCAGCATCAGATCGCAACCACCTTCACGCAGCGCGTGCACCGCGTCGCCAACGTTGGTCGCGACCAGCCGGGTAGCGATGTTCAGGCCTTCGTTGCGCAGTTGCGCGATCCAGCGCGGAAAGAAGCCGAGTGCCAGCGAGTGCGCCGCCGCGACCTGGATCACTTCGCCCTGCCCGCCTTCCAGATGATGAAGATGGCGCAGCACTTCACCGAGCTGTTCGACCACGGTACGCGCGGTTACCAGGAACAGTTGCCCCGCCGCCGTCAGCTCGATCGGCGTACGCGAGCGGTTGACCAGCGTCAGTCCGAGAGCCGCTTCCAGACTGCGGATCCGCCGACTGAACGCCGGCTGGGTCACGAAGCGCCGTTCGGCCGCCTGCGAGAAGCTGCGGGTGGCGGCCAGAGCACTGAAGTCCTCGAGCCATTTGCTTTCCAGATTCATCACGTCCTCCCGGACACGCACCAAAACAGGTCACACGTCTGCCGCGCACGCGGCGTCACACGGGCATTATGCCGAATGTGCATAGGGCAGTGTTTAACAGCATTGGCCCAAAAATTCCCACAAGCCTAGCATTCGCAGCGTTCCGGCACAGACCGGGTCCATATCGAGATGATTTCTATCATGTCCTCCGCTGCATCATTCCGCACAGAAAACGACCTGCTTGGCACCCTCGAAGTCCCTGCTCAAGCGTATTACGGCATCCAGACCCTGCGAGCGGTGAACAACTTCCGTCTCTCGGGCGTTCCGATTTCGCACTACCCGAAGCTGGTTGTCGGTCTGGCGATGGTCAAACAGGCTGCCGCTGACGCCAACCGCGAGCTGGGTCACCTGAGCGAAGCCAAGCACGCTGCCATCAGCGAAGCCTGTGCCCGTCTGATCCGCGGCGATTTCCACGAAGAGTTCGTGGTCGACATGATTCAAGGTGGCGCCGGTACCTCCACCAACATGAACGCCAACGAAGTGATCGCCAACATTGCTCTTGAAGCGATGGGCCACCAGAAAGGCGAATACCAGTACCTGCACCCGAACGACGACGTGAACATGGCGCAGTCGACCAACGACGCCTACCCGACCGCGATCCGCCTGGGTCTGCTGCTGGGTCACGACGCGCTGCTGGCCAGCCTCGACAGCCTGATTCAGGCGTTCGCGGCCAAGGGTGAAGAATTCAATCACGTCCTGAAGATGGGCCGTACCCAGCTGCAAGACGCCGTACCGATGACCCTGGGTCAGGAATTCCGTGCTTTCGCCACCACCATGGGCGAAGACCTGGCCCGTCTGAAGACGCTGGCCCCGGAACTGCTGACTGAAGTGAACCTGGGCGGCACCGCGATCGGTACCGGCATCAACGCTGACCCGCGTTACCAGGCCCTGGCCGTACAGCGTCTGGCGCTGATCAGCGGTCAACCGCTGGTTCCAGCCGCCGACCTGATCGAAGCCACCTCCGACATGGGCGCCTTTGTACTGTTCTCTGGCATGCTCAAGCGCACCGCGGTCAAACTGTCGAAGATCTGCAACGACCTGCGCCTGCTGTCCAGCGGCCCGCGCACCGGCATCAACGAAATCAACCTGCCGGCGCGTCAGCCAGGCAGCTCGATCATGCCAGGCAAGGTCAACCCGGTAATCCCGGAAGCCGTGAACCAGGTGGCATTCCAAGTCATCGGTAACGATCTGGCGCTGACCATGGCAGCCGAAGGCGGCCAACTGCAACTGAACGTGATGGAGCCGCTGATCGCCTTCAAGATCCTCGACTCGATCCGCCTGCTGCAACGCGCCATGGACATGCTGCGCGAGCACTGCATCGTCGGCATCACCGCCAACGAAGCGCGCTGCCGCGAACTGGTCGAACACTCGATCGGTCTGGTCACCGCACTGAACCCGTACATCGGCTACAAAAACGCCACCCGTATCGCCCGTATCGCCCTTGAAAGCGGCCGCGGCGTGCTGGAACTGGTGCGCGAAGAAGGTCTGCTCGACGAAGCCATGCTCGCCGACATCCTGCGCCCGGAAAACATGATTGCTCCGCGTCTGGTTCCGCTCAAAGCCTGAGCCGACGCGTGACGTGTAGCACCGCTCACCAGGTCGAGGGACTAGACACCTCTCACCTTTTGAGGGCTTGGGGAGCATTCCCCGAGCCCTTTTTTTTAACTGTTTGAACCTGAGAACCGTATGTATGGAAGCTGGCTGCAAACCGGCTCCCAGACAAGCCCGACGCCGGTAACGTCGGGTGTTTCAAAGCTTCGTTTCGTCGCTTGCACCACAACCGTGCAGACGGGCGCCGCACTGATCGGTATAGTGCCGCCCCTCTTCGCGTGAGCGGTCGTCGGTAACGAGGCCATAACCCATGCGAAACCCGAACTAATAACAAACCCGCGATATGGATCCGGGACGAAACCCTCGCCTCGCCCGTTGTGCCGCACGCACACCGGTGTAACGCGATGTTTCTGACCATCCAGCATTTGCTTAAACAATAAACAGCGAGGAAAAATCCATGCTCGAAGTCATCAACGACTTCCTCTCAGGGAAAGTACTGATCGTGCTCATTGTCGGGCTCGGTAGCTACTTCACGATTCGCTCGCGTTTCGTTCAATTGCGCCACTTCTTCCACATGTTCGCGGTGTTCCGCGACAGCCTCAAAGGCAGCGCCGGGCAACTCAGCTCGTTCCAGGCCCTGATGCTCAGCCTCGCCGGCCGCGTCGGTGCAGGCAACATCGCCGGTGTCGGCATCGCCGTGACCCTGGGTGGTCCGGGTGCGGTGTTCTGGATGTGGGTGACCGCACTGGTCGGCATGTCCAGCAGCTTCTTCGAATGTACGCTGGCCCAGGTCTACAAGCGCGCCGATGGCGACGGCCTGTACCGTGGCGGTCCGGCCTACTACATCCAGCACGGCCTGAAGCTCAAGGGCATGGCGGTGGTGTTCTCGATCCTGCTGCTGGTCACCTACGGCTTCGCCTTCATCGGCCTGCAGTCCTACACCGTGACCCACTCGCTGCAGAACGCCTTTGCCTTTGACCCGCAACACACCGGCATCGTCCTGGCAGTGCTGCTGGCCATCACCTTCATCGGCGGCATCAAGCGCATCGCTTCGGTGTCTGACCTGCTGGTACCGATCAAGACCCTGGCCTACATCGGCGTGACCCTGTATGTGATCGGCACCCAGATCGAACACGTGCCAGCCATGCTGGTCACCATCTTCAAAAGCGCCTTCGGTCTCGACCCGGCCTTCGGCGGCCTGCTCGGCAGCGCAATCGTGATGGGCGTGAAACGTGGCGTGTTCGCCAACGAAGCGGGCCTGGGCAGTGCGCCGAACGTCGCCGCCGTGGCCGCCGTGAAGCACCCGGGCGCTCAGGGCGTGGTTCAGGCGTTCAGCGTGTTCCTCGACACGTTCGTGATCTGCACCTGCACCGCACTGCTGATCCTGCTGTCGGGCTTCTACACCCCGGGCTTCGAAGGTGACGGCATCGTCCTGACCCAGAACTCGCTGGCCGCCGTGGTGGGTGACTGGGGCCGCATGTTCGTCAGCGTCGCGCTGTCGCTGTTCGTCTTCACGTGCATCCTCTACAACTACTACCTGGGCGAAAACAGCCTGCAGTTCCTCACCCGCAACCGCGCTGCGCTGATGACGTTCCGCGGTCTGGTGCTGGCGCTGGTGGTCTGGGGTTCGATGCAGGATCTGTCGACCGTGTTCGCCTTCGCCGACATCACCATGACCTGCCTGGCCTTCGTCAACCTGATGGCCCTGGCCTTGCTGTTCAAGGTCGGCATGCGCGTGATGCGCGACTACGATGCGCAGCGCCGCGCAGGCGTCGACCAACCGGTGTTCGACTCCAGCAAGTTCAGCGACCTGGATCTGGACCTGAAAGCCTGGCCTGCCAACCCGTCGGCCGACACCCAGGCCAACGCTCAGCCGCAAGGCATCCCGGCAGCGCAACGCTGATCGGGTAAAAACCAGGCGCAGATCCTGCGCCCGGCGTGACACAAGCAGCGGTCGGCGTCATGCTCGACCGCATGCTGTCCTCGTTCAGGAGAACTCCCCATGAATTCCTCGACCTACCCTGCCGCCCAGCACGTCATGGTGCTGTACACCGGTGGCACCATCGGCATGCAGGCCAGCGCCAATGGCCTGGCCCCGGCCTCCGGTTTCGAAGCGCGGATGCGCGATTACCTGCACAGCCAGCCGGAGCTGGTGGTGCCGCAGTGGCGCTTTCGCGAGATGTCGCCGCTGATCGACAGCGCCAACATGACCCCGGCGTACTGGCAGCAACTGCGTGAAGCGGTGGTCGACGCCGTCGATGTGCAAGGTTGCGACAGCGTGCTGATCCTGCACGGCACCGACACCCTGGCCTACAGCGCCGCCGCCATGAGCTTCCAGTTGCTCGGCCTGCACGCCCGCGTGTGCTTCACCGGCTCGATGCTGCCGGCCGGCGTCACCGACAGCGACGCCTGGGAAAACCTCAGCGGCGCACTGGTCGCCCTCGGCCACGGCCTGGCGCCGGGCGTGCACCTGTACTTCCACGGCGAGCTGCTGGCGCCGACCCGTTGCGCAAAAGTGCGCAGCTTCGGCCGTCACCCGTTCAAACGCCTGGAGCGCCAGGGTGGCGGCGTGAAAGCCACTTCCCTGCCAGCAGCGTTGAACTACAACCAACCGAAGCAACTGGCAAAAGTTGCCGTGTTGCCGCTGTTCCCGGGCATTGGCGCCGAGATCATCGACGGCCTGCTCGACAGCGGCATTCAGGGTCTGGTGCTGGAGTGCTACGGCAGCGGCACCGGGCCGAGCGACAACCCGCAATTCCTCGCCAGCCTCGGCCGGGCGCGGGACAGCGGCGTGGTCGTGGTGGCGGTCACGCAGTGCCATGAAGGCGGTGTGGAACTGGATGTGTATGAAGCCGGCAGCCGCTTGCGCGGTGTTGGCGTGTTGTCCGGTGGCGGCATGACTCGCGAGGCAGCGTTCGGCAAGTTACACGGGTTGCTGGGGGCAGGACTCGAAGTAACAAACATTCGGCAGCTTGTGGAACTGGATCTCTGTGGAGAACTGTCTTTGTAACTTGGTTCGTTCTGCAGTCAACTGATCAATGACGATCAAAAATACCCCTCCTTACTGCCAATGGAGGGGTATCAACTATTTCACAGACTGAACAATAAAGAGATGCGCCGCCAATTTTTCCGTTTCAGGATTTTGCGGATCACCACGATAAACTGTTGCTCTAACGTCGCATTCATACTTTCCCGTGACGCTGTCAAACGTTGTATTTAAAATAATTGCTGTGTCCGCCCACCAACGCACATCACCAACACTTAGCTTCGTATTTAAATATTCGCGCTTACTCATTTAAAGTGTATAGGTACTCAAGTTCAGCGCTGACTCTGGGATCTCAAGGTTAAAATCAGAATGCTTGCTCTTAAATATAAGAATTATACTTCTTCCGTGTTGACCATTATTTACCACAAAGGAGTCGGCATCAGAGAGTAAGTGTTTGTTACCTACTGCCCCTTCAACGTGCCCCTCAGTTGCAGGATTCTTTCCATTTCCATATTTTTCCCATATTTTCCATATCATCCCATTGAGCCTCGACATCACTATCTTTCGAACTCATTTCCCATTCTCCTCTATTGAAAAACTTCACAGACATTACGACTGCAAACTTGAGCGTAGCCCCAGAAAATACAAATCAAATAAAAAAACGAAAATCAAGAAAACCAGTAACTAAACGACCAACGGTGCACTTATATTTGAAAACTTGTTACTTCTGACACTCGTCAAAAGAGCAATCTCGCATTAAGTTAAACAGGCGGGAGCCATGACCCTATAACTAACAAATCAATCTGGTCTCCTCTGTTAACTTTAATTAGCGCAAACAACTTAAACCGGCAGGTGGCATGTAATTTGCCCCTTCAAAGTTGTATTCGCTCAGGACATTCCCATGCTCCACTCCCACCTCACCACCCTCAACGCCGTCTCCCTGATGCTCATCACCTTCAGGGATCAGGGCCTGTCCAGCGAAGCGCTGCTGGCCGGCAGCAGCATCGGTGCGGCGGAACGAGTCGCCCTCGGCCACGGCCTGGCGCCGGGCGTGCATCTTCGTGGTTGCGGTCACGCAGTCGAAGCGGGCAGCCGCTTGCGTGGTGTGGGCATGCTGTCCGGTGGCGGGATGAATCGTGAGGCAGCGTTTGGCAAGTTGAATGCCTTGCTGGTGGGGGCAGGCCTTGAAACGGCCGAAGTACGACGCCTGGTCGAACTCGATCTATGAAGTGAGCTAATCTGATTCGACGTACAAACCTGCAGCCGGATAGATATGGCCCTGCCCCAATGGATGTTAGGGGGCAGGGTCAATAGACCTGGACAACTCCACAGGCTTCTCGCTCTCGATACGTGAAGATTTGCGTTAATCACTTGATGCTGAAAATGCCGTCTTTTAACTGTTTGATCGTGCTGTCTGGATGAGCGAACTCGGCCTCCACGATTCCGTAAAAATATCCGCCGATGGGATCCCGATTTATTTGGATGACCCCGCTCGTAGCAATATTATGTTCATCTTTGTAGATAGCTTGAATGGCCCCGTACTCTTCTGGAATACGAACCTTTTTTCCAAGATCTTTTGCATCAATGAAGAACGCGATCGTTTGCTCGAGTTTATTGTCAGGACCCAAAATGGCGAAAGCAATCAAAATATTACTTTCAGGGTCAAGCCTGTAGGCAGAGAGCCTGACATCTTGCCCATCACGATTTATCTTAATCTCGCCCTCAAGCGCGTTTTTCGCGATTAGATCGATTTTTTTATTCAGATCTTCAAAAGATTTCATTGCCTGATTCTCCGTAGGGATAAAACTGGATTTCACATCTGTTACCGCCATGGTTCAGTCTATGAATTTGCCAGAATGAAAGCCGTCAACCCATTGCCAACTCCAGATTGATCGTACTCCAACAGGCCGAATCCAGTGACACGACCATTCGAAAATAGATGCGGAAGTGCACCAAGTCAAACCAAAAACCGCTCCCGACAAACGGTACACTTTACGGGAAAAACCTGTAACTTCTGACAGTAGCCAGCAAATATCAAATAATATAAATTAATTGAGCGCCGCTCTAACTTATTACTGCCAAATTTCTATTTTTGCTTGTGATGAGCATTTAAAAAACAACAAATCGTCCAACTAACGAATCGGGCAAAGTTATCTTGCTGATTTTCGACAGCTGTCGCCGGCACATAATTTGCTCGCCTTTCCGGCACCGCCCGGCTGGAAGATCCTATGCTTCACTCCCACCTCACCACCCTCAACGCCGTCGCCCTGGTGCTCAACACCTTCAGGGATCAAGGCCTGTCCAGCGAAGCACTGCTCGCCGGCAGCGGCATCAGCGCGGCGGATCTAAGCCGGGCCGACACCCGCATTACCACCAATCAGGAGATGCAGGTCTGCGCCAATGCGGTCGCGCTCAAGCACGACATCGGTCTGGAGCTGGGCCGGCGCATGCATGTTTCCTGCTACGGCATCCTCGGTTACGCGCTGCTGACCTGTGCCACCTTCGGTGACGCTTTGCGGCTGGCGATCCGTTATCCGGCACTGCTGGGAACACTTTTCGAATTGAGCCTGGAGGACGACGGCGAGCGCGTCTGGTTCGTCGCCGCCGATTACCGCGAAAGCCCGGCGATGGCGGTGTTCAACGCCGAGTTCTGTCTGGTGTCGCTGAAAGTCATCTGCGACGACCTGCTCGGCCATCCGCTGCCATTGCTGGCCGCGCGCTTCGAACACACCGCGCCGGATTACCGCGACAGCTACGCCGAACACTTCAAGGCGCCGCTGCACTTCGGCGCCAAGGACAACGCCTTCGCCTTCGACCGGCGCTGGCTCGACCAGCCGCTGCCGCTGGCCGACATCATCACCCACCAGGCCATGGCCGAGCGTTGCCGCAAACAGAACACCGAGTTCACCGGCCGCCAGGCGTGGCTGGGGCGGATCCGCCAGTTGCTCAGTGCGCAACTCAATGCCGCACCGGGGCTGGAAGGTCTGGCGCAGCAGATGAACTGCTCGCCGCGCACCCTGCGCCGGCATCTGAAGGACATGGGTTGCAGCTATCAGGAACTGCTCGACGAACTGCGTTTCGAGCGGGCCAAGCAGATGCTTTGCGAGGATCAGTTGCCGATTTATCGCATCGCCGAAACCCTCGGCTTCAGCGAGACCGCAAGCTTCCGCCATGCCTTCGTGCGCTGGAGCGGTGTGGCACCGAGTCAATTCCGGCCACACGGTTAAACCGTCGAGGGGCGATATCAGGTCAGTATTTTTGGCCACATCGATCCCCTTTTGGCCTCTCTGGCCGTTCTCCGATTCGCCTCGCGCCGCAACACTGGAGCCAACCGAATCAGCCCCTGCGGAGAACAACAAATGCTGACGATCTACTCTGACGATCACCACCTGCACCATGGCCGCTGCGAATTGATCGACGGGCAACTCAAGCCTTGCTTCGAGATGCCGTCGCGCGCCGACCACGTGCTGCAACGGGTAAAAAATCAAAACCTCGGCCCGGTCGAAGCACCGAAGGATTTCGGCCTCGGGCCGATCGAGCGCATTCACAGCCGCGACTACCTCGACTTTTTCAAAGGCGCCTGGGCACGCTGGACCGAATTCAACACCGACGGCGACTTGCTGCCTTACACCTGGCCGGCGCGCACCTTGCGTCAGGTCAAGCCGACCAGCCTGCACGGCCAGCTCGGTTATTACAGCTTCGACGGCGGCGCGCCGATCACCGCCGGCACCTGGCAAGCGGCGTACAGCGCGGCGCAAGTGGCACTGACCGCACAAGCGGAAATCCAGCGTGGCGCCCGTGGGGCCTTCGCCCTGTGCCGTCCGCCGGGACACCACGCTGCCGGTGATTTGATGGGCGGTTATTGCTACCTCAACAACGCCGCCATCGCCGCGCAGGCATTCCTCGATCAGGGCCACAAGAAGGTCGCGATCCTCGACGTCGACTACCACCACGGCAATGGCACCCAATCGATTTTCTACGAGCGCAGCGACGTGCTGTTCACCTCGATCCATGGCCACCCGGAAGCGGAATTCCCGTTCTTCCTCGGCTACGAAGACGAACGCGGGGAAGGCGCCGGGGAAGGCTTCAACTTCAACTATCCGCTGCCAGCCGGTTCCGGCTGGGATATCTGGAGTGCGGCACTGGATCAGGCCTGCCAGGAGATCGACAACTACGGCGCCGACATCATCGTCGTGTCGCTGGGTGTGGACACCTTCAAGGACGATCCGATTTCGCAGTTCAAGCTCGACAGCCCGGACTACCTGGCCATGGGCAAGCGCATCGCGGCCCTCGGCAAACCGACCCTGTTCGTCATGGAAGGTGGCTACGCGGTGGAAGAAATCGGCATCAACGCGGTGAACGTGCTTGAAGGTTTCGAACAATGAGCAGACTCAAGCACTTCATCGCGCCGGCGTTGTGCGCGGCTCTGCTAAGCGGCGCCGCACACGCCGAGGAACGCACCCTGCGGGTCTACAACTGGTTCGACTACATCACCCCCAAGGCACTGGAAGATTTCAAGGCGCAGAACAGCCAGACCAAACTGGTCTACGACATCTTCGACACCAACGAAGCGCTGGAAGCCAAGCTGCTGACCGGCAACTCCGGCTATGACGTGGTGGTGCCGTCCAACGTGTTCCTGGCCAAGCAGATCGAGGCCGGGGTGTTCCAGCCGCTGGATCGCAGCCAGTTGCCGAACTGGAACCACCTCGACCCGAAACTGATGAAGCTGATCGAGGCCAACGATCCGGGCAACCAGTTCGCCGTGCCGTACATGTACGGCACCATCCTGATCGGCTTCAACCCGGCCAAGGTCAAGGCCGCGCTGGGCGACAACGCGCCGGTGGACAGCTGGGACCTGATCTTCAAGGAAGAGAACATCAGCAAGCTCAAGCAATGCGGCGTGGCCCTGCTCGATTCGCCGTCGGAGATCCTGCCGCTGGCCCTGCAACACCTCGGCCTGGATCCCAACAGCAAGAACCCGGCGGACTACGCCAAGGCTGAAGCGCTGTTGATGAAGATTCGCCCGTACGTGACCTACTTCCATTCGTCCAAGTACATGGCCGACATCGCCAACGGCGACATCTGCGTCGCGGTCGGTTATTCGGGCAGCTTCTCGCAAGCGGCCAACCGCGCCAAGGAAGCGAAGAACGGCGTGGTGGTGGACATGCGCCTGCCGAAAGAAGGCGCCCCGATCTGGTTCGACATGCTCGCGATCCCGAAAGGCGCGAAGAACCCGCAGGACGCCTACACCTTCATCAACTACCTGCTGCAACCGCAGGTGATCGCGCCGGTCAGCGATTTTGTCGGTTATCCGAACCCGAACAAGGACGCCACCGAACTGGTCGACCCGGCGATTCGCAACAATCCGAATCTGTACCCGACCGATGCGGCGATGAATACGCTGTACACCCTTCAGCCATTACCGCGCGATGCGGAACGGGCACGCACGCGGGCGTGGACGAAGATCAAATCCGGCACCTGAAACTTGCTCATCCAACCCGGACCCGCCCCGGCGGGTCTTTGGATACCGACGCTGCGCCTTCACTCACCCCAGGCTTGACGCAAACGGGCCAGGGCCGACTTGATCGCCGGCTCCGGCACCGCCGCAAAACCCAGCACCAGACCGGCGCGCTGATCGAGCGGCGTCGTCGAGTCCGGCAGCCAATATTTGCTCAAGCCATTGACCTCCACCTTTACCCTGGCGGCCTGTTCGATCAATTGCTGTTCACGGGCCACGCTGTCGACCGCCACGGTGAGATGCAGTCCGGCCGACACGGCTGGCAGTTCGCCGACACCCTCCACCCCCTCGGGCCAGCCATTGAGAAGTACATTGCGCCGGCTCAGGGCTGCCCGACGCATCCGCCGGATGTGCCGCTGAAAGTGCCCGGCCGCCATGAATTCGGCCATCACCGCTTGAGTGCTCACTTCGGAATGCCGGACATCCACCGCCCGCCGCTGCGCAAACGCCTCCACCAGTGTCGGCGGCAACACCAGATACCCCAGGCGCAGCGCGGGGAACGCGACTTTGCCGAAGGTGCCGACATACAACACGCGGCCCTGGCGGTCGAGCGCCGCCAGCGGGGCCAAGGGTGCGCCGGTGTAGCGATACTCGCCGTCGTAGTCGTCCTCGACGATCCAGCCGCCGGTGCGCTCGGCCCAGGCCAGCAGTTCCAGACGTCGCGCCAGGCTCATCACCACACCGGTCGGGTATTGATGAGACGGTGTGACATACGCCACCCGGCAATCTTCGGCGGCCGCCAGTGCCGCGCAGTCGATGCCCTCCTCATCCACCGCAATGCCGTGCAATCGACCGCCGGCCAGCGCGAACGCATGACCCGCTGCGCGATAGCCGGGATTCTCGATGCCCACGCCGGCGCCCGGCTCCACCAGCAACTGTGCACAAAGGCTGATTCCCTGTTGCGCGCCACTGGTGATCACAATTTGCTCAGCCGAGCACTGCATGCCGCGCGAACTGCGCAAATAAGCGGCGATCAGCCCGCGCAGGCGCGCATCGCCCGCCGGGTCGCCGTAACACAGTTGCTGCAAATCGGGTTTGCGCCAGAACGCCGCGCTCAGCTTGGCCCAGACGTCGAACGGGAACAGATCGAACGCCGGAACACCGACCCGGAATGCTCGCGGCGGACCGCTTGGTGGCGTCGGCAAATGGTTCTGCTCAAGCCGCTGCAATGCACCGCTGTGGATAACCTTGCTGGATAAATCCCCAGTGGAATTGGCCGAAATTGTGGATAAGGCTGTGGGTAAGTCTGTTGAAAACCCTGTGGATACTTTTGTGGATAATTTTTTCGCGGGCGCCACCGATTGCGGTAACTGCGCCACATAAGTGCCGTCCCCGACCCGACCTTCAATGAAGCCCTCGGCATACAGCTGATCGTAGGCACGCACCACGCTGTTGCGGGAAATCCCCAACGCTGCCGCCAGATCGCGACTGGCCGGCAGGCGCGTGCCGCTGGCCAGACGTCCGTCGAGCACCCGTAGGCGCAAGGCCTGATAGAGCTGACGGCTCAGGCCTTTGCGGCGGTCGAGCTCGATACCGGCAGGGTTGAACGGCAGCGACAGCGTGGTCGAATCGGGCATGACAATGGACCTATGAAATTGGTCATCAATGGCTCTTACAACAGACCAATAGCCTGCCTACGATGCAGGCATTCGCCAAGGAAATTTTCTCCATGTACACGCCCCGCGCCTTTGCCATCGACGACCTGTCCCAACTGCACGAACTGATCCTCGCCACCCGCCTCGCCATATTGGTCACCCATGGCGAACAAGGCTTGCAGGCCAGTCATGTGCCAGTGCTGCTGCATCGTGAACAAGGTCCGAACGGCACGCTGTACGGGCATCTGGCCAAGGCCAATCCGCAGTGGAAAGACCTGCGCGACGGCGCCGAGGCGATGGTGATTTTTCCCGGTGCCGATGCCTACGTCAGCCCGGGCTTTTACCCGAGCAAGGCCGAGCACGGCAAAGTCGTGCCGACCTGGAACTACGTCGCTGTGCACGCCTACGGTCACGCCGAAACCTTCAGCGATGGCGGTCGGTTGCTGGACATCGTCAGCACCCTCACCGACCGCCATGAAGCGGGTCGCGACCAGCCCTGGTCGGTCGACGATGCTCCGGCGGATTACATCGACGGCATGCTCAAGGCCATCGTCGGGTTCGCCATTCCGATCGACCGCCTCGAAGGCAAGCGCAAGCTCAGCCAGAACCGCAGCGCCGAAGATATCGCCGGCGTACGCGAAGGCCTGGCCGCCAGCCCCGACATCAACGATCAAACCCTCGCTCACTTGATGCGTTAAGGAAATCACCATGAGTCAGATCGACATCCGCCCGGTCAGCGCCGCCGATCACGCGGCGTGGCTACCGCTGTGGCAGGCCTACCTGCGCTTCTACAACACGGAATTGCCGGACGCCGTCAGCCAAAGTACCTGGCAGCGATTTCTCGACCCGAACGAGCCGACCCACGCCGCCCTCGCCTGGGCCGACGGCAAAGCGGTGGGCATGGTGCATTTCATCTACCATCGTTCGAACTGGAGCATCGAAAACTCCTGCTACCTGCAAGACCTGCTGGTGGAGCCACAAACCCGTGGCACCGGCGTCGGCCGCCTGCTGATCGAACACGTGTACGCCACGGCCAAGGCCGACGGTTGCTGCAAAGTGCACTGGCTGACCCACGAAACCAATGCCACGGCGATCCAGCTCTACGAGCGCATCGCCGAACGCCCGGGTTTCATCCAGTTTCGCAAAGCCATTTAAGGAGCCACGTGCATGACGAATTCTCTTGCTGACTGGAAAGGCGTACCGCCGCCCTCCACCACCCTGATCGAAGGCCGCTTCATCCGCCTGGAAAAACTCGACCCGACGCGGCACGGCGACGACCTGTTCAACGCTCTGCAAGGCCCCGGCGCAGACCCGAAACTCTGGGATTACTTGCCCTACGGCCCGTTTCCCGAGCGCAGCGCCTTCAATGACTGGCTGAACAACCACGCCGCCCACAGCGATCCGTATTTCTTCAGCGTCATCGACCGCGCCAGCGGCCAGGTGCAAGGCATCCTCAGCCTGATGTCGATCGTCCCGGCCCAGGGCCGCATCGAAATCGGCCACGTCACCTTTGGCGCGCCGATGCAGCGCTCGCCGAAAAGCACCGAGGCGGTCTACCTGCTGGCCAAAGAATCCTTCGCCCTCGGCTACCGCCGCCTCGAATGGAAATGCAACAACGGCAACGCCCGCTCCAAATACGCTGCCGAGCGCCTGGGCTTCAGCTTCGAAGGCGTGTTCCGCCAGCACATGGTGGTCAAGGGCCAGAACCGTGACACCGCGTGGTACTCGATTCTGGACTCGGAATGGCCGGCGATTGCGGCGGGGTTCGAGCGCTGGTTGAGCGATGAGAATCAGACGGCGGATGGGCAGGTGAAGGGGTTGGTTGAGTGCCGCGGTTGAGCCAGTGAACGTAAAAGAGCGCAGCCTGCGGCATCTCATTCAAGCGATGTCCAAGGCTGCGATTTCGACTCTGCACCACCGTCGGATCTGCAATGAATTGCAGATGAACGTCCAAATCTGAGGCCTGAACTGCAAAAGAATGCACATAGGCCGTACATCATTCTGTAAAAACCCTCCGCTATACAGGACGCCCCGCTTATAACAAAAAGGACGTTCTGCCCATGCCCTTCCCGCCCCAGCGCCTGTCGTTTGCCATTGCCCTGCTGATCGCCACCAGCGCCGCCCACGGCAAGACCGTGCAGATCGACACCGCCACGACTGCATCGCAGACATTGGGTGGCAGCGACACGCTGACGATTTCCGCGCCGGGCAGTATTACCAACAGCGGCAAGGCCGTGAGCCTCAAGGATGGTACCAGTGGGATCGGCGTGATCATCGACAACGCCGGCAAGATCATTTCCAGCGGCGGCCGGGCCATCGACAGCAGCGGCGACCTGACCCAGGCGCGCAACTACACCCTCTATAACCGCAGCGGCGGGCAGATTCTCGGTTCCAACGACGCGATTCGCATCGACAGCAACTTCGTCAGCGGCAGCCTGTTGATCGACAACAGCGGCACCATTCGCTCGACCACCGGCCAGGGCCTGGATCTGGATGCGCTGCGCAGCGCCGGGGTGAAAACCACGATCATCAACCGCGCGGGCGGGCTGATTCGCGGTGACGCCAGCGACGGTATGAAGACCGGCGCCAATGCGACCATCAGCAACTACGGCGAAATTTCCACGGGTGACTCGCACAACGCCGATCAGAAGTTCGACGGCATCGATA
The DNA here is from genome assembly GCF_057809295.1 of Pseudomonas sp. FG35. Taxonomy (NCBI): domain Bacteria; kingdom Pseudomonadati; phylum Pseudomonadota; class Gammaproteobacteria; order Pseudomonadales; family Pseudomonadaceae; genus Pseudomonas; species Pseudomonas sp. FG35. Next base: position 181,194 of record NZ_JBMDJR010000005.1, on the reverse strand, counting down.
TCGACACCGCGACCGGCGTCAGCGTGACCAACTACGGCGTGATTTCCGGCGGCCGGCATGGCATCACCACTGACCTCGGAGCGACGCTGGTCAACTACGGGCAAATCACCGGGCGCAACGGCTCCGGTTTCGGTTCCGACGGCGACGGCACGGTGATCAACCACGGCACCATCACCGGCGCCTATTCAGGGTTGCAAGCCAATGGCGACGGTGACGGCGTAGACATCGACAACATCGCTCACATCGAAAACTACGGCACCATTCAGGGCGTCGGCGCCGGCGGTGTGGACAAGGGCGGTTTCGCCAATGGCAGTGAAGGCATCGCGCTGGGCGGCGGTTACATTCTCAACGCCAAGGATGCGCTGGTCAGCGGCGCCAACAGCGCGATTCTGGTGGACGACGGCAGCGGTGGTTCAGGGCTGGCGGCCACCACGCTGGAGAACTACGGCACGATCCAGGGCCTCGACGGTTTCGGCGTGAAGTTCGTCGGTGAATTCGCCGACAGCGTGATCAACGGCGGCGCCATCAGCGGCAGCAACGGTCTGGCGCTTGACCTGGGCGGCGGCGATGACAGCCTGACCCTGCGCAACGGCAGCCGCTTTGTCGGCGTGGTCGACGGTGGCAGCGGATATGACCGCGTGGTGATGGACGACGCGGCGGGCGGCAGCTTCGGTGCCAGCCGCAATTTCGAATGGCTCGAGATCAAACAAGGCGCCTGGACGCTCACCGGCAGCGGCGACTTCAGCGACGGCGGTGCCGTGCGCAACGGCGCCACTTTGGTCAACCAGGGCGGCATCGCCGGCAATCTGACCGTGGACGCCGGTGGTGTGTACGCCGGGGGTGGTTCAGTGGGCAACCTCAGCGTCAATGGCACGTTGCGCACCGACACCCGCTTCGGCACCGCGACCGTCGTGCACGATTTGAACATGAGCAGCACATCCACCCTCGCCTACGGCGTCAACGCCGATGGCAGCAGCGCGCCGGTTCAGGTCGGCGGCACGGCCAACCTCAACGGCGCGACGCTGGCGGTCAATCCCGGCAGCGGCACCTATCCGTGGCAGAGCCATTACACGGTACTGCAGGCTGCGCGGGTCAACGGCACATTCGGTGCAGTCACCAGCGACTACGCCTTCCTCACGCCGACCCTCGCTTACACGCCGACTCAGGTCGATCTGACCTACACCCGCAATGACGTGGCGTTCAATGAATTCGCCGCCACCGGCAACGGCAGCAACGCCGCCAACAGCCTGGCCTCGATCGGCAAGAACAACGCGCTGTACAACGCGTTGCTCAACACCACTCAAAGCAGTGCAGGCGCGGCCATCGAGCAACTGGCCGGCGCCAGCAACGCCAACCTGACCAGCGCCACCCTCGGCGCCAGCAGCCAGGTCGGCAGCAGCATGCTCTCGGCGATGCAGCAAATCGGTGGCAGCCCAGGCTTGCTGGTCGGCCTCGATCAGCGTGATACGCCGATCCTCGCGGCCAACGGCGTACCGTCCGAAGCGCGAAACCTGAATGATCCGAACGCCCGTGGCCGGCTCTGGCTGCAGGCCATCGGCGGCTACGGCAAGCTCGATGGCGAACACGGCAGCAGCGGCCTGGAACAACGCACCAAAGGCAGCGTGCTCGGTGCCGACTGGGCACTGAATCCGCAATGGCGTCTGGGTGTGCTCGGTGGCTATTCGAAGACCGATCTGGATGCCACCGGCGTCGACGGCAATGTCGAGAGCTGGCACGCCGGTGTTTATGCGCAGCATCAAAACGGCCCGCTGGCCTTGCGCCTGGGCGCGGCTTACAGCGGTCATCAGGGCGAAAGCAAGCGCACCATCGCGTTCAACGGTTTCAGCGACCGCCCCAAAGGCGATTACGATGCCGACAGCCAGCAAGCCTTCGCCGAACTCGGCTACGCCATGGGCACTGGCCGGCTCAGCGCCGAACCGTTCGCCAGCCTCGGCTATCAGCGTTATCACCGCGAGCGCTATCAGGAAAAGGGCGGTGCGGCGGCGTTACAAGTTGACAGTCAGACTCAGGACAACTTCAGCAGCACCTTCGGCCTGCGCCTGGCGCACCTCGGCTCGCTGGACAATGGCATGAGCTTCACCCCGCGAATGGCCGCCGGCTGGAAGCACACCTACGGCGATGTCAGCAGCTCGACCCGTCAGGCGTTTGTGGTCGGCGGCACGGCGTTCAGTGTCGATGGCAGCTCGCTGGATCGTGACAGTCTGGTGCTGGAAGCAGGGCTGGATCTTGGTATTTCCGCGCGGCATACGCTGGGCTTGGGATACAGCGGCGAGATTGGCAGCAACAGCCGTAATCACGGGTTGATCGGGCAATGGCAGATGAGTTTTTGAGATTTCGCCAATCTGGATTTCAGCGGAAGTTGTAGGTAAAGGCGTCTGGATGGTTGGGTAATCATGGCGGGCTCGCCTCCCGCCGACGACCGGGCTACAAAAGCAGACGCGATCACCTGCATGTGGCTCGGAATTGCCCGGCATCGGAGGACCGGCGTCGACTTTTACAGTTTGGCCTCAATTCACCTGAGGCGAACGGAATGCCCATTCAATGCAAATACAAGCTCCAACATCTTGTCCTCGCGGTTGCGCTGGCAGTCGGTTGCGTAGAGTTTTCTCTTGCGGAGCAGACTGAGCCAGACACGTCTGTCGTGAAAGAGGTGAAACCCAAGAACCCGCGCAAACCTAAGGACAAACCTGCTCCGCTCAAGCTCGCTGAAGAAACAACGCGTGAGGAAAAGATCGCTCCCCCCCTGGAAAAAATCCCCGTCAGCACTGAGCTTCCCGTGGTCCCCGCTCACACAGCCGACGACATTTCATCCAAAAAAATTGCCACGACAGAGAGCGGCAGCGCACTCAAAGAAAGCCTGGAAAAACCAGCGCCCTTACCGGAACCGGTTCTGGCCGAAACGCCTGCGACTCAACAAGCCTCATTGGCTGACCAGCCACCGTCAACGGACTCCCCTTCACCAGCAGGCAACTCAGCCATTGCGGCTCTGCTCGCTGCCGACGAAACCACCGCAGCACTCGCCCTCAATCAATTGTCCGGCGGCAGCAACGCCAACCTCGCCAAGGCCACCTTGAGCAGCGTCACACCGGTCAGCGCCAGCCTGCTGTCGGCCATGCTTCAGCTCGACGACCAGCATGACAACCAGCCAAGCGCACCCCGCCACGCGGCCGGAAACGCCGAGAGCGGCAGGATCTGGCTGCAAGCCCTCGGTCATAGCGGCAAACTGGATCGCGATGTGGAGCCCATGCAGCATTCCACCAAAGGACTGCTGCTCGGTGCGGACTGGCGCCTCAACGAAGAATGGCGACTGGGCTTGATGGGCGGCACCTCCGACACACGTATTGATAGCAAGGAACTGGACGGCGATCTCGACAGTTGGCACCTCGGCGCCTACGCCATGCGCCAGACCGGTCCGTTGGCACTTCGGCTCGGCGCAGCCTGGAGCAACCATGAAGGCAGTACCCGTCGCGAAGTCGCGTTCGGCCGCTTCCATGACCGACTCAAAGGCAACTACCAGGCCAGCACCCAGCAAGTGTTCATCGAGTCGGGATACAACCTGGGGCGGGCCAACGTCAGCATCGAGCCCTTTGTCGGCCTCGGCTACCAACGCTACCAGCGCAACGGCTACACCGAGAAAGGCGGAGCGGCGGCACTCAAGGTTCACGCTCAATCCCAGGGTAACTTCAACACTACCGTCGGTCTGCGCATGGCGAACGTCAGCACACTGGATAACGGTATGCGCCTCACGCCACGATTCAGCGCGGGATGGAAACACGTTTACGGCGAGACCTACACCAGCACCCGACAACGTCTGGTCACCGGCGGCCATGGCTACACCGTTTACGGCGCAGAGCTGGATCGCAATAGCCTGACGCTGGACACCGGGCTTGATCTGGCCGTCTCGTCCAGCCACACATTCGGCATTGGCTTGTCGGGCGAGATCGGTACCGACAGCCGAAACCACGGCGTATCGGGCCAGTGGCGAATGGCGTTCTGAGTCCAGACTGGCTGCTGCCGCACGTTGCGGCAGCAACCTGAAAGCAAAAAAAAGGGGAGCACATGCTCCCCCGAGGTTTAAAGCGTTGTATCGAGGCCGTTATCTCAGCCTTCGATCTCGATCAGGATTTCGCCCGGGTTGACCCGGTCGCCCTTGGCAACGTGGATGGCGGTGACCTTGCCGGCAATCGCGGCCTGGACTTCGGTCTCCATCTTCATCGCTTCGGTGATCAGCACGGCCTGGCCCGCCTTGACGGTGTCGCCTTCCTTGACCAGCACATCGACGATGTTGCCCGGCATGGTGGTGCTGACGTGGCCCGGTGCCGAAGCCTGCTTGCGCTTGCTGCTGCCGCCGCCGACGAATTCGTTGAGCGGCTCGAACACCACTTCTTCCGGCATGCCGTCGATGGACAGGTAGAAGTGACGCTTGCCCTCAGCCTTGACGCCGACACCGGTGATGTCCACGCGGTAGGTTTCGCCGTGGACGTCGATGACGAACTCGGTCGGTACGCCTTCGCCGCCGGCCGAAGCCACCTTGCCCGCTTCCGGGATCGGCAGCAGCACTTCCGGGGTGAGGGTGCCGGCGGCACGCTCTTCGAGGAACTTGCGGCCGATGTCCGGGAACATGGCGAAGGTCAGCACGTCTTCTTCGGACTTGGCCAATGCGCCGATATCGGCACGCAGCTTGGTCATTTCCGGCTTGAGCAGATCGGCCGGGCGTACGTCGATCACCTCTTCGCTGCCGATGGCCTGGCGACGCAGCTTCTCGTTCACAGTGCCGGGCGCCTTGCCGTAGCCGCCTTGCAGGTAGAGCTTCACCTCGTTGGTGATGGTCTTGTAGCGCTCGCCGGCCAGCACGTTGAAGAACGCCTGGGTGCCGACGATCTGCGAAGTCGGGGTCACCAGCGGCGGGAAGCCGAGGTCTTCACGTACGCGCGGGATCTCCGCCAGCACTTCGCCCATGCGGTTGAGAGCGCCCTGCTCTTTCAACTGGTTGGCCAGGTTGGAAATCATCCCGCCCGGCACCTGGTTGACTTGAACACGAGTGTCGACGGCAGTGAATTCGCTTTCGAACTGGTGGTACTTCTTGCGCACGGCGTAGAAGTACAGACCGATCTCTTGCAGCAGCTCCAGATTCAAACCGGTGTCGAACTCGGTGCCTTTCAGCGCAGCAACCATCGATTCGGTGCCAGGGTGACTGGTGCCCGACGCGAAGCTGGAGATCGCGGTGTCGATGTGGTCGGCACCGTTTTCAATGGCCTTGAGCTGGCACATCGCTGCCAGGCCGGCGGTGTCGTGAGAGTGGATGAACACTGGCAGCGACTGCTCGGCTTTCAGTGCACGCACCAGCTCACCGGTCGCGTACGGGGTCAGCAGACCGGCCATGTCCTTGATCGCCACCGAGTCGCAACCCATGGCTTCCATTTGCTTGGCCTGGGCAACGAACGCGTCGATGGTGTGCACCGGACTGGTGGTGTAAGCGATGGTGCCCTGGGCGTGTTTGCCGGCAGCTTTCACCGCTTCGATCGCCACGCGCAGGTTACGCACATCGTTCATCGCGTCGAAGATGCGGAACACGTCGATGCCGTTGACCGCGGCCTTGGCGACGAACGCCTTGACCACGTCATCGCTGTAGTGGCGGTAGCCCAGCAGGTTCTGCCCGCGCAGGAGCATTTGCAGACGGGTGTTGGGTAGCGCGGCGCGCAGCTGGCGCAGGCGCTCCCACGGGTCTTCTTTCAGGAAACGTACGCAGGCGTCGAAGGTTGCGCCGCCCCAGCATTCCAGTGACCAGTAGCCGACTTTGTCGAGCTTGTCGCAGATCGGCAGCATGTCTTCGGTGCGCATGCGGGTGGCGAGCAGCGATTGGTGGGCGTCGCGCAGGATGGTGTCGGTTACGAAAATCTTTTTAGTCATTGTTCTATTCCTCACAGGCCTGCGTGGGCGGCGATGGCGGCGGCGATGGCCAGGGCCAGCTCTTCGGGTTTGCGCTTGATCGAGTAGTTGGTCAGTTCGGGGTGGCTTTCGACGAAGCTGGTATTGAACTGGCCGCTACGGAATTCCGGGTTGCGCAGGATTTCCTGGTAGTACGCGGCGGTGGTCTTCACGCCTTGCAGGCGCATGTCGTCGAGGGCGCGCAGACCACGGTCCATCGCCTCTTCCCAGGTCAGTGCCCAGACCACCAGTTTCAGGCACATCGAGTCGTAGAACGGCGGAATGGTGTAGCCGGTGTAGATCGCCGTGTCGGTACGCACGCCAGGTCCGCCGGGGGCGTAGTAACGGGTGATCTTGCCGAAGCTCGGCAGGAAGTTGTTCTTCGGGTCTTCGGCGTTGATCCGGAATTGCAGGGCAAAACCGCGATGCTGGATGTCCTCCTGCTTCACCGACAGCGGCAGCCCGGAGGCGATGCGGATCTGTTCGCGGACGATGTCGATCCCGGTGATTTCTTCGGTGATGGTGTGTTCCACCTGCACCCGGGTATTCATCTCCATGAAGTACACCTCGCCCTCGGCGAGCAAAAACTCCACGGTGCCGGCGTTCTCGTAACCCACGGCCTTGGCCGCACGCACCGACAGGTCGCCGATGTAGGCGCGCTGTTCCGGGGTCAGCTGCGGGCTCGGGGCGATTTCGATCAGCTTCTGGTTACGGCGCTGGATCGAGCAGTCACGTTCGAACAGATGCACGACGTTGCCGAAGCTGTCGCCGAGTATCTGCGCTTCGATGTGCTTGGGATTGACGATGCATTTTTCCAGGAACACTTCCGCCGAACCGAAGGCCTTGGTGGCTTCGGAAATGACGCGAGGGAAGTTCTGTTCGAGTTCTTCGCGGCTGTTGCAGCGACGGATACCGCGACCGCCACCACCGGAAGTGGCCTTGAGCATCACCGGGTAACCGATGCGGTCGCCCTCGCTCAATGCTTCCTCGATGCCGGAGACGTTGCCTTCGGTGCCCGGCGTGACCGGCACGCCGGCCTTGATCATGCTGCGGCGCGCTTCGGTCTTGTCGCCCATGCGGCGGATGACTTCCGCCGACGGGCCGATGAATTTGATCCCGCGTTCGGCGCAGATGTCTGCCAGCTCGGCGTTTTCCGAGAGGAAACCGTAGCCGGGGTGCAGCGCATCGCAACCGGTTTCCACGGCCAGGTTCACCAGCTTGCGCGGGTTCAGGTAACCGGCCAGCGGCTCGGCACCAATGCTGTGGGCCTCGTCCGCACGCTTCACATGCAAGGCATGCCGGTCGGCGTCGGAGTAGATCGCGACCGAGCGGATGCCCATCTCGGCGCAGGCACGCACGATTCGTACGGCAATCTCACCACGGTTGGCGATCAGGATCTTTGTTATCACTTGGAGGTTCCCTTGAGCCGGTGGCACCACGACCTGCTAGACCAGGTCGGCACGTGACCAAATGTTTCAATCTGGTCTCGGCTCCACACTAGCGCTGCCAAGGGATTAACAAAAATGAATAAAAATTGGGTCAGGCATAAGTAAAGACTTATAGTCAGCGCATCAGCCAACGGCCAGAGTCGGTAGAAAATGCGTAAGTCCCTGATGCGTATGACATTGCGTCAATTGCAGATCTTCAACGAAGTGTGTGATTTACGTTCCTACAGCCGAGCGGCCGAGGAAATGTCGCTCACGCAACCGGCCGTCAGCCTACAGATTCGTCAGCTCGAAGAGCTGATCGGCCAGCCATTATTCGATTACGTCGGCAAAAAACTCTACATGACCGAGGCCGCCGAAGCACTGCAGCGCGCCAGCCGGGACATCTTCGGCCGCCTGGAAAACCTCGACATGCAGCTGTCGGACATGCAGGGTTCGCTGCAGGGCCAGTTGAAACTGGCGGTGGAATCCAGCGCCAAATACTTCGTGCCGCACCTGTTCGCGGCGTTCAAGCGCCAGCATCCGGAAGTGAACCTGCAACTGACGGTGGTCAACCGTGGCCAGGTGATTCGTCGACTCTCCGACAACCGCGACGATCTGGTGATCATGTCGATGGTGCCGCAGGACATGGGCCTGGAATTCCTGCCGTTCCTCAACAACCCGATCGTTGCCGTGGCGCGTCCCGATCATCCGCTGGCGCACATGGGCCCGCTGCGCTTGCAGGATCTCGAACCGTATACCTTGCTGATCCGCGAACCCGGCTCGGGCACACGACTGGCCTGCGAGGAGTATTTCAAAGAGAAGCGCGTGCACTTCACCCAGACCCAGGAAGTGGCGTCAGCCGAAGCCCAGCGTGAATGCGTGGTGGCGGGTCTGGGCCTGGCGCTGTTGACACGCCACGCCCTGAACCTGGAGCTGGCGACCGGCGGCCTGGTCGAGCTGCCGGTCGAAGAGTTGCCGCTGTTTCGCAGTTGGTGCCTGGTGCAAGCCAAAGCCAAACGGCTGTCACCGGTGGCGCACGCCTTCCTGGCGTTTATCCGCAGCGAACGGGTGCAGATCAGCGCGCTGGTTGAGCGCTTCGACGGGAAGCTGCCGGTGCTGCCTGCCAGTGATTGATGTCCTCGGGAAAATCGCCGATTTCGGCCTGAAGCTGGCGGAGTTCGAAGCGATCTTCGATAGCGCGGCGAAACTCCATGCGGCGCTGGTCTTCCTGCTGACGACGGGTTTTCGCGGCGCTGTTGCGTTCTTCGTAAGGCTGAGCCATTTCGAGTCTCCCAAGGCGATTACGGGAGTTTCACGATAGGCTTGGGGGATGACGGTTTAGCTTCGTCGGGGTTACAGGCAGATGAAGATTGCCGTCACCCCAAGACAATCAGTCGTCCAGCGCTTTTACCGATTTTGGCGACAGCCGCAAGCTGCGCAGGCTGCGCTTGACGCTCTTGAGGTGGTTGACCAGGCTCGGCCCGCGCGCCATGGCCACGCCCATCGCCAATACGTCGATCACCACCAGGTGAGCGATACGCGAAGTCAACGGGGTGTAGATTTCGGTGTCTTCGTGAACGTCGATCGCCAGGTTGACGGTCGACAGCTCGGCCAGCGGCGTCTGGCTCGGGCACAGGGTAATCAGCGACGCCCCGCTCTCGCGAACGAGGTTGGCGGTGATCAGCAGGTCTTTGGAGCGGCCGGACTGGGAAATGCAGATCGCCACGTCGGTGGGCTTCAGCGTCACCGCCGACATCGCCTGCATGTGCGGGTCGGAATACGCCGCTGCCGTCAGCAGCAGACGGAAGAACTTGTGCTGCGCATCCGCCGCCACCGCGCCCGACGCACCAAAACCATAGAACTCGACGCGCTGGGCCTGGGACATCAGCGTCACCGCCCGTTGCAGCTCCAGAGGATCGAGCTTTTCGCGAACCTCCATCAGCGTGTGCAAGGTGGTGTCGAAGATTTTCAGGCTGTAGTCGGCGACGGAATCGTCTTCATGGATCGCGAACTGACCGAAGCTGGCGCCGGCCGCGAGGCTTTGCGCGAGCTTGAGTTTCAGATCCTGGAAACCGGAGCAACCAATGGCCCGGCAGAAGCGCACGATGGTCGGCTCGCTGATGCCGACGCTGTGGGCCAGGTCGGCCATGGAACTGTGCATCACCGCCGCAGGGTCAAGCAGCACGTGGTCGGCGACCTTGAGCTCCGACTTGCGTAACAGGTGACGTGACTGGGCGATGTGTTGCAGCAGATTCAAGGGGCTGGACTCTTGTTATGGAAAGATGTGCTTTGGCCAGATGCCGGGGATGTAGCAAGCTTGTAGTTATACTACATGAATCGGCTTTTTGCCTGCTCAATGCGTAACTGGATCCCCCCGGATCAGGCGACATGCGCTGCATGTAGCCCTTTACAGCGGTTTTTCCTGTTCACGCAGCAACGCGGCAAGGCCGACCGCCTCCACCGGACGGCTGATCAGATAGCCCTGCACCTCGTCGCAACCTTCAGCTTTCAGAAACGCCAGTTGCTCGGAACGCTCGACACCTTCGGCGACAACTTTCAGTGACAACCCGTGAGCCATCGCAATGATCGCCCGGGTGATCGCCGCGTCTTCGCTGCCCTCGCCCAATCCACGGATAAAGGCCTGATCGATCTTCACGTAGTCCACCGGAATCCGTTTCAGATAGCTCAGCGATGAATAGCCGGTACCGAAATCGTCGATGGCCAGCTTCACCCCCAGATCCCGCAACTGCTGGAACGTGGCGATGATGTGTTCGACGCTGTCGAGCAACTGGCTTTCGGTCAGCTCCAGTTCGAGGTAGTGCGGCGCCAGCCCGGTTTCCTCCAGCACCTGGCGCACCAGACTGACCAGTTTGCCCTGACGCAGTTGATGCACCGACAGGTTCACCGAAACCCGGATCGGCGCCAGCCCCTGACGCTGCCATTCGCACGCCTGCCAGCAGGCCTGGCGCAGCACGAACTCACCGATCGGCCCGATCAGCCCTGTCTCCTCCGCCAGACCGATGAAATCCCCCGGCGGTACCCGGCCCATGGTCGGGTGATCCCAACGCACCAGCGCTTCCGCCGCGTTGAGACGGCCGGTCGCCAGACACAGTTTCGGTTGATAGAAGACGTTGAGCTGCTTGTCCTCGATGGCTTTGCGCAGCTGGTTTTCCAGTTGCAGGCGCTCCAGCGTGCTGGCCTGCAGGCTGTCGGTGTAGAACTGGAAGTTGTTGCCGCCCAGGTGCTTGGCATGTTGCATGGCCATGTTCGACTGGCTGACCAGCGCGGAAATCTCCCGCGCATTGTCCGGCAGCATGCTGATGCCCATCGAGGCGCTGACCACCAGTTCATGCCCTTCGACCGTCAACGGCAGTCGCAGCTTGCTCGACAACCGGGTAGCGACCCGCGCCAGGCTCGACAGGTTGCCGTAGGCGTCGAACAGTACCGCGAACTCATCGCCGGACAGCCGGGCGATGGTGTCGGCTTCCGGAAGAGCATTGACCAGACGCCGGGACATCTTTTGCAGCAACTGGTCGGCGATCTCGTGACCGAGGCTGTCGTTGAGCAGCTTGAAGCGATCCAGATTGATGTGCAGCAACGCCAGACTCCGACGCCCGCCCTGTCGCACGCGCTGATGGGCTTCGTGCAGGCGTTCGCGAAACAGCGAGCGATTGGCAAGGCCAGTGAGCTCGTCGTAGTGGGTCAGGTAGCGCATGCGCTCTTCGGATTCGCGGCGCGCCGACAGATCGGCGAAGAAGCCGACGATATGGCTCACATTGCCCCGACTGTCGCGCACGGCATTCAGCTGCAGCCACTGCGGATACAGCTCGCCGTTCTTGCGGGTTTCCACCAGTTCGCCCTGCCAGCTGCCGTGCTGCTCCAGCGCGTGGCGGATCGCGACGTAGTGCCGACGGGCGTCGCGACTGCAAGGCAATTCGACGACGTTGCGCCCGAGCATGTCGCCGATGTCATAGCCGGTGACCCGACTGAAGGCCTGATTGATGGCGATCAGCGAATAATTCGGGTCGAGGATCACGATGCCTTCGCTGGCGGCCTCGAACACCGTCGCAGCCAGCTGCTGCTGGGCTTCCAGGCTTTTGCTGACGCTGATGTCGCGGCGGGTGCCGACCATGCGGATGACCCGACCGTTCTCGTCGCGCTCTACCGCCCGCCCACGGTCTTCGATCCAGACCCAGTGGCCGTCGCCGTGGCGCACGCGGTACTCGATCTGATAGTCCTCGGTGCGCCCCTTCAAGTGCTCGATCAACGCTCGCTTGAGCGGCGGCACGTCTTCCGGGTGCAGGCGTGGCCGCAGGTGCCTGAGCAGCCCGGTGACGTATTCCGGATCAATACCGAACAGTTCCTGAATCTGCGTGTGGTGAACTTCGTCGGTTTGCAGGTTCCAGTCCCACAGCCCCAGCTCACTGGCCTTCAACGCCAGGGCCAGGCGCGCCTCGCTCTTGCTCAGGGCCTGGTTGGCGACGTCCAGTTCCCGGCTGCGCTGGGCGACCCGGTCTTCCAGTTCGACCTGGGCTTCGCGCAGCTTGCTCTCGGCGCAGCGCCGGTGTTCGATTTCCTTCGCCAGCTCCTGATTGAGCTGTTCGCTGCGGGTTTGCGCTTGTTGCAGGTGTTCGATCAGGTGCTGGTTCTGGAAGCGCCGCAGCAAACCGCGATCGATCAGCCGATTGACCTGCCACGCCACCACGCTCAGCGAGCCGAGCAGGATCAGCCCGAGCCAGCCCCAGCCGCGCGCCAGTTCGTCACCGCCCCAGAACAGATAGCCGATGGCCGGCAACAGGCACGGCAAGGTAAAGGAAAGAAAGGCCGGAATGCTCACGGCGTAGGCCACGCTGGCCGACAGGGTCGCGGCGCCGATCAGGCCGAACACCCAGGCCTGCTGCATGAAGTTGTCGGCCGGAACCAAAGCGATGCCGGCACCGGCCAGGGTCAGACCGGTCATGGTCGAGCCGAGCAGGAACATCCGCCCCCAGATCGGCTGGGCCTGGCGATCGGGAATCGCCGAGTCGAACGCAGCGACCTGAATCACCCGCAACGCCACCAGCGACAACAGCCACACCAGCCAGACGCTGACCACAAAGTAACGCTGCGGGCTCCAGAGCAGGCCGGCGCAGACCAGACCATTGATCAACATGAACAGGGTGGGCAACAGCGAACCCTGATAAAGAAGGCGCGTGCGCTCGACCGCCATCTGGGTGGCGTAAAGCTTGCGGATCACCCGAGGCTCCAAGGAGGGGCCCGACAGGTCGAAGCTGAGGGTCATAGGCAACGTTCTTGTTCTTATAAGTGTGAGCATGCGCCCGGAAACGTGGACGGAGCATACACAAGCCGAACCACTTGCCAAACTGCCCCAGATCATAATTTCACCGAAACTTTTCCACCGCTCGTCACCCGCCAAAGCCCCGATGCCAGGCGGGCCAACGCCTGTAGCCGGTGACCGACCGGTCGTCATCGGCAGCACTTTCATCGGCTAATGCAAAGCTCGGTTTGCCCGGGCCTGCGGCGCACCCTAGAATGCCCCGATGCGCGATGATCTCTCCCTTCTGCTGAACTCCCTCAACGATGCCCAACGCCAGGCCGTAGCGGCTCCCGTTGGTCGTCAATTGGTCCTGGCCGGTGCCGGCTCCGGCAAAACCCGAGTGCTGGTGCACCGTATCGCCTGGTTGATCCAGGTCGAGAACGCCTCGCCCCACTCGATTCTGTCGGTGACCTTCACCAACAAGGCCGCTGCCGAGATGCGTCACCGCATCGAACAATTGCTGGGCATCAATCCGGCCGGCATGTGGGTCGGCACCTTCCACGGCCTGGCGCACCGCCTGCTGCGGGCGCACTGGCAGGAAGCCGGGCTGAGCCAGACCTTCCAGATTCTCGACAGCGACGACCAGCAACGCTTGGTCAAGCGGGTGATCCGCGAGCTGGGGCTGGACGAGCAACGCTGGCCGGCCCGTCAGGCCCAATGGTTCATCAACGGGCAGAAAGACGAAGGTCTGCGTCCGCAACACATTCAAGCCAGCGGCGATCTGTTCCTGGCCACCATGCGCGGCATTTATGAAGCGTACGAGGCCGCATGCCAGCGTGCCGGCGTCATCGATTTCTCCGAACTGCTGCTGCGCGCCCTCGACCTGTGGCGCGACCACCCGGGCCTGCTGGCGCACTACCAGAAGCGCTTCCGACACATTCTGGTGGACGAATTCCAGGACACCAACGCCGTGCAGTACGCCTGGTTGCGTCTGCTGGGCAAGGGCGGCGACAGCCTGATGGTGGTCGGCGACGACGACCAGTCGATCTACGGCTGGCGCGGCGCGAAAATCGAGAACATCCACCAGTATTCTTCGGACTTCCCGGACTCGGTGACCATCCGTCTGGAGCAGAACTACCGCTCCACGGCCGGCATCCTCAAGGCCGCCAACGCCCTGATCGCCAACAACACCGGGCGTCTGGGCAAAGAGCTGTGGACCGATGGCGGCGATGGCGAAGCGATCAATCTTTACGCCGCCTTCAACGAGCACGATGAAGCACGCTACGTTGTCGAAACCATCGAAAGCGCGCTGAAAACCGGCTTGGCCCGCAGCGATATCGCGATTCTCTACCGCTCCAACGCCCAATCGCGCGTTCTGGAAGAAGCCTTGCTGCGTGAACGCATTCCGTACCGCATCTATGGCGGCCAGCGCTTCTTCGAGCGGGCGGAAATCAAGAACGCCATGGCTTACCTGCGTTTGCTGGAAGGTCGCGGCAATGATGCGGCCCTGGAGCGGGTGATCAACGTCCCGGCGCGCGGCATCGGCGAGAAAACCGTCGAAGCGATCCGCGACCATGCCCGTCACAGCGATGTGTCGATGTGGGAAGCCATGGGCCAGCTGGTGGCCAACAAAGGCCTGACCGGTCGCGCCGCCGGTGCGCTGGGCGCGTTTATCGAACTGATCGAAAACCTGGCTGCCAAGTGCGCCGAGATGCCGTTGCACCTGATGACCCAGACCGTCATCGAGCAATCCGGACTGATCGCCTACCACGAAGCGGAAAAAGGCGAGAAAGGCCAGGCCCGGGTGGAAAACCTTGAGGAACTGGTCAGCGCTGCGCGCAACTTCGAGAACACCGAAGAAGACGAAGAACTGACGCCACTGGCGGCATTTCTCGGCCACGCTTCACTGGAGGCCGGTGACACCCAGGCCGACGAGCACGAAGACAGCATTCAGTTGATGACCCTGCACAGCGCCAAGGGCCTGGAATTCCCTTACGTGTTCCTGGTGGGCATGGAAGAAGGCTTGTTCCCGCACAAGATGAGCCTGGAAGAGCCGGGACGCCTTGAGGAAGAACGGCGCCTGGCCTATGTCGGCATTACCCGGGCGATGCAGAATCTGGTGATGACCTATGCTGAAACCCGACGCCTGTACGGCAGCGAAACCTACAACAAGGTGTCGCGTTTCGTACGGGAAGTACCGAAAGGCCTGATTCAGGAAGTACGCCTGTCCAACAGCGTCAGCCGGCCGTTCGGCGGTAACCAGTCGATGGGCGGCAGCAACCTGTTCAGCGGCAGCGAGATTCCGGAAACCGGCCTGAGCCTTGGCCAGGCTGTCCGTCACTCGATCTTCGGCGACGGCGTGATCCTCAACTTCGAAGGCGCCGGCGCCCAGGCCCGGGTGCAGGTGAATTTCGCCGAAGGCAGCAAGTGGCTGATGCTCGGGTACGCGAAGCTGGAAGCCATATAAGTCACCGTTCGTTCCCGCCCCCGGCGCGGGAACGAACACTGGAGGCAACGTCGATGGGCACTGGCTTCTTTTCCTCCTGGACATTCTGGGCCCTGCTCTCGGCCACCTTCGCCGCACTGACGGCCATCTTCGCCAAGATCGGCATCGAAAACGTCAACTCCGACTTCGCCACCCTGCTGCGCACAATCGTCGTATTGGTCAGTCTGGCCTTGATTTTGTACGCCACGGGCCAATATCAGTCCCTGGGATCGATCTCCGCCAAGAGCTACCTGTTCCTGCTGTTGTCGGGCCTGGGCACCGGCGCTTCATGGTTGTGCTACTTCCGGGCGTTGAAAGTCGGCCCGGCATCGCTGGTCGCCCCGGTGGACAAGCTCAGTGTGGTCTTCGTGGCGGTGCTCGGTGTGATCCTGCTGGGCGAGAAACTCGACCTGCGCCAGTGGGGCGGCATCGGCTTGATCACCGCCGGTGTGGTGATGCTGGCCTTGCGGCGCTGATCCATTTCCTGCTGAACCTATCTCCTTTTCCTACAGACAAAAGTACATGGCCTTATTGTCCTGACCGAGCTGAACGTAACCTGTCAGGCAAAAGCCCGAAACACTCTCTCGCTAGCCAGTAACACTTCACCTGTGCAACATGGCGCGCGTGTCTCCACAAACGGGAATTCCCTTTATGAAACGTTTTCTTAGCATCGCCATGGCGTTGTGCATCGGCCTGACGATGAGCCTCGACGCCAACGCCAAGCGCTTTGGTGGTGGCAAAAGCGCCGGCGCTGCGCCGACGCACCAGACCAGCCAGATGGCTCCTTCTTCCCCAGGCATGGGCGGCGCTGCGGCGACCGCTGGTGCTGCCGGTGCCGCGGGCGCTGCGGCCAAGGCCGGCGGTGCTTCGAAATGGCTCGGCCCTCTGGCCGGCATCGCGGCCGGTGGCCTGCTCGCTTCCATGTTCATGGGCGGCGGCTTCGAAGGCATGCAGTTCTTCGATATCCTGATCATGGCCGTGATCGCGTTCGTGATCTTCCGCTTCATCGCCGCCCGTCGCCGCAAGCAACAGGAGCAGTTCGCTCCGGCCGGCGCGCCGATGCAGCGTGAAGTGTTCGAACAGAAACCGGCAGCCATGGGTTCGATCTTCGGTGGTTCGGCCGCGCCTGCTGCCGCCCGTCCGGTGATCAACGCGCCGGCCTGGTTCAACGAACAGCGCTTCCTCGAAGCTGCCCGCAGCCACTTCCAGGCGCTGCAGCAGCACTGGGACGCCAACGAAATGGACAAGATCGCCGAGTTCGTGACTCCGCAGATGTTCGAGTTCCTCAAGCGCGAACGCGCGGAGCTGGGTGACGCCTTCCAGTCCACCTACATCGACAATCTCCAGGTGCAACTGGATGGCGTGGATGACCGTGCGGACAAGACCATCGCCACCCTGACCTTCAACGGCGTGTCGAAGACCTCGCGTTTCGACCAGCAGGGCGAAGTGTTCAGCGAAAGCTGGAACATGGAACGTCCACAGGGCGACAACCAGCCTTGGCTGGTCGCCGGTATCCGCCAGAACGGCT
Source organism: Pseudomonas sp. FG35 (assembly GCF_057809295.1). Lineage (NCBI taxonomy): Bacteria > Pseudomonadati > Pseudomonadota > Gammaproteobacteria > Pseudomonadales > Pseudomonadaceae > Pseudomonas > Pseudomonas sp. FG35. The sequence goes on along the minus strand of NZ_JBMDJR010000005.1, from coordinate 164,548 downwards.
GATCACCTACGACGTTTTACGTGCAGCAATGAAAACCCCGGCCTCGGCCGGGGTTTTCTATTTCGCGGTTGCATCTATAGCGAGCTACTGTATAAACCGCCCCATATAAACCGCGCCATTCAAGCAAGAGGATCCCGGACGTGGAAGAAATCATCGAACAACTGCGCGAAGCCAACGAACCCGTACCGGTTCCTTTGGAGTTGCCCGACGAAGACCAGTTGGTGGAAATCGAAGAAGAACTCTTCATCAACATCCCGTTCGTCTTCAAAGAGTTTCTGCTGACCGTCAGCGACGTGGTTTACGGCAGCCTGGAGCCAGTGACCGTCACCGACCCGCAATCCCACACCTACCTGCCGGACGTCGCTGCCAACGCCTGGGATGCCGGCGTGCCGCGGGACCTGATCCCGATCTGCCAGGACGGTGACGACTACTACTGCGTCGAAGAAGACGGCACCGTGGTGCTGTGGTCGGGCGAAGAAGAACTGATCACCGAAGAGTCCTGGGAATCGGTCTGGCACTGGGCGCGGGACGTCTGGCTGGAAAGCTGACACGCCCGCCTTGATGGGTGGTCAGTGCCCCGACGACTCCTTGTGGTTGTCGAGGGTTTCCAGCAGGGCCACCTGCATCCGCGTGTGCACCCGGATGAACCAGCGCCAGAGCAGCGCCGCCACGGCGGCCGCGACCACGGCGATCAGCACCAGCAACTTGTTGGTCGGCAAGATACTGGCCGACAAGGCTGCCAACAGCAGGAAAATCACCAGCAGCGAGATGATCGGGATCACTTCGGCGATCACTCGGCGCACTCGCTGTGTGTGACGCCCGGCCATTTCCGGCTTCACACCCATCTCCGCCAGCAACATCGACAGCGCCTTGAGCTTGCGATAGGCCGCGATCAGGAACGGCAACGACACCAGCAACGCCCCGCCCCAGATCAACGCCTTCTGCCAGCTTGGGTCGCTGATCCATTCCTGCATCCAGATCGAGAGGCGCCCGGCAAAGAAAGCGCCGGCAAAGAAGATCGCGATCACCAGCGCCAGATTGACCCCGACCTGCAGCAGGATCCGCCGGATCATCGACGCCAGCATCGCGCCCTCACCCTGCGGCTGAATGCTACGCAGCCATTCGCCGTACATTCCGAACACTCGACCGAGGCGCTGCGGCATCGCGGCTGACAGCTTGATCGACAGCGGATCGGCAGCCCGGATCAGGTACGGCGTCAGCAACGTAGTAATCACCGAAACCGCCACGGCCACCGGATACAGGAAGTTGCTGGTGACCTGCAGGGTCATCCCCAGCGCCGCGATGATGAAGGAGAATTCGCCAATCTGCGAAAGCCCCATCCCGACCCGCAGTGAGGTGCGTCCGTCATTACCCGCGATAAAGGCACCCAGACCGCAGGACAGCATCTTGCCCAGCACCACGGCCACAGTGATCACCGCGATCGGCCACGCGTACTGCAGAAGAATCATTGGGTCGAGCATCAGGCCGATGGCGACGAAGAAGATCGCACTGAACAGGTCGCGAACCGGCTCGATCAGGCGCTCGATTTTCAGCAGTTGCCGCGACTCGGCCATGATCGCGCCGATCAGGAACGCCCCGAGCACCATGCTGTACTCGAGTTTGACCACCAGCAGGCAGAAACCGAAACACAGGCCCAGCACGGTGATCAGCAGCATCTCGTTGCTTTCGAACCTGGCGACGTAAGCCAACAGACGCGGCACCAGCAGAATGCCGACTACCAGGGCGACGATCATGAACAGCGAGAGCTTGCCGACCGTGGAAAACACTTCGCCGGAGCTCACCGTGCCGCTGACCGCAATGCTCGACAGCAAGGCGATGATGCCGATGCCAAGAATATCCTCGACGATCAGCACGCCGAAGATCAGCTGCGCGAAGCGCTCGTTTTTCATCTTCAGGTCGTTGAGCGCCTTGACGATGATGGTGGTCGAGGAAATCGCCAGGATCGCGCCGAGGAACAGCGAATCCATGGTGTTCCAGTCGAACCAGCGGCCGATTTCGTAGCCGATCCAGATCATCAGGACAATTTCCAGGAACGCCGCGATGAAGGCCGTGGCGCCGACCTTGAACAGCTTGCGCAGGCTGAACTCCAGGCCCAGGCAGAACATCAGGAAAATCACCCCCAGCTCGGCGAGGGTCTTGATGGTTTCTTCGTCGTGGATCAGGCCGAACGGCGGTGTGTGCGGGCCGATGATGAAGCCGGCGACGATGTAACCGAGCACTACCGGCTGCTTGAAGCGGTGGAACAGCACGGTCACCACACCTGCGACCAGCATGATCACCGCCAGATCCTGAATAAAGCTGATGGCATGCATGGTGTGGGCTCCTTGAATGACGAGGCTCACGCAGGCATGGGAAATGTCTGGGCGAGCTGAGTAAAAATCCGCTTTGGGTGTAGGAATCGCCCTTGGGGAGGCGCTTTTGCAGGGTAACACCGCGACTTCCGGCTGAAAGGCGGTGCAATATATGGAAACAGATCGCTTCGGGCGTGACGGCGACCAGCTGCCTGGCGTCCCGATATCGGTGCTTTTGAAAAGCGACCAGGCACCCGCAGAGGTGTTTCTTCCAGCAACCCTGCCTTGACCCGTGAGAACGTTATGGAACCCGGAAACGCCCAGCTGTCGATGACGGTACTGATGACCCCTGACATGGCCAACTTCTCTGGCAATGTCCACGGCGGCACCCTGCTCAAATACCTCGACGAAGTGGCCTATGCCTGTGCCAGCCGTTATGCCGGCCGCTACGTGGTGACCCTGTCGGTGGATCAGGTGATTTTCCGCGAGCCGATCCATGTCGGCGAACTCGTGACCTTCCTCGCGTCGGTCAACTACACCGGCAACACCTCGATGGAAGTCGGCATCAAAGTGGTGACCGAAAACATCCGCGAGCGCTCGGTGCGCCACACCAACAGCTGCTTCTTCACCATGGTCGCGGTGGACGATCAACGCAAACCCGCCGCCGTACCGCCGCTGCAACCGCAGAACAGCGAAGACAAGCGCCGCTACATGCAGGCACAACAACGCCGGCAGATCCGTCAGGAGCTGGAAAAGCGCTATCAGGAAATCAAGGGCGACGCCTGAGTGAAAGCACGCTCGCGGACGTGGTCCGCGAGCGCTGCAATGATCAGAGGCTGATCGGCGTAGCCTCGAACTTCACCCGCGGGTGCGCAATCCGGTCTTGCGCCCGCACCAGTTGCAGTTCGTAACTGGCGCAGGCCTGGGTTTCCAGCAGCACTTCATGCACCGCTGCTGCGGTGAATTCAAACGCCGCCACCAGGCTATCCCCGAGCAGCACGCGCGCCAGAAACAGTCCGGACGTCAGATCGCCCACTCCCACCGGCTGACGCGGAAACGCCAGCAGCGGACGCCGCAGATGCCAGCTGCCCTCGGCGGTCACCAGCAACATTTCAAAGCCATCCGCCGGTTTGCCCGGATAATCCAGATGTTTGACCAGCACCGCTTTCGGCCCACGAGCCAGCAGCGCCCGCGCCATCGCCAGGCAATCGAACAGCGACTGCGGCTTGCGCCCGGAGAAGCTGTCCAGCTCCAACTGGTTCGGGCACATGAAATCCGCAACGGCAGCGGCTTCTTCCAGCAGGAAGTCACTGACCTCGGCGGGAACGCTGCAACCCTTTTCCGGATGCCCCATCACCGGGTCGCACAGATAAAGGGCTTTCGGGTTGACTGCCTTGATCCGCTCGATGCCACTGAGAATCGCCCGGCCCTGCGCCGCGCTACCGAGATAACCTGACAGCACCGCATCGCAATTACCGAGCTCACCGATGGCGGCAATGCCTTCGACCAGTTCGGGGATCCGGTGCGGCGCCAGCACTTCGCCGGCCCACTGACCGTACTGCGTATGGTTGGAAAACTGCACCGTATTGAGCGGCCAGACATTCACCCCGACCCGCTGCATCGGAAAAACCGCAGCGCTGTTGCCGGCGTGGCCGAACACCACATGGGACTGGATGGCGAGCAGATGAGGCGTACGTTTCATTCGGGTTTTTCCGTAAAACGATTGAAATTCAAGCCGCGCAGTATGCGACGAAACGCAGCCTGTACGACAGACCGGCGACGCAGTTAAGCTGACGCCATCATTTGGAGTTTCGTGTTGATGCTCACCCTGGAAAACATTTTCGTGCTGATGCTGTTCGCCGTCGCCGGTGCGTGGCTCTGGCACAACCACGGCTTGCGCGAGCGGGCACTGGAGCGGGTCAAACAACATTGCGCGAATGTCGGCGTCGAGTTGCTCGACGGTAACGTGGCGCTGAAGAAGATCGGCCTGATCAAGGACGCCAGCGGTCGGCGACGCCTGGCCCGGGTCTACAATTTCGAATTTACCGTGACCGGAGAAACCCGGCACAACGGCACCATCACCCAGTTCGGTGCGCACAGCGCGCAGATCGAACTGGCGCCCTACCCGGCACCGTTCGATGACACACCGCCCGTGGTGGAAGTGACCAAGCCACGTGGTGAAGTGATCGAGCTGAGCCAGTGGCGCCAGGAACACACCAAGTGGAAGCCTTGAATCAGCCTGTGTGAAGCCGACACCTGGCAAGACCGGCCTGTAATTCACTGACCGCCTGCGGTTCGTCGAAAATCAGCTCGATCCGGGAATCCTTGCGCCATTCACTGGGCAGCCAGCTGAGCTCGGCATTATCCAGCGCATTGGCTGACTGCCAGCCGTCCGGTTGGTGAATCACCAGTTTGGCCCGGCGCCAGTTCAGGCTTTTCAGCCATTGGGTAATCCCCGATACATCGAATACCTGGCTCGGATGCCAGCGCCAACCGATGCTCCAGCCACTCTCCTGCGCCTGGCTCAGGCAGATCGGCAATGCCGGATCGCTCCAGATGGCCGGCATCTGCGCCAGCCCTTGGGGCACGATCAACTTATCCACACCGGCCTGCGCCTGCACCGTCAAACCCGGCAACTCGCTGAGCGGCAACATCGCCTGCTGCGTCCAGATCAGGCGGACAGGCGGCAACTGTCGGGTGATTCGCTCACGCGCGGGCTCGTCGAGGTTTTCTGCCTTGTTCAACAGCAGCAAGCCTGCACTGGACAAGGCTTCCTGCTGCGCGTCCGGCAGCGGTTTGCCCGCGGCGAGGGCCTGGGCGTCCAGCACCAGCACGCAAGGTTGTACGGCGAGTACGCCTTGCCACAGCGCCTCGTTCAGTTGCTTCAGCAACTGCGCCGGATGCCCGAGCCCCGAGGGCTCGATGAACAGGCGATCCGGCTGCGCCTTGCGCAACAAACGCCCCAGACCAATCTGGAACGGCGCACCGTTCACGCAACACAAACAGCCCCCGGCCACTTCGCCCAGTGCGATACCATCGGCTTCGCAGGTCAACAGCGCAGCGTCGAGACCGATCTGGCCAAACTCGTTGATCAGCACCGCCCAGCGTTCGCCCTCCGGTCTCTGGGCCATGAGCTGGCGGATCAGGCTGGTCTTGCCCGCGCCCAAGGGGCCGGCGATGACGTGGGTGGGAATGTTCTGCAACATGATCAAGGTTTCTGGAGGTCAAAGATGCGGTGGATGGGATGGTCGTTGCTGCTGACGCTGGTATCTGGCCAGGCATTGGCACAGGCCTGCGTGGTGCACAGCCAGGCGGAGCGGCTCGACGTGAAGGTCTGCCAGCAGAACCGCAACATCCCGGAAAAACTGTTCAGCGACGGCTTCTGCCAGCCGACCCTGGCCGGGCAGAAAGTCGAGGTTCAATACGTCGAGCAGTGCCCCGCCGGCGCGTTCGGCGTGTGCAGCAACGCGCAAGTCGCCAATATGCCTTATCGCCAAGATATCCACTATTACGGCGTGGCCACCGATGCGGCGTATTTGCAGCCCTATTGCGAGACTCAGAGCCAGGGGAAATGGCTCAAGCCCTGAGGCGCTATCCGAGCCAGTCGAGGGTCAGCATCAGCCGCCGCTCACCCGGCGCCGGTTGCGGCGAGCGATGGATCAGGCCGAAACCTTCGTTGCCGTGCCATTTCTCGCCCTTTAGCAACGCCACTTCGCCCCGATTCAATTGCTGAATCCGTGAAGTTTCCTGCGGCTCGGCTTGCGGCTGTCCCAGTTGCCGACGGTCCATTTCCCCTTCCCTGAGCCATTCGCTGCCAACGCCTGAATAGGTCGTGATCAACCGCACCGGCACATGATCGACGTGAAAACGCGGACACATGGCCTTGTCCAGCACACGCAGGCGCAAGCCGATCCGCCGCGCGCCGAGCAAGCAGGCGAAGGCACTGACCAGCCATTTCAAGTCGCTGATAAACCCTTCGTAGCCTTCCAGATCGCGAAAGCCGCTGGCCAGCCCCGTGAGATCCGGTTCGGCGTCTTCGTCCGGCAATTCCAGGCAAAGCGCCTCGGCGTAAGGCTCGTTCAGAGACAACAACAAATCAGCGAACTCGGCAATGTGCAGCGGAATCTGGCGCTGCCAGACCGCGAGGTTGGTCTCGTCGTCGAGAATGTTCGCCAGTGCCTGCGGGGTCTGGCCGAAAGACTGATGACGAATGCTGCCTGGCAGCGATTTCAGGGCGAGCATCAGGCGACCTCGTCGTGCCATGAGCCAAACGGATCGCGTAGTTGTAGCCAGCCTTGAGTACCGAGCGCCATTTCGTCATCGGTCAGCAGGCAATCATCCAGTTCCGACGACAGCTGTGCGAAATCGATGTTCTGTCCGATAAACACCAGCTCCTGGCGACAATCGCCTACGCTGGCGATCCAGTTTTCCATGATCGCGGCGGTACTTTCCTGATCCTGCGGCCACTGTTCCTTTGGCACGAAGCGCCACCAGCGCCCGGCGAAACCGTGGCGCATCAGGCCACCTGCCTGAGACCAGCTACCGGCGTCGGTGGGTTTGCTGGCCAGCCAGAAGAAGCCTTTGGAGCGCAGCAATTTGCCGTTTACCCAAGGACGATCGATGAAGTCGAAGAAACGCTGCGGATGAAAGGGCCGGCGCGCCCGATAGGCCGTGGATGCGATGCCGTACTCATCGGTTTCCGGCACATGTTCGCCACGCAATTCCTGCAACCAGCCTGGGGCCTGGGCGGCCTTTTCAAAATCGAAACGACCGGTGTTGAGAATTTTCTCCAGCGGTACCTCACCCATGACCATCGGGATGATCTCGGCCTGAGCGTTGAGGCGTCTGAGAATGGCCATCAGCTCTTCCCGCTCGCGGCTGCTGATCAGGTCGATCTTGCTGATCAACAGGACGTCGGCGAATTCGATCTGCTCGATCAGCAGATCGGTGATCGAGCGCTCATCTTCTTCACCAAGAAATTCGCCACGGGAGGCGAGGTTTTCGGCGGCCTGGTAGTCCGGCAGGAAATTCATACCGTCGACTACAGTGACCATGGTGTCGAGGCGAGCGATGTCGGTAAGGCTTTGCCCCTGTTCATCACGGAAAGTGAACGTCTCGGCGACTGGCAACGGCTCGGAGATTCCCGTGGATTCGATCAGCAAGTAATCGAAGCGGCCTTCGCGGGCCAACTGACTGACCTCTTCAAGCAGGTCTTCGCGTAACGTACAGCAGATACAGCCGTTGCTCATTTCCACGAGCTTCTCTTCGGCACGGTTCAGACTGACATCACGCTGGACTTCGCTGCCATCGATATTGATTTCGCTCATATCGTTGACGATAACGGCGACGCGCAAATCATCTCTGTTACGTAGTACGTAATTCAAAAGTGTACTTTTTCCGGCACCGAGAAAGCCGGACAAAACGGTCACGGGAAGTCGGGAAGACATTGGATAAACCTCATCAGACGGTCGCTAAACAGCGCTGGAGGCTCTCGAGGCGAGCGTTCTTGGGCTTCGATGGGGTCACCAGGGAAACGGACGCTTGAAATGGAAGCCACGGAAAGCCTTGTCCGACTAATGTTATAGTATAACAACAAAATCAATCCACTCTCTTCTTGCTCAAAGTGACAAAGGGCTGGAAGCTGCAATCAATTCATCGCCGAGTCACATCATGAAAACCGCGCTGAAATACTCGTTTATCTGCCTGGCATTACTGACGCTGAAAGCCGAAGCACAAGTGCCGGGACTCGCCAATTGCACGCGCAGCGCAAACCTGTTGGCGTGCATTGATGGCAACGGCAACGCTTATAGCGTCAACACCGTCGGCAGCACGATTTACCTGCGCGGATTCGAGAAAGCGGGAAACCGCTATTGGGCGCAAACCAACAGCCGCTACGGGCAACTGACCTTTTTCACCGGCATCGCTTCCGATGGTGAAGCCTGGGTTGGCTACAACCGCCGCGTGGGCTGGACGACGATCAATCGGTTCTCCAGCTCAGGCGGCAGCAGTGCAAAGTTCACCTGCAGCCGGATCACTGGCTGCTAAACCGGCGATCCTTCCTGCTCTTGTTGCCATGCCATATAGCTGTCGACAGGTGGATTCTTCTGGAAATAACGCTGCAACCCCTCAAACAAACCGTCTGCCACGGCTTGCTGATGACGCGCCGTCCCCAGACGCTGACTGTCCCGTGCGTTGGAAATGAACCCGGTTTCCACCAAGATTGACGGCACATCCGGCGATTTCAGAACGGCAAATCCAGCCTGTTCCACGCGCTTTTGGTGCAGCGTGGTGATGCCAGCCAGGCTGCCCAGCACTGTGTTTCCGAGTTGCAAGCTGGCGGCGATGGTTGCGTTCATCGACATGTCGAGGATCACGCCAGCGAGCATCGGATCCTTGTCTTTGAAATTGAGCAGGCTGGTTGCACCGAGCAGATCCACACCGTTCTCACGCTGCGCCATGAACCGCGCGGTGGCGGACGTCGCGCCGCCTTCCGACAGGCAATACACCGACGCCCCGGAAGCGGTCAGACGCGGCGCAGCATCGGCGTGCACCGAGATGAACATGTCAGCCTTGTGCTGACGCGCGATTTCCACACGCTTGCGTAACGGGACGAAGAAATCTTCGTTACGAACCAGCTTCACATCAAAGCCTTTCTCACGTTTAAGCCGACGTGCGAGCAGTTGCGCGATGGACAGCACCACATCCTTTTCTCGCTCGCCTTTGGCGCCGATTGCACCCGGATCTTTCCCGCCATGACCTGGGTCGACCACCACCATGATGTCGCGCTTGGGGTGAGATTTTTCCTGGAGTGTTTCACGTGGAACGCTCGCCGGGACTCCTGCTGATGCGCTCATCAAGTCCAAAACCAGGCGATGTCCTTGCCCATCCTGAGGCGCCAACAAGAATGAATTGAGCTGAACCGGACTGCTTAAATCCAGCACGATCCGTGTGTTCCCTTGGCCAAAATGGCCGGAGCGGATCGAATGAATAGGGGTGCCGGATAACGTCAATTGGCTGAAGTCCCCAATCAGGCTGGCGCCGTTCAAATCGATGATCAACCGCTCTGGTGCACTCAAGGTAAACGTCTTGTAGCTCACGGAACCACTCAGATCGAACACCAGCCGAAGCTTGTCATCCGAACGCCAAAGACGCGCATTGCGTATCTGCGTGGCGGACACCGAAAAAGGCAAAACAAAGGCCGCGCTGGCCAGCATCAGGTTGAGCAAGTGGCGTCTGTGCATATGAAAGCCTGTTCATGAAAAAGGCATCGTGGTTTGAATTGTTATAATGTAACATCAAATTCAATTACCATGATGGAACTGCTCATGAACACGCTGACTTTGCCGGATGTCGCGGCTCAAGCCGCCCGCCAGGCCCTGCCTCTCGAATGGGTGGGGATGTGCGGCATCGCATTACCTGTGTTTATCGAAGGCCAACGCTTGGCTGCCAAAGCGGATGCAGGCGTCAGCCTGGATGATGGAGACGCACGCGGCATTCACATGTCGCGGCTCTATCTGGGGCTGGAAGCGATGGAGCAGCAGAACCTTTCTCCTGCCCTTTTACGACAAGTTTTGCAGCGCTTTCTCGACAGCCACGAAGATCTGTCCGAAGCCGCCTATCTTAATATCCATATTGATTTGCTCCTCAGAAGGCCCGCGTTGGTCAGCCCTTTGGCAGGATGGAAAACCTACCCCGTCACTGTTTCAGCCCACCTGAAAAGCAAAATGTTCCACGTGGAACTGAAAATGGAGGTGGCTTACTCGTCGACTTGCCCGTGTTCTGCAGCGTTGGCGAGGCAACTGATCCAGCAACAATTCATCGACGACTTTGCCAACAAACCGCTGCAGCACGCCGACGTGTTGGCGTGGTTGGGTTCGACCCAAGGCATCGTGGCCACACCTCACAGCCAACGCAGTACCGCCCAGTTGCATCTGCATCTGGACGAATTCGTCGACGAACTACCGCTGACGTCCATCATCAACGACGCCGAAGCAGCCCTCGGCACCGCCGTGCAAACCGCTGTGAAACGCGCCGACGAACAGGCCTTCGCCCTCGCCAACGGCCAGAACCTGATGTTCTGCGAAGACGCTGCTCGACGCCTGAATCTGGCCCTGCGTCGTTCACCTGGTATCAGCGAGTTTCACGTACGAGTCATCCACGCCGAAAGCCTTCATGCTCACGACGCCGTCGCCGAGAGTCATTGGCGCCGGGAGCAGCCATGATTCGCTGCCACAACCTGAGCTGGGGAATACCCGGCCAACCGCTCACTGCACCGCTCAGCCTAAGGCTGGAAAGCGGCAGCATGACGGCAATCATCGGCATCAACGGCAGTGGCAAAAGCAGCCTGCTCAAAGTCATCGCAGGTTTGCAGCGACCGTTGGCCGGCAAGGTCGAGTTGGGTGTCCCACGCCAAAGCGGTTTGTCCTTCCTGCCTCAGCAACAGCATCTGGATCGACAGTTCCCGATCAGTCTTCAAGAGTTGGTGGCAGCCGGTTTCTGGGGACGCCGACTGTCGTCGCAACTGAGAGCCCAACGTCTCGAATCCGCACTGGAAGACTGGCACCTGAGCGGACTGGAACATCGTCCCCTGATGGCCCTCTCCGGCGGGGAACTGCAACGCGCCCTACTCGCCCGATTGAGTCTGGCCGACACACCGTTGCTGCTGCTCGACGAACCCCACGCCGCGCTCGACGAACTGGGTCAGACATTGTTGTGGCAACACCTGCACGCCTGGCATGAACAAGGACGAACCCTGGTCGTGGTTTGCCATGACCTCGCCGCCGTGCGCCAACACATTCCACAGACCTTGCTGATCAAACCGAGCGGCTGCGCATACGGCAGCAGCATCAATCTCATCCAGCAAACGCCTCACACGCAGGTGGCCTGATGCTCACGCTGAGCCATTTATGGCAACCGTTCCACGAGTTCGTCTTCATGCGTCGCGCCCTGCTCGGCGGTCTGGTATTGGCGTGCAGCACGGCACCACTGGGCGTGTTTCTGATCCTGCGCCGGATGAGCCTGATCGGCGACGCCGTCGCCCACGGCATCCTCCCCGGCGCCGCGTTGGGGTTCTGGTTCGCCGGGTTGAGTCTGCCGGCGCTGACCCTCGGCGGACTCGGTGCCGGTCTGAGCATGGCCGGACTCGCCGCGTGGATTACCCGACGCACCGGCCTGCGCGAAGACGCCAGCCTCGCCGCGATCTATCCCATCTCGTTGGCCAGCGGTGTGCTGATTCTGGGGATCGCCGGCAAGCGACTCGATTTGCTGCACCTGCTGTTCGGCTCCGCACTGGCGGTGGACGGCGCGACCCTCCACGGCATGTTGTGGGTATCGGCGCTCAGCCTGATGGCCATGGCGCTGATCTATAAACCGTTGCTGCTCGACACGCTCGATCCGTTTTTCCTGCGCACGGTCAGCCGACTCGGCCCCGTCGCCCATGGCGTGTTCCTGACGCTGGTGGTGCTCAATCTGGTAATCGGTTTCCAGGCGATCGGTGCCTTGATGGTGGTCGGCCTGATGATGCTGCCCGCCGCCGCGTCTCGCTTCTGGAGCCGACGCCTGCCGATCCTGATCGCCATCGCCGCGCTCATCGGTTGCGCCTCGGTATGGCTTGGACTGTTGCTGTCGTTCTACTACTCGCTGCCCAGTGGCCCGGCCATCGTGCTGGTCGCCGGTGCCGGCTACTTGTTGTCCGTGGTGTTCGGACCGGTTCACGGTCTGTTGCGCCGCCCGCCTTTGCTCACATCCCAATGAGGTGTTTCCCGATGCGCGCTCTACTCGTGCTGTTCAGCCTGATGCTGTCGATGTCGTTATCGGCGGCGGAAAAACTGCCGGTGGTCACCAGTTTCAGTATCCTTGCCGACATGGTGCATCAGGTCGGCGGCGAGCATATCCAGATCACCAACATGGTCGGCCCTGACGCCGATGCCCACACTTACGAACCGACGCCGGATGACGCCAAGGCCCTGCTCAAGGCGAAACTGATCGTAAAGAACGGGCTGGGTTTCGAGCCCTGGCTGGATCGGCTGGTCGCCAGCACCGACACCAGAGCCCCGGTGATCAGCGCCAGTCGCGGCGTGATTCCGCGCTCGCTGGATGAGGACGGCGAAACCGTCCCCGACCCTCACGCGTGGCACAACCTGGCGAATGCCGAGCTGTACGTCGCCAACATCACCAAAGCGCTGATCGCTGCTGACCCGGCCAACAAAGCTGACTACGAGCGCAACAGCCAGGCTTACCTGAAACAGATCTACGCCCTCCTCGCCCAAGCGAAAGCCAAGCTCGGTTCACTGCCGCCGGGCAACCGCAAGATCGTTACCAGCCACGACGCCTTCGGTTATCTCGGTCAGGCCTACGGCATCGACTTCATGGCGCCACAAGGTCTGTCCACCGAACGCGAACCCTCCGCTGCCGAAGTCGCCGCGCTGATCACCCAGATTCGCCAGGCCAAGGTCAAAGCGGTGTTCATGGAAAACATCAAGGACGCGCGCCTGCTGAAACAGATTGCCGACGAAAGCGGCGCACACATCGGCGGCACGCTGTACTCCGACGCCCTCGCCGCCAGCGGCCCGGCCAGCACCTTCACCGGGCTGTTCGAATACAACCTCAACACCCTTTACCAAGCCCTGAGCCAACCATGATCCGTAAAAATCCTTCCGGTGATTTGCCACAGATTGCCGAGTCTGCCTACGTCGATAAAACCGCGATCATCTGCGGCAAAGTGGTGATCGGCGAAAACGTGTTCGTCGGCCCGTACGCGGTGATCCGCGCTGATGAAGTGGACGCCACGGGCGAGATGGAACCGATCACCATCGGCGCCAATTCGAACATCCAGGACGGCGTGGTGATCCACTCCAAATCCGGCGCGGCGGTGACCATCGGCGAATTCAGCTCGATCGCCCACCGCTCGATCGTGCATGGCCCGTGCACGGTCGGCGACCGGGTGTTCATCGGTTTCAACAGCGTTCTGTTCAACTGCGTGGTCGGCAACGGTTGCGTAGTGCGCCACAACTCGGTGGTCGACGGTCGGGATCTGCCGGACGCGTTCTACGTGCCCTCCACCACCCGCATCGGCCCGGGCACCGACCTCTCACAATTCCCGCCAGTGAGCGTCAGCGCTTCGGAGTTTTCCGAAGACGTGGCGCGCACCAACGTCGACCTGGTGCGCGGCTACAAAGCCCTGCAGAACGAGTTCTGAATCATGAGCAGTGTGCTGATTCGCAATGCGCGGCTGGTGAACGAGGGGCGTGAGTTCGACGCCGATCTGTTGGTCAGCAACGGGCGCATCGTCAAGATCGCCGGCAGCATCGAAGGTGAAAACGCGACCCGGGAAATCGACGCCAACGGCCAATGGCTGCTGCCGGGAATGATTGACGACCAGGTGCATTTCCGTGAGCCGGGTGCGCCGGCCAAGGGCAGTATCCACACCGAATCCCGTGCAGCCGTGGCCGGGGGCATCACCAGTTTCATGGACATGCCGAACACCAACCCTGCCACCCTGACCCTTGACGCGCTGGCCGACAAAAAGCGCCGGGCAGCGATCAGCTCGGTGGCCAACTACGGTTTTCACTTTGGCGTCAGTCACGACAATCTGGACACGGTCGCAGCACTCAACCCGAGCGAAGTGGCCGGGGTCAAAGTGTTCATGGGCGCGTCCACCGGCAACATGCTGGTGGACGACCCGCACACCCTCGAGCGCCTGTTCGCTGAAGTGCCGACGATTCTGCTGGCCCACTGTGAACACACACCGAGCATCGAGGCGAATGCCACAAACCTGCGCGAACGCTTCGGCAACCAACTGCCGCCCGATGCCCACGCGCAGATCCGCAATGCCGACAGCTGCTTTCGTTCATCGTCTCTGGCGGTGGATCTGGCCCGACGTCACGGCACTCGCCTGCACGTCCTGCACCTGACCACGGCCCGCGAGCTGGCCCTGTTCGAAGATAAACCGCTGACGCAAAAACGCATCACCGCCGAAGTCTGCCTGCACCATTTACTGTTCGATGACCGTGACTATCCGAACCTCGGCAACCTGATCAAATGCAACCCGGCGATCAAATCCCAGAGCGATCGTGACGCTCTGCGCCAGGCACTGCTGAGCAATCGACTGGACGTGATCGGCAGCGATCACGCACCGCATACCTGGGCAGAAAAACAGCAAGCGTATGAGCAGGCACCGTCCGGGCTGCCACTGGTGCAGCACGCTCTGCCGGCGTTGTTGGAACTGGTGGCGGATGGCGTGCTGCCGATCACCACGCTGGTGGCCAAGATCAGTCACCGGGTTGCGGATCTGTTTGCCATTCCGGATCGAGGCTATTTGCGTGAGGGGTATTGGGCGGATCTGGTGTTGATTCAACCGGAGCCAAAAGGTGTCGCGGTTTCACGCCAGCTGGTTCTGTCGCAATGCGGCTGGACGCCGTTCGCTCAGCGCAGCTTTCGGCATAGGGTCAGCACGACGATAGTGTCGGGGCAGATTGCATGGCATGACCAACGGATCCATGACAATTGCCAGGGATTGCCGCTGCGGTTCATGCGCTGAAAAAAAACCGCCTCCACTCGATGTGGAGGCGGTTTCGACAGTGACGTTACGCTCGCGGTTTGACTGTGCCGCAATCCTGACCCAACCAGACTGCCCGGGTTTCCAGACTGCCCTTCTGGTTGATCCCGATGGCATTGAAAGTACCGTTGGCGACGGTGGTGAACTCACGGTCACTGAGGAACGTCGCGACGCCGGTGCCCTGGGCTTTCGGGCAACTGAAGCGGAATTTCCACTGGTTGCCGACACGCTCGGTGATCTGCTGTTTGCAGCCCGACTGCGGATCCGCCAGCGGAATATCGTTGGTCGCCACCTGCTGCGGCGTCAGGCAGGCGCGGATGCCCTTGCCGCCGATGTTGATCCCCTGCTTCTCCAGTTCAGCCCGCTGCTGCGGGGTGATCTGGCCTTGAATCTGACCGAGGATCGATTGCACATCCATCACCTGATCGTCGACCTTCACATTGCTCGACGTCATTTCCCACAATCCCGGCTGCAGCATTTGCGCCTGAGCAACCACCGGCAAGGCCAAACCCAGGCCCAGCGCTAAACCCAGCAGACGAACGTTCATTGAAAAACTCCTGATCAGTAGTGGCCGTTAGACGCCGGCCGTCTGTTTCGGTTCATGACCGGCGCTGGCAGCTTGAAAACAAATAGCGACAATCGCCATGGAACATGGTCTGTTAAGCATTGAATCTTCAGGAGCAAGGTTGCCCCATGGATTATTTCGGACCGCACATTTTCGGTTATCTGATCGCCCTGATACACACCCTCGGCTCGATCGCCGCGATCCATGCCGTATTGACCGTCCGCACCGCCCAAGGCTCGATCGCCTGGGCGCTGTCGCTGATCTTCATTCCCTACCTCACCCTGATTCCTTATCTGGTGTTCGGCCGCAGCACCTTCGATGGCTACATCAAGGCCCGCCGCCAGGCCAACGAACAGATGCGCCAGGCGATTTCCGAACTCAACTGGCGGCCGTGGGTGGAAGAAGCCCTGACCGCCCGCGCCTCGAATGCTTACGACTCATTGCGAGCGATGCCGAAGCTGGGACGCATGCCGTGCCTGGCCAACAATGAAGTGCGATTGCTGATCAACGGTGCCGCCACCTTCGAGGCGATTTTCCACGCAATCGACCAGGCGCGGGAAGCGGTGCTGATCCAGTTTTTCATCATTCACGACGATCGTCTTGGTCAGCGCCTACGCGACCTGCTGCTGAAAAAAGCGGCCGAAGGCGTGGTGATTCATTTGCTCTACGACCGCATCGGCAGCCACGCCCTGCCCCACAGCTACGTGCAAGCGCTGCGCGATGGCGGTGTCGAGGTCAAGGCGTTCGCCACCCGCAGCGGCTGGCTCAATCGTTTCCAGGTGAATTTCCGCAACCACCGCAAGATCGTGGTGGTCGACGGGCTGATCGGGTTTGTCGGCGGGCACAACGTAGGCGACGAATACATGGGTGAAAAGCCACCGCTGGCACCGTGGCGCGACACTCACGTTCAGGTGCGCGGCCCGGTGGTGGCGTGCATGCAGGAGTCATTTGCCGAAGACTGGTTCTGGGCCGCGCGGTCATTGCCGCCGCTGATCCTGCCGGACGCGTACCCAGAGGACGGCGTGCTTTGCCAATTGCTCGCCAGCGGCCCGGCGGATGCTTACGAAACCTGCTCGCTGTTCTTCGTTGAGGCCATCCACGCCGCCACCGAACGCGTGTGGATCACCAGCCCCTACTTCATTCCTGACGAAGCCGTGTTCGCGGCGTTGCGCCTCGCAGTTTTGCGCGGGGTCGACGTGCGCCTGTTGCTGCCTTCGCGTCCCGACCACCGCATCGTCTACGCAGCCTCCAGCCTGTACGCCTTCGAAGCGGTACGCGCCGGCGTGCGGGTATTCCGCTATGAACCGGGTTTTCTGCATCAGAAGGTGGTGTTGATCGACAGTGAAATCAGCGCCATCGGCAGCGCCAATCTGGACAATCGTTCGTTCCGGCTTAATTTCGAGGTGATGCTGCTGACCGTCGACAGCGAATTCGCCGCCAGCGTGGAACAGATGCTCAACGACGACTTCGCCCAGGCCTACGAGGTCGCCAAAGAAGAAAGCCGGGAGATCCACCGCCTGCAACAGGTCGGCATGCGGATCGCCCGGCTGATTTCACCGATTCTATAGGTTCAAGGGTTGTAGATGTCGTCCCGGGTCCATGGCAGTTCATGGCTGCCGTCGGCATGGGCCTTCACGGCGAGGATCTGGTGCAGATTGATCCAGCCGCGAGCGAACGCATAAGCGCAGCCCGCCAGGTACAGACGCCAGATGCGCAGCGCCTGATCCGGCACCAGTTTCGCAGCGGCTTCGAGGTTGTCCTCCAGCCGTTCGCTCCAGTGGTCCAGGGTACGCGCGTAATGCAGGCGCAGACTCTCGACGTCGACGATCTCCAGACCCGCTTCGCTGATCTCAGCCGAGATCATCGCCAAATGCGGCAACTCGCCGTTGGGGAACACGTACTTCTCGATGAAATCCCCGGCACCGCGTCCCACCGGGCGGCCATCGGTGTGCTTGGCGGTGATGCCATGGTTCATCACCAGACCGCCCTCTTTCACCGCGCCGAACAGGGTTTTGCAGTATTCGGCGAGGTTGGCGTGTCCGACATGTTCGAACATGCCGACGCTGACCACTTTGTCGAAACGCCCGTCCTGGGGCAGATCGCGGTAGTCGAGCAGTTGCAGTTCGATCTGATCTTCCAGCCCCTCGGCTTTGACCCGCTCGCGGGCCAGGGCCAGTTGCTCTTTGCTCAGGGTGATACCGAAGACCTTGGCGCCAAACTCTCGGGCGGCGTACCGCGCCAGCCCGCCCCAACCGCAACCAACGTCCAGCAGATAGTCGCCGGGCTGCAGGCGCAGCTTGCGGCACAGGTGCCGGAACTTGGCTTGCTGGGCTTGCTCCAGGGATTCGCTGCCGGTTTCGAAATACGCGCAGGAATACGCCATGTCGCTGTCCAGCCACAGCTGGTAGAACGCGTTGGACAGGTCGTAATGGTAGGAAATGGCTTTGGCGTCGGTTTCCTTGTCGTGGAGCGTGCGCACCGGCTGACTGTCATCGTCTTCATCGAGTAGCGCGGAGCTCAGCTCATCGCACACCCGGATGACTTCGCTGATCGAGCCCTCCAGCTCGAGCTTGCCCTCGACGAACGCCGCCCCCAGCGCGTCGAGACTTGGATGAGTCAACTGGGACACCATCAACGGGTCCTTGACCACGATGGTGACACTGGGCGTCGGGCCCAGATTGAATTCATGGCCGTCCCAGAGTCGCAGGCGAAGCGGAAGCTGCAGATTCTGTAAGGCCGGTGGAAGTTGCGCGAGCATGGAATATCCCCCTGGTTTCAGACGTCTGATCTGAGGGTAGACCATCCTTGAAAATTAGCAGGCTATCGATTTGATAGTCGCCGACTATCAGCCGCAGTGGCTTTAATGGCGCTGTCATCCCTGGTTCAGTGCGCCTTCTCAAATGACTGCGAGAGCGGCGCACAGTTCGAAAATTGATCAGTCCGACACTTTCAGCTTCAGCAGTGGTTCCTGAAAACGCAGCAGGCGTCCGGCATTGCCCAGCACCAACAGCGTGCTCAGGTTGTGCAGCAATGCGGCGATCATCGCCCCCGCCGCACCGAGCCAGCCGAAAGCAGCGAACACCACGATGGCCAGCGTCCAGCCCAGACCGATGATTACGTTAACTTGTAAAGTCCGTCGGCACTGACGACTCAGGCGCACGCAGGTGCCGAGCCGACGCAGGTCACTGCCAATCAGCACAATGTCGGCGGACGCCAGCGCGATGTCTGCGCCGCCCGCGCCCATCGCCACTCCGACCACGCCCGCCTTGAGCGCCAGCGAATCGTTGATCCCGTCGCCGACCACCATCGGCCGGAAGCCGTTGTCGATTTCCTTGAGCACTCGGTTGAGTTTGTCTTCGGGCAACGCCTGGGCTTCGACTTCGTGCAGGCCTACATCCTTGGCCAGTGTCTGCGCGACGCTTTGCCGGTCGCCGGTCAACAGCAGTTGTCGTCCCAATCCGAGGTCACGCAGTTCACTCAGGGCAAATCGAGCTTCCGGTTTGACGGTGTCGGCCAGCAACAGCCAGGCAAGGAATTCGCCGTTCAGCGCCAACCCGGCAATCGGGCCATCGTGTTCGGGGATCGCCGTGGTCGGGATGCCCAACTGTGCAAACAGCTCCGGGCGCCCGAGCGCTGCTTCACCTTGCGCGGTCTTGGCCACTACGCCCAACCCCTGCCGCTCATGAATATCGGTCAGCACCAGCACCTCTTCCGCGCTGACCAGTCCGGCCAGCGCGCGGCTGACCGGATGGCTGCTCGCCGCACCCAGGCTTGCAGCCAGCGCCATCACCGACCCATGATCCGCTCGCGGGCTGTTGATCGACTGCAAGCGCAGCGTGCCGTACGTCAGGGTTCCGGTCTTGTCGACGACCAGCGAAGTGAGATCCGCCAATTCCTCAAGGAATGCCGAACTGCGGATCAGGATCCCGTGCCGCGCCGCCACTGCCACCCCGGCAATCGCCGTGGCCGGCGCCGACAACACCAGCGCGCATGGGCATGCCGCCACCAGCACCGCGAGCATCGCCTGTGCATCGTTGGTGATAAACCAGGTCACCGCCGCGAGCAACAACACCAGCACCATGTAACTGCCGGCATAGCGTTCGAGCAAACGCGTAATCGGCGGTTTGGAGCGTTCAGCGTTCTGCATCAGCGCGATGACTTTGCCGAGGGTCGATTCATCCCCGGTACGGGTCACTTCGATTCGCAACAGCCCGTCGAGGTTGATCGCACCGCCGAACACCGCCATGCCGACACCCGCCTCCACCGGCACCGATTCACCGGTGATCGACGCCGTGTCGAGGCTGGCCTGGCCGGATAAAACCCGACCGTCCGCCGGCACCCGATCCCCGGCGCGCACTTCCACTTTGTCTCCAGCTTTGAGCGTGCCGTTGTCGACCTCGATGATCGAGCCGTCCGCCTGCACCTTGCGCGCATGGCTGCGCGTCAGTTGGCCGAGGGCATGAATCGCTTCCTGGGAGCCGATCACACTGCGCTCTTCCAGCACGTGGCCGAAGATCATGATGATCGGCAACAGCGCTGCGGTGAGCAGATCGCCCGTGGCCCAGGCCCCTATCATCGCCAGGGCGATCAACTGATCGGTGATGCCGTGCAGGCTCGGATAACGCAGGCTGAACCAGGCCGAACGCATTACCGGCACCGCGACTAATAAAGAAGCGAATCCGAGCAACAACTGACTGACGCCCGACTGTTCCGGCATCAACCAGCGCCAGATCAACCCCAGACCAAGCAAGCCGAGGGCGAGCATCGCCAGGGTCAACTGGCGGGCGGCGCGGCGTTGTTCGGCCGAGGACAACAGGCTCGGAGCTGAGGTAGTGGCAGTCATTTACTGGCTCCCTGAATGATCAGGCGGGAATCGTCTTTCGGATCGACCGTGGTGACCGAACCGGCCTGCCCGAGAATCTTCGGCATCCGCTCACGGTACAGACGCAGCAGCATTTGCGGGTCCGTACCCTGCTGTTGCGCCTTGGCCAGGCTCAACACCGTCGCCGTGTCGGCGGAGGCCTTGGCCAGGCGCTCACCGGCCTGGGCGTGGGCGACTTGCAGGGTGCGGTCGGCCTGTTCGTTGGCGGACTGGGTAAGT
The DNA here is from genome assembly GCF_057809295.1 of Pseudomonas sp. FG35. Classification (NCBI taxonomy): domain Bacteria; kingdom Pseudomonadati; phylum Pseudomonadota; class Gammaproteobacteria; order Pseudomonadales; family Pseudomonadaceae; genus Pseudomonas; species Pseudomonas sp. FG35. The sequence goes on along the minus strand of NZ_JBMDJR010000005.1, from coordinate 144,014 downwards.
TTCTCGGCCTCGGTGCGGGCATTGGCAACCGCCTTGTCGGCTTGCTGGCTGGCAGTGAGGACGGCGTTGAACGCACTCACCGCCGGTTCCGGCAGACTCGATTGCACATCGACCCGCGCCACTTCGATGCCGATGCCCTGCCCGCTCGCCTTCAACTCGGCGAGACGTCGGTTGATGCCTTGCACCAGATCACCGCGCAACCGTTCGCGGCGTTCGGCCGCCTGATTGTCAGCGCCGATCAACTCCGGCCGCGCCACCAGAATGGTGTCCAGATCCCGCGCCGCCGTCAGTGCGACTGCGCTGCGCGTTACCACTCGATCCAGCGCCGGCAGCACATGTTCGCCTTGCAGTACGAAGTCATAGGGATCGGTGACCTTGTAGAACACCCGCACATCCAGCTGCACGACACCGGCATCACCGGTGAGCAGATAACCGGAGCCGGCCAGCGCATCGCTCAGCGGCGTAGCGAAGGTTGCAACGCGATCTGCCTGCACGGCCTGATCACTGCGCAGCAGATTTTCCACCCGCCGCTCGATGACCCGATCAGCCGCCGGCAACAAAACCACCTGTTCGAACGGCTGCGGCCAGGCCAACAACAAGCCGGCATTCTGAATGCGATCCAGCGCTCCGAAATGCAAAACCACCGCGCGGTTTTGCGGATCGATCTGCCGGACATTGGAAAATGCCCAAGCTAATGCCGCCAGAACGGTTACCGCGTAAAGGGCAAAGAATGCCAGACGCCCCGCTTGAATCCACGGACTGTTCAGCGAATGTGTTCCACGTGGAACTTCATTCATGGCTGCAATCCGCTCTTGCTGTCGAGATTCGGCGGACCGTCGACCAACACCCGGAATGGCGCGGCGTCGGTGCGCAGGATCAGTTTGGTGTCTGGCGAAACGATAGTGCCGAGGGTGTCCAGCGAGCGCAGCAAGTTGTACAGCTGCGGCGAACCGCCGTAAGCACGCCCATAAATCTGCGCCGCTTCCACTCGCGATTGGGCTTCGATATCGGCGGCTTTCACCGTGGCATCGGCTTGCACGATGCGCGCATCGCGTTCGGCGGCGGAGCGGATTTGCGCTGCTTCACGTTTGCCAATGGCGGTGCGTTCGGTGGCGATGGTTTCACGCTCGGCGCGCATCCGGTCGACCGTTGCGGTCAGGGTCACCGATGGCAAGGTCAGCCGTTCGATGCCCACCTGCACCACGCGCACGCCGTAAGTCGCGAGCAGTTGCTGATCGATTTGCTGACGCAACTGCGCTTCAAAATCGGCGATTCGAACCTGACTGGCATCGGTATTGACCAGATTGGCCAGATCAAAACTGCTGGCCGTGGTTTCCAGTGCCGAGCCGACAAACGTGCGAATCTGCCGCGCCGCTTCGTCCGGCTGGTTCTGCACCGCGCGCATGAAGCGCTGCACGTTGTCGGGATCGCCCTGCACCTGCCAGGCCACGTACGCCTGCACGATGATGCGCAGACCGTCGCGGGTGCCGACATCCTGCAAGCCGCTGGAGGTCGTGCGCAAACGCAGGTCCACCGGAATCGCTGCTTCGAACGGCGCCGGCCAACGCCAGCTCAGCCCCGGTTCCAGCAACACGCGGGACGGGTTGCCGAACCGGGTGATGACCGTGGCTTCACCGGAGCGCACTTGCACCAGGCTCGCCGCCGCGATGGCGAACGCCACCAGCAATCCCGCCCAGCCCATGCGTTTCCACGGAAAAGGCCCCGCGTCTTCCGGCGCACCGTGGTGATGGTGATGATGCCCGTGATGGTGATGACCGCTGCCATGAGCATGATCGTGGCCGCTGTGGTCATGGTGATCGTGAGTGTGCGACTGGCTCAATGGCTGGCTCCTGGCTGAGCGGTGGTGCGCGCCGGATCTGCCGGCAGCGTGAACGTACGCAGGTCGATGGTCGGTGCGTTACTGCTGCCGCCCAGACGATGGTCGAGTACCAAAAGTTTGGCTTTGCTCAAACCCTGGCTGAGTTGGCTGAGGTATTGCTCCAGCAGGAAGGCCTGGCCTGCGCTGGCGTAAGCCTTTTGTTCAGCGCTGAATTTCAGATCCGCCGCCCGGGCCGTGGCGTTGATTTCATGGGCGTTGGCACTGGCCTGATCCCGAGCGAGGCTGGCCTGCAACTGCGCCTGATTACTCGCTTCGGCAGCGGCACCGCGCTCGCGGGAGATCAACGCCTGAGCACCGATCTGAGCCGCCTGCACGCTGTGATAGGCATTGGCCGCCCCGGCCGGCGGGTGAATCGCTTCGACCACCGTGGCGAGAATTTCCACACCGCTGTCGAGCTTCTGCAGGTCGCTTTGCACGGCGCGGCCGATTTCTTCGGCGAGCCCGGTCCTGTCCTCGCCGAGCAATCCGTCGAGGGTACGCGAGGCAAAGTCATGCACCAGAATCCGGCTGGCGGTGCTGCGGATCAGCGTGGGCACATCGGCGCTGTTGTAAGTGGCGGCCAGCGCGGCTTGATCGCTCAGGCCGATGCGGTAGACGAAGCGCACATCCATGTTGACGATCTGAAAGCTCTGCTGATCGCCCCGGCTGCTGGCGATCACCTGTGACTTGTCATTGACGTGGCTGGCGTCCCACAAACGGTTGGCGGTGAGTGGCGCCGGGCCTTCTGCCGGGTCCAACTGCACGGGCGCCGGGTTCTCGCCGACGCTGGTCGCCAGTTCATGCACCACGCCGTTTTCAACACTCAGCACCCGCCCCAGCGGCCAGGGCAAACCGGCGTGCAGCCCCGGCCCGAACACCTGCACCGGTTTGCCGAAACGCTCGTAAATGCCACGGCTTTGCATCGGAATTTCGTGAAGGCCGGTGAGCAACCAGCCTACCGCTGCCACCAGTACCAACACCGGCAAGAACGCGCGACGCATGTAACTGAAGGCCCAGATCTGACGCAGATCGATGCCGAAGCGGTTATGCAACTCATGCTGCAACGCGAGCAACGGTTGTGGCGGCCAGCGCAGCAGATCGGCGACGAAACTGCGCGCCAGCAGCACCGGTTCGAGTTGTTCACGGCGCGGGCTGAACAACGACAGCAGCGCACGCAGCAGCAATTCCAGGGCAACCAGCCCCGGCAAAATGCCAATCAACACTGCCAGCCGCACCGGCCAGATTGCACTGTCACTGACGAACAACAAACACAACGCGCCCAGCACCAGACTGATGATTGCCACTCGAGTCAGCTGCGCCAGCGCTCCGGCCTCGGGCCATTGCGCCGGATTTTCCTGGGCCAGCTGTCGCTCCAGCACCAGCAGACCGAACGCCAAGAGCAACGCGATGGCCGCGCCGACCGTGGCGGACACCCCCACACCCGCCGCCGGCAGCGTCAGATTCCACGTCTGTTCGACGCTCAGCAGCACCAGCAACGACCACCCGCCCAGCCACAACGTGGCTGCGCCGATCTGCCCGAGCAGTTGCAGACTGCGCTGGCTCATCCGATCCAACAGTCGCTCGTACCAGCCTTCTGGCGCAGGTTCTTCAGCAGCCGTCATCGGCACGACGGGATTGATCACCCGCGCCCGCCATTGCGTCACCCACCACGCCGATTGCAGGCTAGCCACCAGCAACAGCAACGCCGCGCTCTGATTGACCAGCAGCGCGGGCCACAGCGATTGCGGCGCAAACAGTCCGACAAAAAACGCCAGCACCCACCCTGCCCCGGCCAACGCACCCAGACCGATCGCCAGGCGACGCAAACGCCGGCCCTGCGTCGCCGCTTGCTGAAAGCGCGGCAACCCGGTGACCGGCGTGCCTTCATCCAGATCGACTTGCATATCCCCCCAAAACACTTGGCTCACTGCACATATCGTTACGATATAACGAAAGTCGTGAAATATTTGTACTCATTTGCATCATTCAAAGATGCGCAACCTGTCGCTTGCCTGAAGCCTTGACCGAAATGTCGGGAAACGCTCATATTACGTTCGTAATTTTTAGCACGAACTACTTTTACTGATCCGCATCCTTCAGCCAGGAGCAAGAGCATGAGCAACTATGACGTGGTGATTCTGGGCGGTGGCCCCGGCGGTTATAACGCAGCGATCCGCGCCGGCCAGTTGGGCCTCAAGGCCGCGTGCGTCGAGGGCCGCGCCACGCTGGGTGGCACCTGCCTGAACGTCGGCTGCATGCCGTCCAAGGCGCTTTTGCATGCGTCAGAGCTCTACGAAGCGGCGCTGGGCGCGGAGTTCGCCAACCTCGGCATCGAAGTCAAACCCACGCTCAACCTTGCGCAAATGATGAAGCAGAAAGACGAAAGCGTGAGCGGCCTGACCAAAGGCATTGAATTCCTGTTCCGCAAAAACAAGGTCGACTGGATCAAGGGCTGGGGCCACATCGACGGCCCCGGAAAAGTCAGCGTGACCGGTGATCAGGGCAGCCGCATCGAACTGACGGCCAAGGACATCGTCATCGCCACCGGCTCCGAACCCACTCCCCTGCCCGGCGTGGAGATCGACAACAAGCGCATCCTCGACTCGACCGGTGCGCTGTCCTTGAGCGAAGTGCCCAAGCATCTGGTGGTGATTGGTGCAGGCGTGATCGGCCTCGAACTCGGTTCGGTCTGGCGCCGGCTCGGCGCGCAGGTGACGGTTGTGGAATACCTCGACCGCATCTGCCCCGGCGTCGACGGCGAAGCCGGCAAAACTCTGCAACGCTCGCTGAGCAAACAGGGCATCAGCTTCAAGCTGAGCTCGAAAGTGACCAGTGCCACTTCATCGGCCAACGGCGTACAACTCAGCGTGGAGCCCGCCGCTGGCGGCAGCGCGGAAATCCTTGAAGCCGATTACGTGCTGGTGGCCATCGGTCGTCGTCCGTACACCCAGGGCCTGGGCCTGGAAAACGTCGGCCTGAGCACCGACAAACGCGGCATGCTCGCCAATAAACAGCATCGCACTGAAGCGCCTGGCGTGTGGGTGATCGGTGACGTGACCTCCGGGCCGATGCTCGCGCACAAGGCCGAAGACGAAGCCATGGCCTGCATCGAACAGATCGTCGGCAAGGCCGGCGAGGTCAATTACGACCTGATTCCCAACGTGATCTACACCCGCCCCGAGCTGGCCAGCGTCGGCAAGACCGAAGAGCAGCTGAAGGCGGAAGGCCGGGCGTACAAGGTCGGCAAATTCCCGTTCACCGCCAACAGCCGGGCGAAGATCAATCACGAGACCGAAGGCTTCGCCAAAGTCATCGCCGATGAGCGCACCGACGAAGTCCTCGGCGTGCACCTGGTCGGCCCGAGCGTCAGCGAAATGATCGGCGAGTTCTGCGTGGCCATGGAGTTCAGCGCCTCGGCCGAGGACATCGCGCTGACCTGTCACCCGCATCCAACCCGCTCCGAAGCGTTGCGTCAGGCAGCGATGAATGTCGAGGGGATGGCGACGCAGATGTAAGCACTGTGCGAATACTTCCCGCGCAATGCGGGAAGTATCAGGACGGCAGATGCCCCAGCGGCAACGCGCCGGGTGTCTTCACCGTGTGGATCGCAAAATTGCTGCGGATATCGCTCACTCCCGGCAGCTTCAACAGGCAACCGGTGAGAAAGCGGTCATAGGCGCGCAGATCCGGCACCACCACTTGCAGCAGAAAGTCCGATTCCCCGGACACCAGAAACGCCGAAATCACCTCCGGTAACGCCGTGACCGCCCGATGAAACGCCTCGGCCTGTTCGTCGTTGTGCCGCTCGACCTTGACCCCGACAAACACCGTCAGCCCCAACCCCACTTCATCACGATCCAGGTTGGCCTGATAACCGCGAATCACCCCGGCCTCCTCCAGCATTCGCACCCGGCGCAGGCACGGCGATGCCGACAGACCGATTTCGTCGGCCAACTGCACGTTGCTCAGGCGCCCGTCCCGTTGCAGCGCGGCGAGAATCTTGCGGTCGAAGGCATCGAGTTTCATGGTTGGCAGATCCTGATGGTTTACGCGGTGAAAGAGCGCAGATTATGCCAATTCAGAGGCCTTTAGAAGCTGACTACGCAACCACCTGCCCTGCCTTTCGGCCCTAGACTGAGGCGACCGAATCGACAACGAAAGGGGTGCGACATGGCAAGTCTCTGGCTGTTTTTCCTGGCGCTGGCAGTGGTCTTTCTGTTGCCCGGCCCGGACATGATCCTGCTGTTGCAGACCGGTGCCCGTCAGGGACGCGGCGCAGCGCTGGCCACGGCGGTGGGTCTTGCGATTGCCCGAGGTTGCCACGTCGCGTTAGCAGCATTGGGGCTGGCGGCGCTGTTCAAGGCGGCGCCGTGGACGTTCGATGCCGTGCGGATTGCCGGCGCGGCGTACTTGCTGTGGATCGGCATTCAATGCCTGCGCACCACGTTGCTGCCGGATCTGAACGCCGGCACCCTCACGGACAGTCATGCGCAGTGGTACGCCGCCATCCGTCGCGGCCTGTTGACCAACCTGCTCAACCCGAAAGCGTTGCTGTTCTGCTCGGTGTTGCTGCCGCAGTTCATCGTGGCAAATGGCGCACCGGTGCTGACGCAATTCGCCGTGCTTGGCGCGATGCTGGTGGGCGCCGGTCTGTTGTTCGACAGCGCCTACGCCCTGACCGGCGCTGCGCTGGGCCGCTGGCTGAAACACAGCCCGACGGCCCAACGGGTGCAACAGTGGCTGTTCGGCAGCCTGTTGATCGGCTTCGCCGTGCGCCTGACCTTCGTCCAGCAGGCTTAGGCTTTGCGGGCCTTGCGCTGGCGGCGGGTGATCAGCAACAACGCCACAGCGGTGAGGGCTACGATCGCTCCGATCTGAACCGGCCACTTGTACGGCCGCAGTGTCGAACGCACCGAGTCGGTCACCTGAGTGACGTAGCGCTTGTCGGCACTTTCGAAGTCCGGATAAGGACACTGATGGCCGAAATCTACGGCCCACGGCACGTACGGCCCTTCGTCGACATAGCGTTTGTACAAGGCGCTCTGCTCTTCCAGGCTGCTGTTCCAGCCCGCCGCCGAGCACAACACAGCGGCGAACGCCTGGCTGGTGTGCGGCAGATTGTCTGCCGCACGGCTGGCCAGCGCCGTGGCGACAAACCGATAGTGATAACGCTCATCCGGCTGCGCTTCACTGGTCTTCTGACGTTGCACTTCGGCTTCGCTGACCAGCGGGCCGACTTTCAGCTCGGTCTTTTCCAGGCTGTAGTTGCCGCCGAAGGTCGCGTAATCCGGGGCCATTTCGTAGCCCAGGATGTCCATGCCCCACTCACGGGCCGTCCACGCGGCATTGAACAGCGCGCTGGCACGCTTGGTCGGCCACCAAGCCGAGTCGGCCTTGAGGCGTTGCTGGCCATAGAGCCGGGCCTTGTTCTGCAGATCAGCATTGTCGAAATAACCGACCGCTTCTTCGTAATGCCCCTCACGCAACAGGCGCCGACCCAGCAGATTGCGCAGGCTGGCGGCCACTGGCAGTGGCACGTAATTGTCGCGATCCTGCTGGCTCAGCGCGGGCGGTGCCGGGACGTTGGTATCGACATAGTTTTTCAGCTCATCGACCGTCAGCACTCGCTCGGCCACGGTCGCGGCGTCGAACCAGTAAATATGCTGGCTGCGATACAACTGGTCGAAAGCCTGCAGGTACTCGCCACGTTGCAGCGCAAGAATTGCGCTTTCACCTTCGACCCGGCATTTGGGCTGCACGGTTTCGAGATTCCAGTCGGCGGTGCGCCGCTCGCCCCAGGATTCGTCCTGCGGGAACGCTTGCGCGGCCTTCGCGTAGGCCGCAGCCGCTGCGTTCCTGTCGCCATCGCGCACCGCCAGTTTTGCCCGCAGCCACCACGCCAGACCGCTGTCGCCAGCGTGTTCAAGGAACGCCTTGGCGCTGGCGTAATCGCCTTGCTGATAATTCATCGCCGCCAGGCGATCAGCGTTGTCGAGGCTGCCTCGGGTACTCGCTTGCAGCGCTTTGACCAGCTTCTTCTCGTTCGGCGGTTCATCGCCGAACGACCAGCCAATGCGGCTAATCAGCGAGGCGGTCACCAGTTGCTGCACCGCTTCGCGGCGCAGCAATTTCGCCAGCCGATCTTCGGGCTCCTCGGCCAGTTCGTTCATCAACTGCTTCAGCGAGGTGTAACCGACGTTCGAGCCGTGCAGGTTTTGCGCGGCATACAGCTTGATGGCGTTGTTCCAGTCACCCGCCATGCGCAGCGCCCGCGCCTCTTCGCCGAGGCTGGCCACGCCCAGCTCCAGCGGATCGCTGAAGCCGTCGATGCTCAGTTGCCGCGCCTGGCGGAACGCGTCGATAGCGTTTTCCCAGGCTTCGAGCGCGTCGCCCGCTTCGCTGCTCATGGCAAAGTACGCTCGGCCCAGAGAATAGGCAGCCCAGGTGCTGCGCAACGCCCGCTGATCGGCCGGCAGCGCCAGCAACTGACGGAAATACTCGACCGCCAGTTGATGGTCACCGGCGCCGAACGCCACCGCGCCCGCCACATACAGACGCAGTTCCGCCGGCAGGCTCGCGCCCTGCACGTCAACCTGATGCGCATCGGTCAGGCTGCGCAGTTGCTTGACCAGCGCTTGCTGTTCAGGGGTCAGGCCGATCTGCTCGGCCTTGTCGCGCACCTCGGCGGGTTCTGGCGCCTCGGCGTAGATGTCATCCGGATTGTGGGTGGCGGCGGTAACGTTCTTCAGCCCGGCAATGGTTTTGCCGAGGCGACTGATCTCGAACCTGAAGTTGCCCTCCGGCAGTTCCGCCAGCGATTGTCCGCGATCGTCGAGCAGACGCATCGGGAAATCCGGACCGCAGGCCAGCGCCGACCCCAGCGGCAGGCTGAGGCTCAGGCAAAGCAGATGGCGGGGCCAGTTACGGGTCAACATGCGAACCTCCTTGATCAATATTTGCGCAGCGTGCCCAACCGATCGCACGCTGCCCGCCCGCCGGCAGGCGGCCGTCGCGCAGGCGGGTGAAGGTAAGCAGATCCGCCGTCTGTTGCAACGCATAACCGGCGAGCGCGTCAGCCCCTTCGCAGCCCCGGGCCTTGAGGGTGATGCGGGCGGGCCAGGCGCTGTCGAGGTTACCGACATTACGCAGGGCGATGTCTTGCAGGCCATTCTGATTGGTGAACGTCAGGCCGAGCTGGCTGCTCAATGCATCGCCTCGGGCGACCGCACGCAGCGTGCTCAGGCTCCAGGCTCTGCGGTCGTTGGCCAACGGCAGGCGAAACCAGATCAGACCGGCCAGATGCGCCGGGCGATCCTCGCGAAGTTCAATGGCCAGCCGGCCCAGTTGTTGCGGATCGGCGAGCAATTCGCGCCGCTGGCCACCGCGCTCGAGCGGCACTTCGCTTTCCACCACCGGGGCGCCATCGGCCTCCGGCAACAACGCCACGCCATAAGCCGGCAGCGCCAGATAAAACGGTTTGTCGGTCACCCGCCCCCAGGCCTTGGCCCAGCGCCGCGCCTGCTCGGGATCGAACAGACCGCGACGCGGATCGCTGACGGCATGCACCTGCAACACGCTGCTGTCGACGGTCGCCAGCAGCGCCGGCAACTGCGGACTGTCGAGCCAGGCGGGCAACGCAGTGATGCTCAAAGGCAAGCTGGCCGGCAATGCGCCGCGCAAGTGAGCGAGGAATTCGGCATAGTCCGACAGTCGGGCACTGCCGGCGTCATGATCGATCTCGACCCCGGCCAGCGTGAGCCCCTGCCCTTGCCAGTCAGCAAGCACTTGAAGGACTTGCGCCGTAACCGCTTGCGGGTCGAGCGCCTTGAGCTGGCCGTCGAGGCGAATCACCGCGATCAACGGCCGGGCATCGTGTTTCAGCAGCGCGGTATCGATTCGTGCCCGGCTCCATCCGGCATTCGGGAACGCCTGCAACGCCAAGACCCGCAACGTCGAAAAGTCGCTGCGACTGTCGTTCAGCGCAGGTTCATGGGCCGGCGTCCATTGCCGTTGCCAGACGTAAAGCTGCTGGTCGAGCGGCACTGCGTCCTGTCGTTCACAAGCACACAGCAACAACATAGCGACCAGGGCTGCCCACCCGATGATAAAGCGCATACCTTGCAGATCCCTGAGACATCAGGCTGCAAGGTTACACAAAAGCGTTCAGGGCTTGCGGGCAATGATGACCTGACTTTTCGCCACCACCGCATCCAGCGCCTGCTTGATCTGCGCACCGCGCGGCGAGTCGAGCACCGCTTGCCAGGTATCGGCCCAATGATTGAGCAGCGGATGATCCGGGTTGCTGAATTCGACCTTGGCCTCCCAGAACAGCATCATCCACATCGACCAGTAAAAGCCGTACTGACTGTGGCTGATGATCTCGAGTCCCGCCTCACTGACCATCGCCTTGAACTGCTCTTCGCTGATGATGCGAATGTGGTTGGGCTTCTGGAAATACTCCGGCGCGGCGATGTCCTTTTGCAGGTCTTCGGAGCTGGGGTGCGGCACGCTCAGCAAATACAGCGCGCCGGACTGGCCGACACGCACCAGTTCGGCCAGGAACTGCGCCGGGTCGTCGACGTGCTCGATGACTTCAGTGGACACCACGCGAGTGGCGGTGCCATCGGCGATCGGCAGCGGATTGCAGTCGGTGACATGGCATTCGACCCCACGCGCCGGCGTATCGCTCAGGCGCTGGCGGGTCGCTTCGACCTTGGCGCCATCGATATCGGCAATGATGATCTTCGCCCCGCGCATGCCGCAGAAATGCACGTTGCCACCGTCGCCGCAGCCAACGTCGAGCAAGGTGTCATCGGCGGTTACCGGGAAGCCTTTGAACAGCTCACCGGTTTGCTGGTTGAACCAGCCGCTGAGCATCGCGTCGTGCAGGCCGAGCATATAAGGGTCGACCTTGTCGGCGACCGGTGCGACAGCTTGTGCGGGGGCCGGAGCCGCCGTGAGTTTTTTCAAAAGGCTCAGCATGAGGTGGCTCCAGAGGACGAGACGACGGTTCGCGAGGTGCCGAGGCGTTTCACCAGCGTGGCGCCTCGATTGCGCATGGGCATTTCGATCAAGCGGTAATTGAGTTCGCTGAGCAGCACGATCAGGCCACCGGCAATCAGTAGCGTCACGATCGGATGCCCCGCCGGGCTCGGAAGATCGGCGCTCTGCAAACGAAAGGTCAGTTCCCGCACCAGTTGATAGGCCGGGATGTGGATCAGGTAAATGCCGTAGGAGCGGCTGCCGATCCAGGCCATCAGTCGTTGCAGGCCACCGGCCGGCAGCAGGTAATTGCGGTCGTACGAAGCGATCCACACCAGCACGGCGCTGAGCACGGCGATAGACCCGATGCGGTAACCGGCAAAGGTGAAACGGTCGGTGGCCATGAAGCTCAGCAGCGCTGCGAGGCCGATCAGCGCCAACACTCCGGCCCATGGCCGACGCAGGAATACCGGCTCCCAACGGCAGTAACCCGGCTGCACGCTCCACATCGCCAACAGCACGCCCAACGCCAGCGCATCCGTGCGAATCACCATCAGCAGCGGCGTACGCACCGTGAACAACTGCACCGCCACCAGTGCCAGCAATGCCCACACCAGATGCTTGCGGCACAGCAGGATCAATAGCGGGAACAACAGGTAGAACTGCTCTTCCAGCGCCAGACTCCAGTAGACGAAACTGCTGCCGTACTCGTAATGAAAGAACGCATCGGCAAAGCGGAAGTTGGCGTACTGCAGCACCCCGGCCAGAGTGGCCTGGACGTTGGCGGACCACGTGCCGAACGCCCCTGATCGATTGAGAAACACGCACGCCAGCAGCATCAGCGCCAGCCACAGCCAGGCCGAGGGCAACAGACGAAACGCCCGACGCAGCCAGAAATTGCGCGTCTGCTCCCAGTATTCCCGGCGGTTGCTGCAACCGCGCAGCGCCGGGATCAGGCTGCGGGCGATGACAAACCCCGAGATCGCAAAAAACAGGTCAACGCCCCACCATGGCTGCGCCCAGGCATGGATCCTTTCAAGCAGCGGCACCGGGTCGGTGAACAGGCTGCCTTGCAAGTGATGAAACAGCACGCCGAGTACCGCAATAGCCCGCAGCACTTCGATGTCCATGATCCGCTTGCCGCTCATGACACTCGTCCTGCATCGAGCGGTTTGCGGGCGATGATTACCTGACTCTTGGGCATGAACCGGTCCAGCATCTGTTTGATCGCCAAGCCATCGGGCTGCGCCAGCAAGTCCTGCCAGGTTCTGGCCCAACTCTCCATCAACGGTGGATACGGCGCCTGGATCCGGTCGCGCACGGCGCCACCGAGGTCACGGCCGGCAGCGCGTTCGCTGGCCCAGAAAAAAATCATGCCCATGACCCAGAAAAACCCCGTGGCCTGACGATGCTCGATCACCAGACCGGCCTCCTCCACCAGTGCCGCGAAGCGTTCCGGGGTAAAGATCTGCACATGATTGGGTGACTGGTAATAACCCGCCGGGGCAATGCCCTGCTGCAAATGCTCGCCGACCGGCGCCGGCACACTGAGCAGGTACAGCGCACCGGGCCGGCCCATGCGTACCAGCTCGGCCATGAACGGCTCGGGCTGGTCGATGTGTTCCAGCACTTCCATGCACACAACCTTGCTCGCACAGCCGTCGCTCAGCGGCAATGGCAGGCTGTTGCTGACCAGACCGAGGCTGGCGTTGCGGCTCTGCGCCTCGACTTGCCGGGCGAGATCGCGGACTTTGTCGTGCTCGCTGTCGGTGAAGATCACCGAGGCCCCCTGGCGCACGGCGAACAATGTCGCCACGCCCTCACCGCACCCCACGTCGAGCAGGGTGTCGTCCGCGTCAATGGCAAAGCCCTTGAGCAACTCGCCACTGTCGCCGTGAAACCACCCGTCGAGCATGGCATCGTGCAGGCCGACGTCCCGCGGCGACACGCTGACGGACACAGGATCCGGCAGAGAGTCCGGCACCGATGGCGCAACCGGACGCAAACGCCTCAGCCATGCGCGGATCATGCGCCCGTGACTTCCGTTGCAGCGATAGCGCGGAGTTCGTGCACTTGAGCGAGAAAATCGCGCAAACGCTGCTCGGCCACCGCCTGACTGCAGAACGCCTGGAGACTGGCAACGGCTTGCGCCGACATTTGCGCATAACGCCCGGGATCGTTCTTCGCCACCTCATAGCTGTCGCGATAGGCCACGCAGACCGATGCCCAGTTGGTCATGTAGCGCAACGTGCGGAATGCCCTGCGCGGGTCGTGCGGCCAGGCCGTGAGTTCATCGGTGGACTCGACCAGGAAGGCGTTGTCGGTGCTCAGGTAATCGATCATCGCCGTGGTACGCGGCGCCACGGCCGGTTTGCCGCAGGACATGAATTCCATCAGCGGCAGGCACTGGCCCTCGCCGTAGGAAGTGTTGACCACGTAACGGGTGGCCTGTACCAGACGCTCGTAGTCGGCGTCCGCGAGGTAGCCGTAAATCAGCACGATGCGGCAGCGGTAGGTCTGGTTTTTATACAGGTGATGAAGAATGTCGCTGAGCGCTTCTTCGGCATCGTGATGCGTGAGCTTGAGTACCAGCGTCGCGTCTTCGACGTCGCGGAACGTCACGCAGAAGGCGCTGAGCATGTCTTCCCAGTTCTTGCGGCCGTCACCTGGATTGAACACCGACGTGTAGACGACACCGTCCAGCAACAACTCCTGCTCACGCACCGGCGCCTGGAAATCGATGCCCTGGCCACGGCGCAAATGTTTCGGGCCAAACGCGTCGAGATCGAGCTGACGACTGTCAGCGATCAGCCCCTTGATCGTCAGGCGCACGGGCCCAGTCGAGGACTGGCCCTGTAGCTGCGCGCCCCGGGCCGCGAAGCGATCCCACACCGGCGCCGGCACCGCGACAATCGGGTAATCGGCGCCCATGGCCTCGCGCACGGCGTTGACCGTGTAGGTGGAATGGGTGATCGCCGCGCCGCAGGCCCGCAGCACCATGCGCCAGTCATTGCGCGGCTCGTTGTCGAAGGGTTCGTTGGGGATGGTGCTGAATTCCCAGGCGAACACCGGCAACGTCGGGCATGCCAGGTGGATCGGCGTGCGGTGCGGCGGCGAGAACGACAGGAACACGCACGGCTCGCCACGGGACAGGCACTCCAGGTACAGCGCATCGACTTCGCGCGCCGGATCGACGACTTCCACCACACGCCCAAGGCGTTCCAGCACCGGCCGGTATTCCTTGAGCACGAAGTAATAGCTGTACTCCGAACGACCGAGGTTCTGCGCGATGGTGTGCTGGTTGGTTTCCGAGTGAATGATGATCAGCATGAGGCATTGTCCGTCACGGGGGCGGCATCGACGGTCAGTGGCGCGAGGCCGAAAAAGTCCGCCATGCGCTGCTGCACTGGGGCAAACGCGCAGTAGTCGTGCATGCGCTCGACAGCAGCGGCAGACATCCGCGCGTACTCCTGCGGCTGCGCCTTGGCCATCCGGTAGCTGTTCTCATAGGCGCTTTTGAGCGAAGCCCAGTCCGGCCGATAGCGCAAAGTGCGGTAGATGATGCGGGTGTCCTGGGGCCAGATCGTCAGCTCTTCGCTGGACCGGACGACGAAGGCCACGGTGTCGTCGATGTAGTCTTCCATGGCCGTGTGATCCGGGGCGATCACCGGTTTGCCGCTGGACATGAACTCCATCAACGGCAGGCACAGGCCCTCGCAGCGTGAAGCGTTGACGTAAAAACTGGCGGCCTGGTAAAGCCGCGCGTATTGCGCATCGTCCAGGTAACCGTGCATCACCAGCACCCGGCAGGCGAACGGTGTCAGTTGTGCGAGCAGGGTCATCAGTTCGCTGTAGTAGGACGCCAGATCGTTCTGGGTAATCTTCAGCACCAGCGTCGCGTCAGGCGTTTCGCGAAAGGCCCAGCAGAAAGCGGTAACCAGATGATGCCAGTTCTTGCGGCCGTCCCTGGGGTTGAACACGGTCACGTAGATCACGCCTTCTACCATGGCCTCGACCACCGAGGACGTGTCCGGCAGATCCAGCGGTGGTGGCTCGACCACAACTACCGCATGCGGAGCGGCGATGGCCGGGAAGCGCTTTTCAAGCCAGGCGTGTGCGCTGTCCGGCAGCAGATCCTGCACACCTTCCCAGTACCAGTGGTGCAGGAATTTCACCCGTTCTTCACCCGCGCCCAGCATCCACAGACGCAGATAGTGGCGGGCAATCACCAGGCGTCGTTTGACCGTCAGCGGTGGCGGGCGCAGTGCCTCAATTTCAGCCAATTGTTCGGCGGTCAGCGGTTTGGGCAGCAAATCGTCGGCAGACAGTCCCAGCGTGCGGCTGTCGAAAATGCAGCCCTTGATCGCCAGGGTCGCGCCGGGATTGATCGGCGCACTGACGTGCTGCTCACGAATGGCGGAGAAGTTTTCCCACAAGGGCGTCGGCAGCACGAGTACCGGAAAGTCCTCGCCCATGGCGCGGCGAATCGCGCGGGCGGTGTGGCTCGACAGCGTAATGACCCGTCCCTGTCGGGCGAGCATCTGCGTCCAGTCGTGGCGCGGATCATCGTCCCACGACTCGTCGGGGATCGAATCGAACTCCCATGCGATCACGCAGATCGTCGGGCACTCAAGATCGGTCGGGGTATTTTGTGGCGGCGTGAAGGACAGGAAAACGCTGCTTTCACCGGCGGCGAGCAGTTGCCGATAGAGTGGATCAACCTCGGCGCTGGTAGACACCACATGCACCCGCCCCAGGCTTTCCAGCACCGGGCGATAGGCCTTGAGCACGAAGTAGTAGCTATATTCGGGACGCCCCAGACTCTGGCTGATGGAGCGGTCGTTGACGTCCGAGTAGAGAATGAAATTCATGGCATCCCACGGTGCAACCGCCATCCCGGCAGCTTCACGCTATGACGGCCGGGCGTCGGATCGAACCGGCATCAGCGCGGTTCGTCCTGCATCATCGGGCACGTCTCTGTTCTTGTTTTAATGGTCGGTTTTACCCTGTCGCACGATCCTTGCGAGAAGCCGCCGGGGATCGCGACGAGGGGCATTCTAAACACATCCGTCGCGCATTCGGGAACCGCCCGGCGAGAAAAAACCGACTACTCTGACGAGAACTGACCGGTCACGATTTGCCCTGTTGAAATTGCTGCGCAATTGGCACAGATTGGCAACCAAACAACTACAACAACGACTTCACCTACGGTTCTGCCGAATTATTCCTACGATCCGACAGCACATTCCCTTTAAGCCTGTGGGAAAGGTGAACGTTAAAGACCAAGGGGTCGCTGTTTGAAAAAAAGTCTGTTCATCACGGGTCTCAGTGGATTCGTGGGACAACACATCCAGTCACGCCTGCAGGGGGAAGACGCGTCGTGGGAGCTGCTGTCTGCCGCCTCACCCTACGACCTGACAAACCCGGACAGCCTCATCGACCTTTGGCCGCAACTGCCCGATGCGGTCATTCATCTCGCCGGCCAGACCTTTGTCCCTGAAGCGTTCCGCGATCCGGCACGTACCTTCGACATCAACCTGCTCGGCACCCTGAACCTGTTGCAGGCCCTCAAGGCGCGCGGCTTCAAGGGCACGTTCCTGTATGTCAGCTCGGGCGATGTCTACGGCCAGGTCGAAGAACCCGCGCTGCCGATCACCGAACAACAACCACCCTGCCCGCGCAATCCTTACGCCGTGAGCAAACTGTCGGCGGAATTTCTCAGCCTGCAATGGGGGTTGAGCGAAGGCTGGCCGGTGCTGGTGGCGCGTCCGTTCAATCACATCGGCACCGGGCAGAAGGACAGCTTCGTCATCGCCAGCGCCGCACGGCAGATCAACCGCATCAAGCAGGGGCTGCAAGCGCCGCAACTGGAAGTCGGCGATATCGATGTCACCCGCGATTTCCTCGACGTCGGCGACGTGGTCTCGGCCTATTTTGCGCTGCTGGAAAAAGGTACGCCGGGACAGGTCTACAACATTTGCTCAGGTCATGAGCAAAGCATCCGCAGCCTCATCGAACAGATGGGCGACCTGGCCCAGGTCAAGCTGCAACTGGTTCAGGATCCGGCACGCATGCGCCGCGCGGATCAGCGTCGCGTCTGCGGCAGCCACCAACGGCTGGCCCGGACCACAGGATGGACGCCGCAAATCACTACACAACAATCCCTGCGGGCGATCCTGTCCGACTGGGAGAAGCGAGTACAACAATGACAAAAAGTGCATTGATCACCGGGATCACCGGCCAGGACGGCGCGTATCTGGCCAAGCTGTTGCTCGACAAGGGTTACAAGGTTCACGGCCTCGTGGCACGGCGCAGCAGCGACTCGCGCTGGCGTCTGCGCGAGATGGGCGTTGAAGCCGACATCGTTTACCTGGACGGCGACATGGCCGACGCCTGCTCGGTGCAGCGCGCGGTGATCAAGTCGGCGCCGGACGAGGTGTATAACCTGGCGGCCCAGAGCTTCGTTGCCGCCTCCTGGGACCAACCGGTAACCACCGGCATCGTCGATGGCCTGGGCGTGACTCACCTGCTCGAAGCGATCCGTCAGTTCAGCCCGCACACGCGTTTCTATCAGGCGTCCACCAGCGAAATGTTCGGTCTGATCCAGGCCGAGCAACAGGATGAGAACACCCCGTTCTACCCGCGCAGCCCGTACGGCGTGGCCAAACTCTATGGCCACTGGATCACCGTCAACTACCGTGAAAGCTTCAACCTGCACGCCAGCAGCGGCATTTTGTTCAATCATGAATCACCCCTGCGCGGCATCGAATTCGTGACCCGCAAGGTCACCGATGCCGCCGCCCGGATCAAACAGGGCAAACAGCAGGAGCTGGCCCTGGGCAACATCGATGCCAAGCGCGACTGGGGCTTCGCCGGTGACTACGTCGAGGCCATGTGGCTGATGCTGCAACAGGACAAGCCCGACGATTTCGTGGTCGCCACCGGCGTCACCACCACCGTGCGCGAGATGTGTCGCATCGCCTTCGATCACGTCGGCCTCAACTATCGGGATTACGTGAAGATCGACCCGGCGTTTTTCCGCCCGGCCGAAGTCGAAGTGCTGCTCGGCAATCCGGCCAAGGCCCAGCGCGTGCTGGGCTGGAAACCGAAAACCGACCTCGACACCCTGATCCGCATGATGATGGATGCGGACATGAAACGCGTCGCCAAGGAGTAGGCCATGCTGATCCCCGTGATTCTGTCCGGCGGTGCCGGCACCCGTTTGTGGCCGGTGTCCCGGGAGGGCCATCCCAAGCCGTTCATGACCCTGCCCGACGGCCAGTCGCTGCTGGGCAAGACCTACCGGCGCGCCGCCGCGCTGCTGGACGGCTGGGGCGACATTGTCACGGTGACCAACCGCGAGTATTACTTCCAGAGCAAGGATCACTATCAGGCCGCGCACCTGTCCCGCCATCGCGGGCACTTCCTGCTTGAGCCCACCGGGCGCAACACCGCGCCGGCCATTGCGGCGGCGGCACTGTCGCTGCAAGCCCTGCACGGTGATGCGGCAATCATGGTGGTGATGCCCGCCGACCATTTGATCGTCAATGAAGAGGCGCTCAAAAGCGCGGTCGAACACGCGGTCAATCTGGCGAAGGACGGCTATCTGGTGACCTTCGGCGTGGTGCCGACCGCCCCGGAAACCGGTTTCGGTTACATCGAGACCGGCGCACCGCTCAACGACCGGGGCGCGGCCAAGGTGCAGCGTTTCGTGGAAAAACCCGACCTGCAAACCGCCACCCATTACCTGGAAAGCGGCAACTTCCTGTGGAATTCGGGGATGTTCTGCTTCTCCACCGCAACGGTGATTGCCGAACTGGCGCTGCACGCCCCCGAGTTGCTGGAACAGACGCGCGCCTGCATGGCCGCCAGCGAACCGGTGGAAACCGCCGGTTGTCTGCAACAGGAGTTGTCCACGCAGCTGTTCGCCGAGATCACCGACATCTCCATTGACTACGCCTTGATGGAACGCTCGGAGAAAGTCGTGGTGGTACCCGCCGGTTTCGACTGGAGCGACATCGGATCGTGGAGCGCGGTCGCCGCGCTGGTGCCGGCCGACACCGATAACAACCGAGCCAGCGGCGAGGCGATCTTCATCGACAGCCGCAACAACTTCGTTCAGAGCGAAGGCCGGCTGGTGGCCGCCGTCGGTGTGGAAGACCTGATCGTCATCGACACCGCCGACGCGGTACTGGTAGCCCACGCCGACCGTGCGCAGGATGTGCGGCGGGTGGCCAAGCAGCTCAAGGACAAATCCCACGAAGCCTATCGCCTGCACCGCACGGTCAGCCGTCCGTGGGGCACCTACACGGTGCTCGAGGAAGGCCCGCGCTTCAAGATCAAACGCATCGTGGTCAAACCCGGCGGCAAGCTGTCGCTGCAGATGCACCATCACCGCAATGAACACTGGGTGGTGGTCGAAGGCATGGCCAAGGTCACCAACAATGGCAGCGGCACGACGCTGGTGGCGAAGAACGAATCGACGTTCATCGCCGCCGGTCACAAGCACCGTCTGGAGAACCCCGGCGTGATCGACCTGGTGATCATCGAAGTGCAAAGTGGCGAATACCTGGGAGAGGACGACATCGTCCGCTTCGAAGACCAATACGGCAGGACGGTGTGAATGCTGCTTTCCCTGTACCGCTCGCTGCACGACTATCGGGGTTTCATCCTCGGTAGCGTCAAGCGGGAGTTTCAAGCGCGGTATCGCAATTCGCTGTTCGGCGCGCTGTGGACGGTACTCAACCCGCTGTCGATGATCATCGTGTACACGGTGATCTTTTCCCACATCATGCGCGCCCGTCTGCCCGGCGTCGACGACGGCATGGCCTACAGCGTCTACCTGTGCGCCGGGCTGCTGACCTGGGGCCTGTTCTCGGAAATCACCCTGCGCAGCCAGAACATGTTTCTGGAAAACGCCAACCTGCTGAAGAAAATCAGCTTCCCGCGCCTGTGCCTGCCGGTGATCGTGCTGCTCAATGCCGGAATCAACTTCGCGATCATCATCGGCCTGTTCCTCGGCTTTCTGTTGATCACCGGACGCTGGCCGGGCATGGCCCTGTTGGCACTGGTGCCGTTGCTGGCGCTGCAAGTGCTGTTCTGCGCCGGATTGGGGATGATCCTCGGTGTGCTCAACGTGTTCTTTCGCGATGTCGGGCAATTGTTCGCCATCTGTCTGCAATTCTGGTTCTGGCTGACGCCGATCGTGTACCCGCTGAGCATCCTGCCCGAGTGGGTGCAGCGCCTGTTGCAGCTCAATCCGCTGACCAACCTGATCGGCAGTTACCAGAATCTGTTTCTCTATGGTCAGTGGCCGGTATGGAGTTCGCTGCTGCCGATCTTCGTGATCGGCCTGCTGTTGTGCGCAGTCGGCCTGCGCCTGTTTCGCCGGCGGGTCGGCGAAATGGTGGATGAACTCTGATGGGGCACATACGCGTCACTGGCCTGGGCAAGGCCTACAAACAGTACCCAACTCGCTGGAGCCGCCTGGCGGAATGGCTGATTCCGTTTTCGCCGATGCGCCATCGCCAGCACTGGGTGCTGCAGGACGTGAATTTCGAAATCGCCCCCGGTGAAGCGGTGGGCATTGTCGGGGTCAACGGCGCCGGAAAAAGCACCTTGCTCAAGATGATCACCGGCACCACCCAACCGACCTGCGGCCAGATTCAGCTCGAGGGCCGGGTCGCGGCGCTGCTGGAACTGGGCATGGGTTTTCATCCGGACTTCACCGGTCGGCAGAATGCAGTGATGGCCGGGCAACTGCTGGGCATGCAGGTCGAAGACATCGAAGCACTCATGCCGGACATTGAACGCTTCGCGGAAATCGGCGAGGCCATCGATCACCCGGTGCGCACCTACTCCAGCGGCATGCAGATGCGCCTGGCCTTCAGCGTCGCCACCGCGCGACGCCCGGACATTCTGATCGTCGACGAAGCGCTGTCGGTGGGCGATGCCTACTTCCAGCACAAGAGCTTCGACCGCATCCGCAGCTTCCGCAAGGCTGGCACCACGCTGCTGATCGTGTCCCACGACCGCTCGGCGATCCAGTCGATCTGCGACTCGGCGATCCTGCTCGAAGGCGGCCACATGGTGATGCACGACAAGCCCGAAGCGGTCATGGATTACTACAACGCCCTGCTTGCTGAACGCGAAGGCCAGACCGTGCGCCAGGAACTGCTCGACGGCGGACAAGTGCGCACCGTGTCCGGCACCGGCGAGGCCGGGATCCTCAGCGTACGCCTGCTCGATGAACGCGAACGTTCCATCGACGCTGCCGAAGTCGGTCAGCCGGTGACCCTGGAAGTCGAGGTAGAGATTCGCCAGGACATCGAGCGGCTGGTGCTCGGCTTCATGATCAAGGATCGCCTGGGCCAGGCCATGTACGGCATCAATACCCACCGCCAGAATCAGGCGCTGGAAGACCTGCGTGCGGGCGAGCGCATCACCTATCGCTTCGCGTTCGTCATGGGCCTGGGCAAGGGCAATTACTCCGTGGCCCTGAGCCTGTCGCGACTGGACTCGCACCTGGACCGCAACTTCGAATGGCGTGACTACGGGCTGGTGTTCCACGTGATCAACAACCGTCAGGAAGATTTCGTCGGCTGTTCCTGGCTGGGCGCCAGCACCTCGATCACCCGCCACGCGGACAGCCTCGCGGAGCGTGCGCCATGACCCGCCTGCTGGTCGAATGCACCCACGTGTTCAAACACCCGAAGGTCAATTCGGGGATTCAGCGGGTGGTGCGCAACGTCATCAAACAGCTGCCGCCGAGCGCCGAAGGGGTCGAATGCGTGCCGGTGGTTCTGCTCAAGGGCCAGTTGTACCGAGTGAAGCGTCTGGCGCCGCTGGATTCGCCGCTGTTCAATGCCATCGTCACGTTTGGCGAGCGTCTGGAACGGCTGGCTCATCGTTTCTGGCAGCTGCATCAACGGCTGGACACCCGTTGCCGCACAAAACTGGCACGACGCGTGTTGTACGTCGGCTATCGCCTGACCTCGTTCGGTGCATTCGGGCTACCGCTGCGGCTGGTCGGGCTAGTCAATCGCTATCAAATGCCCCAACGCTGCGAGCCGCTGCAACACCAGCCGGGCGATCAACTGGTGCTGCTGGATTCGTCCTGGCATTCCGACTTTTTCCTGCATGCCGAGCGCCTCAAACAGGAAGGCATGGGCATCGTTGCGGTGATCTACGACCTGATTCCCTTGTCCCACCCGCAGTTCTATGACACGCGGCTGGTCGAGGTGTACAGCGAGTGGTTCGACTGGATCGCCCGCAACGCCGACGGCTTCATGGCCATTTCCGCCACCGTGCGTGATCAGCTGCGTGCAGAAATGCAGCGTCGCCTCGGGTCGGCACAAGTCGGCAAACGCTGGTTCGACTACTTTCACCTCGGTTCGGAGCTGGATCTGCAGAGCGTCGAGGCCGCCGTCGAACCACGTTTGCAACAGCTGTTCGCGACACCGGAGCCGATGTTCCTGATGGTCAGCACCATCGAGCCACGCAAGAACCACGACTATCTGCTGGATGCCTTCGACCATGCCTGGACGAACGGCTCGAACGCCCGGTTGTGCATCGCCGGGCGCATTGGCTGGAAGTGCGACGCACTGCTGGCCCGGATCCATCATCATCCCGAACTGAACCGACGCCTGTTCATGTTCAACGACTTGAGCGACACCAGCCTCGAACACGCCTACGCCCATGCCAGCGCGCTGGTGTTTCCCTCGTTCGTCGAAGGTTTCGGCCTGCCGCTGGTGGAAGCCATGCAGCGCGGGCTGCCGGCGATGGGCAGCGATATCCCGGTGTTTCGCGAGATCGGTGGCGAGTTCATGGCGTATTTCGACCTGCAGTCGCCACAAAGCCTCGCCGATCTGCTGCAGAGCTTTGAGCGCAGCGGTCGATTCCCCGCCGCCCGCGATGTCAGCGACTGGCAATGGATTGGCTGGCGTGAAGCCAGCGCGCAACTGGTCGAGCGTACCGCGCGCCATGTACTGGAGGCACCTCAGGTGCCGGCGAGGCAACATGCACATAGCCCTTAACGCCCGCATTCTCCAGGCACCACGCACCGGTATCGGTCATTACGTGGCCGAACTGGTGAATGCCTTGCACGCTGAAACCGATATCGAAGTGGCGCTGTTCCACGGCTGGGGCTGGAGCTCGCAACTGCCGGAAGCGGCGATGCCCGGTTATTCGCGCCTGACGCCGCTGCTGCGGCGGATCCCCGGCGCCTATCAGGCCCGCCGGTGGCTGGAGCAGAAACGCTTTGATCAGGGCCCTGCGCAGCCGGTCGATCTGTATCACGAACCGAGCCTGTGGCCGCTGGCTTTCGATGGCCCGACCGTGATTACCCTGCACGATCTCACACACCTGCATTTCCCCGAGACTCAGCCGCCGGCACGGCTGCGGGAAATCGAACGGCGGCTCGCCGACGGCGTACGCCAGGCGCGGATCATTCTGACCGACTCGCAAGCCATCGCTGACGAGGCCCGGGACTATTTCGGACTGCCTGCCGAGCGCTTCGTGGTCGCGCCGCTGGGTGTTGCCGCGCGTTTCCATCCGCGCGATCCGCAAGACATCGATGCGGTGCTCAAGGCCCATGCGGTCGAGTATCGGGAGTATTTCCTCTGCGTCGGCACTCTGGAGCCACGCAAGAACCTGAACCTGGCCCTGCGCGCCCACGCGCTGTTACCGGACCCCGTGCGCCAGCGTTTCCCGCTGTTGATCGTCGGCATGGCCGGCTGGCAGCGCGACCAGTTCAGTGAGGAATTGAATCAGGCCCTGGCTTGCGGGCACGTGTGCCTGCTCGGCTATCTTCCCGATGAGCAAGTCGCGCAATTGCTGGCCGGTGCCCGGGCGCTGATTTTTCCGTCGCTTTATGAAGGTTTCGGCCTGCCGGTGCTGGAAGCGATGGCCAGCGGCACGCCGGTGGTGCTCACCCGTTCTTCGGCCATGCCGGAAGTGGCGGGAGACGCCGGCAACTATATTGAAGCTGACGATGCAGACGGCTTGTGTAATGCGATGAGCCGACTGATCGATGATCAAGCGCACTGGCAGGCATGCCGGGAAGCCGGATTGCAGCAGGCACGGCTTTTTTCCTGGAAGCGTTGCGCGCAGGCCACGGCCAGCGCCTACCACCAGGCCATGGGAGGTTGAATGCGAGTTCTTCATTTCTTCAAGACGTACCTGCCTGACTCGGTCGGCGGTATCGAACAAGTCATCTTTCAACTCTGCGAGAGTGGCGCCCAACACGGTATCGAAGGCCAGGTGCTGACCCTGAGCGCCCATCCAGAACCTGCGGTGGTGCGTCTCGGCCAGCACGAGGTGCATCGGGCAAAACTGGATATCCAGTTCGCCTCTACCGGTTTTTCCTGGAGCGTGTTCAAACAGTTTCGCGAACTGGCCGCCGAAGCCGACGTGATCAACTACCACTTCCCGTGGCCGTTCATGGATCTGGTGCATTTCGCCAGCGGCGTAAACAAACCGACGGTGGTGACGTATCACTCGGACATCATTCGCCAGAAGCACCTGCTCAAACTCTATCGCCCGCTGATGAACCGTTTTCTCGCCAGTGCCGACCGGATTGTCGCGGCCTCGCCAAACTATCTGCACACCAGCGATGTGTTGCAGCAGTTCCAGGACAAGACCCGGGTCATTCCCTACGGTTTGAACAAGGCCGGTTATCCACAGCCCGACGTCGAACGCATGAACCGTTGGCGGCAGCAGCTTGGGGATAAGTTTTTCCTGTTTGTCGGGGTGATGCGTTATTACAAAGGCCTGCACATCCTGCTCGATGCCTTGAAAGACGTCGATTACCCGGTGGTGATCGTCGGCGCCGGCCCGCTGGAGCAGGAACTGCACGCCCAGGCCGCCGCGCTGGGCCTGCGCAACCTTCATTTCCTCGGTCGTCTGAGCGATGAAGACAAGGTCGCCCTGCTGCAACTGAGCTACGCCATCGTCTTCCCGTCGCACCTGCGCTCGGAAGCATTCGGCATTTCGCTGCTCGAAGGCGCGATGTACGGCAAACCGATGATCTCCAGCGAGATCGGCACCGGCACCAGCTTCATCAATATCCACAATGAAACCGGATTGGTGGTGCCACCGAGTCATCCACAGGCGTTTCGCGAATCGATGCGCACCCTGTGGGAAGACCCGGCCCTCGCTGCCGAAATGGGCCTCAAGGCCGAGGCCCGCTATCGGCAGTTATTCACAGCCGATGAAATGGGCCGCAAATGGACCGAGCTGTATCAGGAGCTGCTGGAGGAAAAGGCGTTGTCCTACGCCTGATCCGTTACAGATCCAGCACCAGCGGCTGGGCACTCTGGGCCGGCACCGCGCAGCAGATCAAAACCTGCCCTTCCTCCGGTACTTCAGCCGGAGGCTGTGGATAATTCACCGCGCCGCTGATCAGCCGCGTCTTGCAGGTGCCGCACGAACCACCGCGACAACTGAATTCCGGACGCAGGCCGCGGCTTTCCGCCAGCTCCAGCAAACTGCCGCCGTCGGGCTGCCAGCGCGCTTCCTTGGCCGAACGCTCGAACAGCACCGGCACCGACGTGGTCGCAGCCGGCGGTTGTTCCATCACGATCGCGTCCGGATCGGCTTGGCGCTTGAGGGTCGAAGGGCCGAAGGTTTCGGCATGGATCTGCCCGTCCCGCACATTCAGTTCGCGCAAGATGTCGTAAATACCCTGGGTAAAACCGCCGGGACCGCAGAGCACGAAGTCGACCTGATCGAAGTCCTCGTCGGTCAGCAGATTGCGCAACAGATCGCCATCGATACGACCACGCAGGTCGAAGTCTTTTCCTTCTACCAGATCGTCTTCCGGCTGACTTAGCACTCGCAACACTTTCACGGCATCACCGGCATCCTCCAGCAACCGATCCACCTCTGCGCGGAACGGCTGGTCGGCGAGGCTGCGGGAACTCTGAACAAACAGGGTCGGACGAATCCGTCGCGTCCGCAGGCCCTGATACACCACCTCACGCAGCATCGACAGCAACGGCGTGATGCCGACGCCGGCGGCGAGCAGCACCAATGGCTTGCGCTCCAGTGCCGCGACGGTGAAATGTCCTTGAGGCAAGCGCGCCTCCAGCACATCGCCTACGCGAATCTGCTCATGCAGGTGCGTCGACACCCGTCCTTCGCGCTTGACACTGATCCGGAAAAAATCGTCCGACGGCGCGCCGGACAGGCTGTAGGTGCGGATGTGCACCTCGCCATCAAGGGTGAACCGCAGCGGCAGATGCTGCCCGGCGAGAAACACCGGCAGTCCTGCGCCATCGTTCGGCTCCAGATAGATCGAGCGGATGTGACGGCTTTCCATTTCGACTTTTGCCACGCGCAATGGCCGCCAGCTGTCCCCCAATGCCTTGGCCTGCAATCGTGCATCGGCCTGGGCCCAGTTACCGGTCAGCAGGCTGGTGGGTGACATGCCGTCGAAGCGCCAGCGAAGAGCCAGCGCTGCCGGACGCCGAACCAGTTTTTCCACCTCGAAAGTCCACAACCGTTCGGCGCCCTGGAAGGCCTCGATCTGCGGCGCGTCAAGAATGATCTCGGTGCGACCGCTGAGCTGCAACACATCGCCTGTGGAAAAGTCGATGAAAAGCAACCCGGCCAAGGGATTGAGCAGCAGATTGCCCAGCGTGTTGAAGTGCAGGTTGCCGGCAAAATCAGGGATCGTCAGGCGATTACCCTCGATTCGCACAAAACCGGGCTGACCGCCGCGGTGGGAAACATCCACCGAACGCTCGCCGTCGACGTCGACGTAACTGGCGACGAAGAAAGTATCAGCGCTTTCAATCAGCGCAATGGCGGCGGCGTCGAGGCTATCACGGTGTTCGGCTTTGCGGGTCTGCGGATCCGTCAGCGGCACTCGCTGAAACTGGCGCAACTGAATGTACTGCGGGCAGTTGCCGAACGACTGATCGACCGTCAGCCCGAAGCCGTTCGCGTCGAGATTATCGATGTGGCCATTGAGCCGATTGCGCCGGCGGGTGTGCAGTTCGATCCCAAGCAGACCGATCGCTGCGCCAGCCTGTAACTGTGCCGGATCGTCGGCAGCCGGCAGACTGGCGAACTGCAGTTGCGTCGGCTCGGGAGAGTGAGCAAAGCCCGGCTCCCCCTCCAGCACACTGGCCCAGGGGCGACCTTCGGCATCCACCGCGCCGTACAGCATGAAAGGCAATTGCTGATAGAACTGGCGGTGTTGATCCGGCATCCAGGTGCGAATCACCTTACGACCGAATTCCTCCATGCGCTCGGCAACGCCGACATGGGCCTGCAACTGTTGCTCGCCAGCGTGCCACGGTGAACGTTCCATCACGGTCTCTCCCCTGCGCCGTCGGCGCAGATTGAATGTCAGACGGTGGTTTGCAGGCCGGCAACGGTGCGCGGCATGCCGACAAAACCGGGCAGCGCTTCGATACGCGAGAGCCAGGCGCGAACGTTAGCGTAGTCGTCCAGCGATACATTGCCTTCCGGCGCGTGGGCGATGTAGCTGTAGGCCGAGACATCGGCAATGGTCGGCTCAGTGCCCGCCAAATACGGGGTTTTGCCCAGTTCCAAGTCCATCACCTTGAGAAAATTGTGCGCGCGGGTGATGACTTCCTCAGCGTTGAACTTCGCCCCGAACACCGTGATCAGGCGGGCGGCGGCAGGACCGAAGGCAATCGGCCCGGCGGCTGCCGACAACCAGCGCTGCACATGCGCGGCGCCGACCGGATCGCTTGGCAGCCAGCGGCCATTGCCGTATTTCTGTGCCAGGTAGACGAGAATCGCGTTGGAGTCGGCCAGTACCACGCCGTTGTCATCAATGGCCGGTACTTGCCCGAAGCTGTTGATCGCCAGGTAGCCGGGCTGTTTGTGCTCGCCTTTGGCCAGATCGACAAAGATCAGCTCGGTCGGCAGTTGCAACAGTGACAACATCAGCTCGACACGATGGGCGTGGCCGGAACGCGGGAAGTTGTAGAGTTTGATCGCTTGCATGGTCGACTCCGCTGGATGATGGCGCCGTTCAGGGTGGACGGCGGCCGTGGGAGCCATCTTCCACCTATCGTGAAAACAACAGAATCACCAGCAAATGCAATCCATTATTTCTCTGGATGAAATAAAGCGGCATTTTTCAAGGCGGGATGCTCACGCAATGCGTTCACCATGAAGTCGACAAAACTGCGCACCCGAGCCGGCGCCTTGCGCCCGCCCTGATACACCACGTGGATCGGCAGCGCAGGCAGTTCGAACTCGGCGAGGACGATTTCCAGTTCGCCGGAGGCGACCTTGCTGGCCACCTGATAAGACAGTACCCGGGTCAGCCCCAGGCCTAGCGACGCCGCCGTGATTGCAGCCTGATTGGCGGTGACCACCAGACGCGGCTCCGGTTTTACCCCAATCAGTTCACCGTGCTCCATGAACGGCCAACTGCGCTGCTGGCCGATGGCCGACGTCGCCACCACCGGCGCCCCGGCCAAGGCCTGCGGATGGGCAGGCCGACCATGGACCGCGAAGTATTCCGGCGAGCCGCAGATCACCCGCCGCACCTCACCGACCCGGATCGCATGCTGATTGCTGTCCGGCAACTCGCCGATTCGCACCGCGACGTCGACGCCCTCCTCGACCATGCTCACCACCCGGTCGAGCAACAGGGCATTGATGGAAACGTCCGGGTATTGCGTCAGATAACGCGCCATCACCGGCGTGACAAACAGTTCACCGAATAAAACAGGCGCCGTCACCGTCAACTGCCCGCGGGGCTGGGCATGACTGCCGGCAGCGGAATCCTCCGCTTCCTGCACCTCGGCGAGAATTCTCCGACAGTCTTCCAGATAACGCAGGCCCGCTTCGCTCAAATGCACACTACGAGTGGTGCGGATCAACAACTGCGTACCGATCCGCTGCTCCAGCCCCGCCACCGCCCGGGTTACGCTGGCTGCCGACAAACCCAGGCGCCGCGCGGCAGCGGAGAAGCCCTGCTCCTGGGCGACGATGGCGAAAACCTGCATTTCCTGGAAGCGATCCATGGTGCCCTCGATCCGGATAAAAAAATCGCAGCCGAAGCTGCGATTTTATGGGGTGATCTTAAACAATTAAGTCAGTCTCGTCGGCTCGCGTAGCTTGGCGTCTGTAGGCCGCCACTTTGAGTTTTAAAGTCAGTCTCGCGAAACCGCCAACCTGGGTTTACGCCTCGCAAAAATAATTAGGTCAGTCTCGCCTGAAGAAAAAGCGGCCGGGGGCCCAAAGGGTGAACAGACATTTCAAAATCAGCAATAATGGCCTACCGCTACCAAGGAATGCGTAGACCATGGCACGAAAAACCACCTCTGTTACACCTCCGCAGCCGAAGCTGAGACTGACATCTCAAGAGATCGATCGTGGCCTTGCTCGACTATCTGAACGAATTGCAGAGCTTCGCGCTTTTGACCTCAATACCGTCCGGGATGGGAATACACCCGAGCTGAAGGCTTTGGAGGTTGCCATCAAGGATAGTCTGACCAGATGCTTCGGGGAGGACACCAGCGCCTATCGCACTTACGCTGCCGCCACTGACCTCACGTATTACCCGATGATGATTAGTAGCGGACAGCGGATCGATTACCACTCGCCAATTCAACGCCGGGTGCTGAACTCTATTGCTTTGCTTGAGCAAGCACAAAAAAGCTTGAAGGAGGACTTGGCAGATCTCCCAGCATCGGAGGATGTCGAGACCGCCTCGGCCCCTGAAAATAAAACTGTCCATTCAGATCGAGTATTTGTGGTTCACGGCCATGACGAGGGAGTTAGAGAGTCGGTGGCTCGATTCCTTGAGAAACTTGGTCTTGAGCCAGTCATTCTCCACGAACAGGCAAATCGTGGTCGCACCGTAATCGAGAAAATTGAAGGACACCGAGACGTCGGATTTGCGGTGGTGCTGCTCACGCCTGACGACGAAGGCTGCGTAAAGGGCGGACAATTGGAGCCACGTGCCAGGCAAAACGTCCTGTTGGAGCTTGGCTATTTTCTTGGCTACCTAGGTCGTGACCGAGTCTGTGCACTGAATCGTGGCCAGATTGAAATTCCAAGCGACTTCGCAGGCGTGGTGTGGACTTCGATGAATGACGAAGGTTGGAAGCAAGCCTTGAGCCGGGAGCTTCAGGACGCTGGGTACGAAATTGATTGGAACAAGGTGATGCGCAGCTAGGCAGGCGGGACTAAAGCCCTGACCTAATCCTTGCTGACAAAGGTGGCTGGAGGTGTAGCCTGCGATGGTCTGCTCCGAGACTTTGTTCGCAAATTGCCTCCCCTTGGAGACACGCGAGAGCCCGCCCCGGAAGCGGGCTTTTTCGTATCTGCCAGTAAAAGTCCCATCAGACGATCTCAATTTCCGTCACACAGCTTCTGCCTCGACTCGAGCGCGTGAAGACTCGGCCTCACCCTAACCAATTGCTACCAACGTAACCATGCAGGAAGGTGGGCGATGGATTTTTCCACGTAGAACTCAACCTTCGCCTCTTTTCCATCACTCGAAAAAGATGGAGAGCCGCTGAGAAGCGGCCTTTCAACCACCTGCTTGGAGTCAATGCTCTCAAGGCTTATGGACTCACCAAGACCTAAGATTTTCCTTGCTATCGCCTGGACCTTTCTGCTCTGTCCCAGCTTAGCGTTGAATGTTTTTTTATCATGCCGGCTACCATCATCGTTCCAGGAAACCTGCTTGCCTTTTGAGGATCGATGCTTAGTTTTGGAGATATGGACGTGACATTTTGAATTGTTTTTTTGATCTGCTGCGTCTAACCGAGCAGACCAAACGCTGTCAATTTCCCTCCAACTCCCTTCGAGGGAAATGGTCACGCAACTGAAGACCTCTGCTGGTAACGTCACGTACAGGTCGGTGATTTCATCAAGCTCGTCGCTTGACTCGGAATTCAACGCAGCTTTCAGGTAATCGCTGAGGCTCATGTCTCTCACTGCCTATTTCCGGGTGTTCGCTCTGTCTAGATTTGTGCTTTCAGGCGCAATTTAATAGATGCAGCCACTCGCCCAGCATCATCGATGTCCACCGTATGACAGACCGGATTGAGCTGCGCATTCAACCCTCGATGCACCATCCGTTCATCAAGATCATGATCAGGAAATTTTGCACCGAACCGCTCGAATCATGCCATAGATGCACATGTACATGCTGTCGATGCCCATGGTCCCCTCTCCGGTGAAGATTCTTGCGGGATTGTACTTCGAGCTGAGCAGGCGATGACTCGGTCACCCCATCAGGAGCTCTTAGGGTAGTCCATCGATGAGTTGGCATCCGATGAACGTTTTCCAAGTTCACTACCAGGATTGGAGCGGGTGTGAAGATGCGACCGATCACTTGTTAGAAATGCCAACGATTTTTTGTTGAGGCTGCCCGGATAACATCGGACCTAAACTGCTTGACGACGCAGCAGAGCTCGCAAAGAAATAACATCATCTAACCTAGCCGAGTTATGTATTGCCCGTTCCAACCACTGCACCTAGTATGGCAATGTGCCGCCAGCGGAGTTTGAGGCACTATATGAGCAGAGTCAGGCAGCGACCTCCACTGCTGCCTGACTCAAACAAAACACTTCCGAGAAAGCCGGAGCGGTTCACTGCGAGGTAAGGAATGCATATCGTGGGTGGCTTCTACCGTGAGCTGTGTCATCTACCTGAGTGGGACGCGCCCATGGGATCCGGTGCACGTGCAGCATTGACTGTCGCTGCACTCTCACCGGGCACGGAATTCACGACCTATGCTGCTGCTAGCGAGAGCATGGCGGTTGAAGCACTTGAGCGCCATGGCATCGCAACCACCGTCGCGACAAGACCAAGCCCCATTGTTTTCGCCTACTTCCATCCTCTCTCATCTCCACATATAGAGCCAGGACGTGAGGAATTGATCACTCAATCCTCCCTGCAGGTAACGGCTGATGCGGTTTTGCGGTTCGGCTTCCTGGAGGGTGATGCTGTCGTCAAGGCGCGCCGTGCGGTGTATGACCCACAGACGTGGCGAAAGCCGAAGCCATTTTCAGCTAACGGATCATCGGCAGATGAACTCGCCCTTGTCATGAATGAGTTGGAAATATCGAGTGCTACGGGCATAGAAAACATCGACCAGGCAGCACATCACCTCATCCAAACCCAAAAAGCTGAGGTCGTGGTCGTCAAGCAAGGCCCCTACGGCGCCAAGGTCTATGACGCCTCAGACAGCAGTACTCACGTTCCTGCGTACAGCTCAGTCCGAGTGTTCAAGATCGGAACTGGGGATGTGTTCAGCGCGGTATTTGCTCACTACTGGGCACAGATGAGAATGCCGGCCCATGAGGCTGCAGACCTCGCTTCCCGCGCAGTATCACTCTACTGCGAAACCCGCACATTCAAGTTCGACAATGCTGCCCTGGCTGCTCGCCAACCCGTCTTTGCAACTCGCGGGGCCACCGCCTGCATTGAAGCAGGAATCGACGCGATTGGGCAGCGTTACGCGCTGGAGGAAGCTCGCTTCGCACTGAGAGAATTAGGAGTCAATGCGATTTGTCCAAATATTGAGCTCGCAATTCCCACTGGGAATTACGAGGCAATACTCGTTATAGACGATGCTCTCCCTCCAGAATCGGTAGGTCGCATTGCAGAACATGCTGCTCGGGGCACACCTATCATCGTTCTCAAAGAACGGGCAGAAAGGGATACACCATGGCCCACAGATACTTTGACAACACCGGACTTTACAACAGCCCTGTATTTCACAGCATGGGCGGCAGGCGAAGCTTTGTCACCAGGCATGCCTTAAACACTTAAAGCATCACCCTCAGGGTAGTGCAATGGAATGTAATCAGCTGAGGCTCAGTCCACACATGGCGGACGTATACATCATTTATGCCAAAGAGAACCGGGACATCGCGGTAAAGGTGCACGATCTGCTTTTCAAGTCTTGGACTGTGTGGATGGATGACCTCATTGTGGGCGACTTCGCTACTGCCATCAAAGAAAATCTCCAGAAAGCGGCGTGCGTGGTGGCACTGTATTCAGAATCCGCAAGCAAGCCAGCGGTGACAGATGAGCTAAGGCTTGCCACCAAATACGGTAAAAAAATCATCCCGTTGCAGCTTGACGATAGTGATCCTCCCTATTCTTTTGGGAACCTCAGCACCGTTAATTTCCAATATTGGTCAGGCGAACCCGACCATGAGGCATTCAAGCTACTTCAGGTCAAAATCCAAGAAGTAGTGCCCGCAATGCGGCCCGCCGAGAGACTATCATCGCTTGAAAGTAACACACTGCCGATCCCAAACATTTTCATGTCGGTATCGTCTCACGAAACTCAATTCAAGCCTGCAGAAGCGTTAAGCGTGCTGAAGGCTCATGGCACGAAGTCGATTCTAGTGTCCGCGTACGACCTGAGAAGATCTGAAGACAAAGATCAGATGATTGAGGAGATCAAAGCTTATCGTGAGCGAGGAGGATTTGTTCTCATCGACTCAGGCAATTACGAGGCAGACCGTACCGAGGACAAAACATGGACGGCGGCCGAGTTTCATCAGGCTCTGCTTGAGACGCCACATGATTGTGCGTTTTGCTTTGACAACCTGGAGCCAAGCAGTGATCTGGAGATGGCAGTTGAGGAGGTCATTCAAGCGTTCGAGCGAGACCGCCTAAACACATCAGCGCCGGTGTATCCGATTGTGCACGTGTCACAGGATGAAGAGGGGCTCAAACGCCTTCCAAACATCGTTTTTGAAGTGGCCAATCGTATCCGTCCAGGTGTCATCGCCATAGCAGAGCGAGAGCTGGGCCCAGGCTTGGCTCTTCGCGCTCGGACGATGAAGCGTGTCAGAACTCAGCTACAAAATCTTCCTTTTTATCAGCCCATCCATTTGCTCGGCACAGGCAATCCTTGGAGCATCTCGGTGCTAGTGGCTGCCGGCGCCGACACCTTTGACGGCCTCGAATGGTGCCGATTCAGCATCGACCCCACCAGAGGCCGCCTTCACCATTTCCAACATTTCGATTTTTTCAAGCACTTATGGAATAGAACCCCTCTGCTTGACATCGTCGACACCGATCCGAAAATCAAATATGCGGGCAAGGTGGCACTTTACAATCTGGAGTACTATGAGGAGTTTGGGCAACTGATGCATTCTATGATTGCAAGCAACGACGCAACATTGTTCGCAACAGGCATTGGACTGACCGCCCCAGAGCTCAAGAAGCTATTCCCGGAGATTTTTCAATGACCATCTATAGTGCCGAAGCCCTTTGCAGAGCGGTCGCGGCAGTCTGCCCAGACATCCGGGAGCGTATCGACACCGGACCCGTCTTGGATGAACGACACCTATGGTGGGAGTTGTCGTGCTGCATCCTCAGCAGTCAGGTGCCCTACCCACTTGCAATGGCGGCTGCGGACAGGATCGATGCGCAGGGCTATCTGCGCGTAGGTGAGCAAGATCACCTTAAGCTTGCTGATCAGCTGTTCGCGGCGCTTATTACCCCTCTTGATGTCGAAGGCAAGCGTCGGCTCTACCGTTTTCCGAGGGCAAAAGCGACCCATCTGGCAGCGACATGGCTGGCGGTGTCCCAAGCAGGGGGATCCCTCAAAGCCTTGATCAGCGGAGATGTAAATGGCGTGAGGGCCTGGCTTGTGTCGAACGCCTCCGGGATGGGCCCCAAGCAGGCGAGCATGTTCTTGCGCAATTGTGGCGTTACCTATGACTTGGCCATACTGGATCGACACGTACTCAATTATATGTCGGCTCAGGGTATCTGCTCAGGCGAGCAGGTATCAATTGCAGGACTGAACCAATACGGCAGATACGAAAACCGTCTTCGTGATCATGCCCAACAGATGGATTGCCCCGTAGGTCTTCTGGACTGGGCGATATGGATTGTGATGCGCGTCGCAAACCGCAAGCAGGAGGCTGTATTTTTATGAGCATCGTAACCCTTGTTTCCGGGGGACTGGACTCTACGCTTGTCGCCAAACTGGCGCTTGAAAAGGGTCTGCGAATTTTTCCTCTTTTTGTCGATTACGGTCAGCGTGCACGCAATCGTGAATTTGCGGCCTGCCAGTTGGCAATGAGAAAGCTGGGACTACCTGAACCAGAGGTGGCGGCCTTATCGGGCTTCGGTAAGCTGATTCGATCAGGTCTCACAGATCCGGGTCTTCATATCATTGACGATGCCTTTACGCCTGGTCGCAACATGCTATTCCTGCTCACCGCAGCCGCGTATGCATACCAGAAAAATGCTGATGCCATTTCGATAGGCCTGCTGCATGAAAGCACTAGCCTCTTTCCTGACCAGACTTCTCACTTCCTTCAACAGGCTGAGCAAATGATCTCTCTGTGTATGGGTAGATCGATCAAAGTGCTCGCACCGTTATCCTCATTCACAAAGCAGGACGTTGTCGCTCTCGCCGAAGCCAAAGGGATATCTCAAACCTATTCCTGCCACCTTGGCGAGGACGAGCCCTGTGGTGATTGCATCGCCTGCAACGAATTCAAGTTTGAGGGAGCACAGTAATGGGGGGGAGCAGCTCTGGAGGATGGAGTCGCCTTGGCGACGTCAAGTCGCTTGAACAAAAGGCCAAGGCGGCGCTGAACGAAGGCAAACGCAACGTGTTCATCAGCTTTGCGACTGAGGACATGAATGAAGTCAATCTGCTTAGAGCGCAGACAAAAAACGAAAACAATGATCTTGAATTCAACGATCATTCTGTAAAGGAGGCTTATGATAGTGATCAGGCCGACTATATCAAACGGAAAATCACCGAACGTATCAACCGCTGTTCTGTGACGGTCGTCTATATTTCAGGCGAAACAGCACAAAGCAAGTGGGTGAAATGGGAAGTCGAAAAAAGTTTGGAATTAGGGAAAAAGGTTATAGCAACTCACGCCGGAGATAGCTTTAACGGAGCGAAGCCTAGTTGGATTTCTGAACAAGGAATCAAAATGGTACCTTGGTCTGGCCTAGCAAACGAACTCAAGTAACCCATCCATACATGAGGCCCGGATCGGGCCTCGGAGTTACAATCAGAATTGACGGCTGGCCCTCCTCTCAAGTGCATCCAGCTTTTTAGGAAGAGCATTGTCGGTATTCCCAATCAAATGCTATATAGTGATATATGAGGATCCGGCAGCTAAAATAATTTTCCTCACAATTTTCACAACTCGCAGTGGTTTGTCAGTTGTCTTTTCGTGCTTCCCACTGCGTATGTTCACGAGAGAATGCATTCTCCGCGTCACCAACAAACTTTGATAGCTCCACATCCTCTGCCAGACCGTATGCATCCTCACGGATAAGCGCAATCTCATTGGCTGTGAGTGCATATGAGGTCGATAGCTCTGTGAATCGCTTTGCCTGCATCCACGTCAAAATGCTAGCAGCAACAGTGATGAAAACATCCGTAGGAAAATACTGAAACGCGGGATTAGCAATCTTTGACGCCGCGCAAGCCAAAGCGATTAAGTTAGCTACGATCAGCCCGGTAAAAAAACATTTGGCGGCAGTGGAGTTGAATTTTGCCTTACGCTTGTACCACTCCAGTTGGTCGTTAATGCGGTGATCAATGTAGGTATCGCGCCGTTGAGTAAAGGCCTGAGCCCTCATTTGCGTCATAGTGTCTGTGACTTGAGGTGCGGAAGCATGACTGATCAGCTGGTTCGAGACACCAGGATTTTGCTGCACGACGTCTCGAAGCCTACTGATTAACAGCGACCTTGATTCCTCGTCGCTCTTGTCGAAGGGTTCGGCGCGAGAAACATAGCGCCAAGTCATCGTTTTGATGGATTCTGCAACTGCTCGCCCCGAATACCATGACTTTTCAGGTCTTTTCCATGCGAGGAAAACGGAACTAGCAAGCGCGAGCAGCAACAACATAAATTGGATGAGCGCAGCAACCCAGTGGGGGTAGTTGATCACGGAGACAAGGGCTGCAAGCACTAGCAGCAAGAGATTACTGAAAAGGGCACCGAGAAAATATTTCTGGGCGTTGCCAGAAAGGGTGTCAGCCGACTGGTATATTCCTGGGAAGTCCGTATTTTGCATTGATTAATCCTTGTATCCAAGATTTTTGTAGATCTCAGGTGCATAATAATAATCACCTAGCTCACTGTTGGTTGGGTGAGTTAAGGCATACTGAATAATCGCTGGCGAAAACGGCACAAACACTGCGCCAACATTCTGCAAGATCGGAGGACAGAGGTCAGCATTGAGATGACGACTACCGTCTAGGTTGACGCCGATGAGCTTACAACCCTTCTCCATGGCTACCTGGATCTCCCAGCGCACATACTTGTGTTTAGATCGCGTGTCCTGCCCGATCAGAAGCGCGAAGGTGCCCGCCAAGTCAATCCGCTCTCGGCATTTGCGCTTGATGTAATCTTCGTCCTCAGAATTCAGCGCCATGTTCAGCTGACAATCTGCAAAATTGAAATCAATGCGCGTGTTCTTTTTCCATGCCCCCATCAGCTCGTACATATGCCGATCAGTGCTGCTGAAGCCCACGAACGTTCTAGGCAACCCCATTTTTCATCCCTTTTGCGAACTACGGCGTTTCTCGTCGTAATTTTTGACTTTACTTTTCATCCGGCGTGAGCGTCGCCAGCCGGTCTGCTCGGATCTTGAAAAGCTCATCTTTCCCGGTCTGGTAAGTATCAATTTCCCACTGGGCTTGGGCGGCGCCTCGAAACATTTGTTCAAAGGGCTCAGCTTTTTCAGGCTGTTCGCACGCAAAATAACAGTTGGCCAAAGTTGCATAAATCCAACGTTTGTCGGGCCTCTCTAGGAAATTCTCGGAACTCAAAACAGGTTGTAGCGCCTTCAGAAGCATCTGACGGATCTTCTGGGCACACATGAAATCAAAAAACTTCTCCGAACGCGCAGACTGAACCTGCGCGCGAAACTCGAAACACTGCGCCAGATTCTGCCCATTGTAATAGTCACGCTTGACCTCAAACCCTCGACGGTAATATTGAATCGAAGCATCAAGGGAAGATCGATCACCCTCAAGTAACCACAGACGCTTGGTGATGGCCCCTGCAATGCCTACGGTTTCCGGGTCATTGGACTCGTCGGGATTCAGTTGTGCAATGATTTCGAAAGCTGACCGCAGAGCTGTGAGCTCGTCTGGCAGCTTGGACTTATAGGTGTTAAGCGCCAGCTTCTGGAGAATGTTAGGTTCCCCGGGCCTCATTTCGCGGGCAGCAGAAAACTCCCGGCAAGCCAGCTCATGCTTGCTTTGACGCATGAAAGTTTCACCATCGCGCATATGCCTAGAAAAGCGCAGATGCGCCTCCTCGGCCTCACCAAGCAACTCTTCATATTCCTCATCAGACATACGAGGCGAAAGCAGTTTGGGCAGGTAGGTGTAGACCGGACTGTCAACAGCTTGAGCCTCCATTACAGATCCGATGAGCGTCCCCAGATCCTTGACCGCCCTTCTAGCCTCCCGTGCCAAGATGTCATCACCGAAATGCTGATATCGAAAAGTACTGATGTGATTTAGATCAAAGTACAGTTTGCCCTGATCTTCACTCATGATGATGGTCGAGTTAGGTCTGAGTGCATGACGTACACCCAACTCATAAACAGCATTCACATTCCCTGTGGAAATGTCGGCAATTACCAAGTCCGCCCTGAGCAGCATCTCGTACATTTTGACATCGATGATGCCTGACTGGGTGATTTCATCAGCCCTGATGCACCTCAAACCGTTGCCCGAAACAGCTGGCTCAATGATAGCCTCGTAGGTGGCGTCGAGATCTAGAACCCTACCCGTCTCATACTCAACTTTCTTGCCAAAACCCATTACGACAAAGCATACCTTCATCACAATATCCCATTCCAACAAGGGATAGGCTGACTGCCTCCCTGACGTCATTGAAAATTCGGTTAGATATTCCGGAGAACATCGACACGGAGGGGGCGCAGCTCAAGTAGCCCGCGCTCATCAAGAAACCGGGGGCCGGCAACTCGAGATCACGAAGATTCAACCCAAAGCGGCGGGCGGGTAGAGTATCCGTAACCTAAGCTGGCCCCTTACCCTTTTTTTGCATATCAATCTGCCACTGGCCCTGAACAGACTATCCTCCATACTCTTGCC
Organism: Pseudomonas sp. FG35; assembly: GCF_057809295.1. NCBI lineage: Bacteria > Pseudomonadati > Pseudomonadota > Gammaproteobacteria > Pseudomonadales > Pseudomonadaceae > Pseudomonas > Pseudomonas sp. FG35. Next base: position 105,075 of record NZ_JBMDJR010000005.1, on the reverse strand, counting down.
TTGAGCAATCCTGCCTGGGAACCAAGAAAGGACCAATCTCTACATGCAGGCCAAAACTTACCCATCCTTCATCTCGGAGCTTATTATGGATGAGCATCGTGAAGCACCTGTTCGACTCGATTACTTCCGTTTAGTTAAACGTCTCAACGAGTACCTAGCCAACCTCGGTGACGAGCGAATCGATGAGGATATTCAAGAAGCATGGGCAGGTTACTTCCAGGAAATGGCCATCACGCAGGAAGAAATTGACATCATCGGACGTTGGTACAGCAGGCATTATACGGTCAGCCTCTCGATTCCGACTCTACGCCGTTATGTAGAGCATCTTCGAGCGCACTCTTTTTTGCCGGATCAACGGCTCGTAGATCAGGTTGAAAGTGATGCAGCCGCAATCCTTGAGGTGTGCGCATCAATGGGGCTGGATGGCCACAGGCTCTCTGACGCACTCTTCCAGGCTGCCGCGTTGGTTCACCACGCTGTCTATCGTGCAAATTATCCAAACATCGATTCAGCTTGTATCCGCCAAGAAATCGAGAGCCGCGCACGGCTCGCGGACTACTTCTCACGTGACATTTTGAATGAAGCTCAAAATGGATTCGGGGCCGCAGCGAAGATAGGCAAGGCTCTTTTTCCCCGACACTGAAATTCGATCCAAGCACAGCGGTTGTGTGCCAGAACAGACCAAGGCGAATGGCGCGCTTGGCCTATCGACTCTTTTGTCTACGTGGCAGTGTGGGACACAAAACGTGTGAGCACGCAGCCAACCCATTCCAACCACGCCGTTCTACAAGACGCTGATTGCTCGGCGGATTGACTATCCGGAGCAAACACCAGAGTTCGCATACTCCCACGGTCGTTGAGGACGGCCTCGTTGTAACCAAAGAAATCGAGCAGATCCCACCTCCACAGTCAGCACAGCACTACCCAGTCCCATCTTCACGCGACTTCGGTGTGTTCACCAGCACCGTGTCAGGATTGCGCAAACAATCGGACCAAACTCGCTGTACGGTTTGATTGGCCAGTGGGCTGGCCCATGCTCAGGTCCCGACTCAACGCTTGATATTCATCGTTTCGACGGCAAACAGGTATAGGGCGAACATCCGCACAAATTCGACACTGCCGAACAGCTTCAGGTTGATAGGATCGGGAACATTCGACACGTACCAAAAAACTATGCACAGGCAGAACGTTAATACCACCCCACCCAAGTAGGGCCCCCAGCTGAAAAGATCGTGATCGGCCAGGCGGCTGTTCAGGTTGATTACACAGTGCACCCACGACACGACCATCACAGAGGCGAAAAATAAAAAGAAGGGCAGCAGCAAGCTGGTAACGGAAAAAGGATCCTTGATCGGCCCTCCACCGTCAACGAATGTCGAAAGAGCCAGCGCTGCAAACACGTTCAGCAGCGGGCGAGACTTGATCCTACCCAAAGCATCCAGAAGATCCTTGAACACTTATGTTTGATCCTTGCATGAGTTGAAACTTAGGCCCGCCTGCAAATCTGCAGTGGACCATCAACGCTTTCGGGGACGGTTCTTTTGTTGACGACGAATAGCTGCAGAGTGCTGAGATTTACGCCGTGCCATTTGCTGATTGAACGGCCCCAGCACTTTGTCCAGGTCTCCGTAAAAATTCGATTTCGACCTGACAACCTCGGTGAAAAAATAGCGCTTAAAAGTAGAACTCTCAAAACGTCCATGCCTCCAGCAGTGCAGCATAAAGTTGCTGCTCAAAAAGAAGCAGAAGCCGCCGAACAAAATGGTCAGCTGCAAGTACAACGCTTGGTCCGTAGCCAGTTCACCGGATGAGTTTTTCACCAGCAACCAATACACCGCCGTAGTCGCTCCCAGTACCACACAGAACATGGGTAATAATGCTCTCTTGCGTATGGGCTGCCCGGCAACACTCACTTGCGTACCTTGGATTAAGGTGTACAGGGCATTCACCAAAAAGGGGAATCCAACGAAAGCAATGTCGATACCTGAGAAAGCGTAGCTCACCGAATCCAGCCAATAGACACCGACTAACGCCAGCGCCGTGATCGCGGCGACGATCAAATCCTTCTGTAGCGATTCAGCGTAATCAAGGTAAAGCCGACCATTTTTGCCCAAGCGCGAATGAACGTAGTCGACTAGTTCTATATACGCCAGCGGCCATAACGATGCCGTAAAGCCGACAATGTAAAAAGCTTTGAGCAGGGCAAAAAACTCAAGATTGTAAAGCAGCGCGAAAGGGTTGACCCTCAGAGCGAGGAACCCCCAAAAAAGCGACACCAGCAGAAGCGGATAGAAGAGGATGCGGTGCAAGTAACGCATGAATTTCCCTAGCTAACAGATCAGGAGTGCAATTGCCCGGGCTGGACGGCTAAAACCCAAAGCGAAACAGGGCCTACCATCCTCTTCGTTGCAAACCAGAGCAGCGTGGCATCCGAAGCTCGTCGCAAATCTGCGCGCTTTGCTTGCCCAAATTGACCAACAGTTCGATCTGACCACAGTCGCTACGCTTGGAAGTAAAATGGCCAAGTGACGCTTGGACGATATCACGCTTAGCGGTGCCAACGCCTATAGAGAAGGACATGGCCTACGAGTTGAAACTGTCACCAAGTTAACGTCGAATCTATCGACGCGGTGCTCTACATCGCGACCAAGGCCAGATCAGTGCGTTGCTGGCCGGTACCGCTACGGAAGAAGGACGCATCGGCTACGTTGCACTGACGAGCGCGAAAAAACTATTTTGGCTGGCCGTCCCAAACAGTTGCTTAGGCGCAATGCGCATCGCCTTGATCAAGGCTGGCTTCACAGAGGCCTCGTCACGGTGACGATGAGCCAACCAGACTCGGTCGATCATGCTGCTGGCATAGCGACCAGAACTTTTTGTCCGACAAAAAGCGACTTGTTCGGCTCCTCTTTTGACGTTCACCGATTGCTCTCGTGACAAGTTGGCCCAACAGGTTGCAGTTAATGAGAAATACGTTGACCCATGGTATCCGCTTCTAGCGCGCCGGTCTTCTCGTAAAAGCACAACGCTGCTGTGGGTGCTGGCGTCGAATTGACCCAGTTGCCGATTGCACGCAAAGCCAGTACCAATTGGGAAAATCCAGCACTTGTAATGGGTTCATAGGGGAGAGCTTGGGGCACCAATTTTTCAGCAAGTGGGTCAATCCTATACTAGCGGCAACACATAGATATTTCCCCGAACAAAAGTGATGCCGAACAAATGCAGTCGCTGTTCTCCCGCATCGAAAGACTGATCACGTCCTCTCAAAGCAGCGAAAGCACATTCGAAAGCCTGGTTTCAGCACTGGAAGAGCTCACCGTCGGATAGGTCGATCAGGATACGAAAGACATGCTGGCCGCTGATTCGGATGAATTGACTCTAGTAGCGATAGCGATATTGAAGCCTACGCATTCGGCGAACGGGTGGCCACGCATTCCTACGACCAGATGAACTCCAATACCGGCCCCTTCGTCGAGTTCTAACTGTCGGATACAGGTCGGCCCAGAGGTGGCGGTTCAAACGGAAGAGCACTGCCACCAGCAGTCAAAGCGAGCGTGCTGCGATAACTATGGTCGAAGCATCTGTCGTGATTTCAGGATTCGGGCAAGAGCTTGTGTGGCGTGAGAGAACGCATCGTGACCCAGGTCATCAATGGGTCCGCTCCCTCTTGATTAGTGCGTTCTGAACAAGAACCTGCAATCGAAGTGAACTACTATTTTCTTCTGCGGAAACGGCCGTTGTGGCCACGCTGCATCAACCTCTGTCCTTGAAGAAATCATCCTTCGTCATCAAACCGAAATCGTCATCCGGCATTCCGCCATCATCGTCGAAGAGCCCTTGAGTACGCGGCTCTTGCTTGAGGCCGACAACAGCTTGGAAAAAGCAGCCTTCACACAGGTGTATCTCGTACCGCTCACCGTCATGCTTCGTTCCATAGCCCCAATGCGCCTGCAACGTTGCAAATTGAAGCCCACCGTTGTGTACCTTGGTGGTGAGCCGACAGACATCGCAAACAACGTCTCTGACACCATCAATTTCGACCTTACCGATAACTTTCATCTCCCATCTCCTCACGTCAGCAAGCGTATGAAAGCAGATGAGCCCCGAGTGACCGTATGGCGTGGAGGGGCACGCCGCTACTGATAAACACCCAAGCGAGCGCGCTCTAGGTAGTCCACCACAACCTTGAAACCCACCGAGGTATTGAGCATCTCGAAAGGAACAATCCCTGAAAGGTGCTTACACGACCGTCCGAGCCAATTCTCGGCGAGCGTTTGAGAGCCGAAGACTATCACTGCAAGCTCAAGTCCCTGGGCGTATTGGAGCGCTACAGCGCTCTGCTGGGGATTCAATCGGACTTCGTTCTGGGGGTTACTCAGCCGTTGGATGGTCCGAGCGGACTTCCCCATGATTCGCTCCAGGAGCTTGTAAGATTTGAATAGGCTTGATGAGCGGACCATAGCCTGAACATCACTGAGGGCAAAACCAGCTTGGACGAGGCGCAGGATGTCCAGATGACTCAAGCTTCCCGTCTCAGCATGGGTCAACTGGAACGTCGGTGGTTGAGCTGCGGCTCCTGTTTGAGGTCTCAAGATTGAAGAACTCATTGGACTGACCTCCCAATGCTCTGGATGCCAGATTTAATCCGTTTCTCTCTCATTGTAGTGATCAGCCGCTTCGAAAGTGAGTTAATCCCACCTCGGCTCGCAGGATCGCTAAAGATCACTACTTCACTCTGATGCACACCTGGGCGATCAGTACGGCCCTATCGTTTGAACAGCAGCTTCATGTAGGCCCGAGTTCGCGGATATCGATCTCGACGTTCCAGACGCTGTGCAAGGCGTGGGAGCAGGGAGAAGATCTGCGACTGCTTGAGACACAGGTTCTGATCCGATCCGAATCGCCGAATAATCTCAGCTTCCAACTCACGTTGCAGTCCATCGTCCCTGCTCTCCCAATCGACTCGCGGATTAGGGTTTCTAGCAGGTTTGGGCACTTGACTAGCCTGCGCATACAACCACTCTCTGTCGTGACGATGCAGCCAGGTGTAAAGCGATTGGCATTCGCGGCGAAGCTCAGTGAGAGAATGCGATGGAAACCGCGACTGAAGCTCAGCCCATCGTAAGCGATGATCAGCCTGATCGAGAGCCATTCGTCGAGCCTCCCATGACGCTTGAACGCCACGCTCCGCGCGGAGCAGCTTGTTCACCGTGGATATGGTGAGTTGAAACTCCCGGCAAATTTCATTCTTTGCCGTTCCTTCAGCAAGTCGGCTCAGTAGATGTGCCCTGAATTCAGACTTGAGCCGCTTCGGCCGAGGGTGGCCCTTTCTGTTTGCCGGTGATACTGAAACCTCAAGTACTGGGGGTGACGTCGGAAGTGCCGAAAGTGCTTTCCGCTGAGCACAAGCGACATCGTGGCATACCGCAAAGGACGAAACCTCGCCGAATAGCCAAGTAATCATCACCAGGTGTTTGAGTGGATGAATGTGCCGCCGTGGTGACCGCACCATTTGACTGATGAAGCTGGTGGCGGCGGTCTCAGTGGATGGTAGCCCACCATATGGACGAAACCTTCGCAAAGGGCTGATATGCGTCAACAGGCTCTGTGCCGCGCTTTCTGTTGGTAGCCACTTGCGGTAGAGCTGGGCGACCATTACTGGATCAAAGTGCTTTGCCAAGCCTAGAGACCCCAACTCGCGGCACACCGAGGCCAGTTGAGCGAGGCGCTCCCGTTCCAGGGAGGTGATCGCGCCATAATCCGAATCGCGTAATGTGCCTGCGCAGGGCATCGTCCAAGTGAAGCGCCCACACCAACGGCGATTTTGGCTGCATTCGCAAAGCACTTCACTGTGCTCAGGGCATACCACCACGCCTGGGTACTGATGGGATAGATGCCAATATGAGACCCCACACGAGTCCAGATCCCGAGCCATGCAGGACCGGCATGCTCGCAAAGGATGATCAGCACCGAATCCTCCACAAACGAGGCCGAGTTGGTACTTCAGCGGTCCAAGCGATGGGCCTCTGATTTGAACAAGGGCGCCGGCGACTGAGCTATCCGACTGAAAAGGGGAGAAGAACGGGAAAATGGTGCGCTGTTCGATGATGGAGATGGCTTCTCCCCAAAGGCCCGAGGTGTTCCGCTCGAAAGCATCCAGACCACAAGGCACATCGTGCTTGATGCACCGCTCTGAGAGGCTGAACAGCTGCTCGGTAGTCGCAGCTGGGCGGAGGTGACCAGACAGGAAATGCAGACGACTGCAAAGACTGAAGAACGTCTCTCCCGGTAGCCAAGCGAGGGAAAGTCCAAAACAAGAGGTAGCCATAGGCACCTCTCCATGCGAGAGGTTTCTCGGGCACGCAAACGTGCTGTGGATAACTTATTGTAGCCGGATGGCAGATGTGGATAGTTTGTTTGGAACTATCAGATAGCGTAGATATTCAGCTACGTCTTAGCAGTGTGGATAACTTTTAAGTTATCCAACGAAGAGCAATTGAAACCTTTTGCACACATTAACCATACAAACTTACGCTATATCAAGCAGCTAGGGAAGGGACCGGAATCTCGTGTGCGCTGTGCAAAAAGCTTTTAAGGTTGTCAACACCGCTTTCATAGCGTTACCATGCGCAGTAATCGCTATAGGCTTAACTGCGAACCGATCTAAAAAAGCATACATAGCGGCGTATGCTAAGTCTCCAAACTTCGCTCTGCGCCAAGAGCAAAAAGTTCGCTGCCAATTAAATAGCCAAGTTATAGAATATAAAGAGGTAAGCGGTATGAAGAATTCTGGTTAGCTTTTCGGGGAGCCAGAATAGACAAAGGCCTGAGTTTTACCCCAAGCCCCTGTGTCAAGATTAGTGCCCTGACACAGCCATTGTCTATCCGCATGCGCGGGGCGTCAAGTCCTGCGGTCCCCCTTCGTCCCTTGAAACGTAAATCCGGGTGCCCCAACAGCACCAGGTCGTGTGCGTACGCCTTTCGTACGCATGTACTCCACTTGGCCACCGCTGGCAGAACAAGTGGTATGGGTATGGACAATAATGATTTCTGAAAAAACGCTGAAGCGGATTAGAGACCGCCAGGGCAATTTCCGGTGGGGGGACGATTACGTTCCCGCCATTTGTGCTGTACCAGGTGAAGCCCCGAAGAGTTCGAGGATCTGCCGCCTTAACAGCCGAAAGCTCGGCCGCACACTTCACCTGCTATCCATTCCTGAACGAGTGTTCACACAACTGGCGTTGTTCAATCCAGCAGTGTTTGAAATTCATGAGCAAAAAATGCTGCACCCGGTGCCGCATGTACATCCCCTGCATGGCCACCCTTTCGCCCTTGGCTTGAGTCTCAGTCCTCTAGTCGGAACTCTCGCCGCAGCAAAAGATATAGGGATGGACCATGCCAAGGTGGTGATAGAAACGCCGTGCGGCGAACGCCAGTGGTCCGCCTACCCATACCTGGGTGACCTACTGATCTACCTCCGCGAGCCGGGCACGGCGCCCTTTGCTCTAAACTGGAACATCAAACTTTCCAAGTTTGATTTTATGGAGAAACGGCGTTCAGCGGTTAAATCATTAGAGGCGCGAAGAAAAGATCGTGAACGCGCAGAGTTACGCCTTCACCTTGAAGAAACTTATTATGCAAGCGCCGGCATCAGAACAGTAAATCTCTCGCTCGACGATATTGACCCTATTGTTGTAGCCAATCTAGATCAGATTTTTGGTTTACATGACCGTCCTCTCAGCCTTGACCAAAATTTACTGGAGGACTTCAGCCACCAATTACAAGAAGATTTTAATATTGGCCGCCCTCCGGCACTGGCGGCCATCACCTATGGCAACAAGTGGGGACATCGCGACCAGTTCATCGCCCGCATATATCAAGATATTTGGAATAGATCGCTACCAGTAGACTTATTTCAATACATACAGATCGACCAACCACTTGGGCAGGCCAGGTGCGAAGTGATTGAGCACTATCGCCATTTTTTCTCGGAAGCCGCTCTATGATGGCGGGATCTCGACTGATTGCACCACAAGGCTGCGGTGAACTCGTAAAAGGAAAGGAATACCACTTTCTCATCAGTGATGGCGGGTGTAACCGTGTCCGCTTGGTCGAATTCGATGAAAAAGGGTCATCTGCGAAGCTGCACACGATGACCCGGCTGCGCTTCGAAGCGGCGCTGGAGGCTGGTGAGATCGTAGAGACAGGTAGCCATGATTATCCGCCATGGCTGACAGCGGCAGCAGGCATCGAAACCAAATGGCGCGAAAGCCGCCGCGTTAGCTCGAAACGGTCGTACGAGGAGATAGTTGACGGCCGCCTACTGAGGATCGTAGAACTTATTCCAAAGAGAGCAGAGATACTGGCCTCGGACGACCCGGAGGCAGTTATTAATGCTCACGCTAGGACTTCAAGGCCGAGGCAGCACCCCGCACGTATCCGGCTATGGTTCTTTACTTATCTCGTATTTGGGCAAACAAAATGGGCATTGATGCCCCGCTTGGACGCATGTGGAAAATGGGACAGAAGTGAGAAAACCGATAAGAAACTGGGTCGCCCATCCGGCCAAGGCCAGAATCATGGATATCCCATAACTCCTGACATGAAGGAGAAAATCCTAACTGCCTTCTCGAAGCACTCACGGGTAGACAAGACCAAGGACGACATCTACGGGGATTCACTGCGAAAGACATTTGGTTGCCGTACTCGCCAGGGCTCAGCGGGGAAAGAGTTCTACCATCCCGACGGTGAGCCTTATCCAAGCTTCAATCAGTTCTGGAATTGGGTACAACGGCTAACAAACCCCTCTGCCCTTGCGCAAGCGATGAAAGGGCCAAGCGCTGCGCGTGCAAAATCCGGCGACATTGGGAGCTTTGCGCAAATGATAGGTAACCTCAATCAGCGATTAGAATTTGATGGTTATTATCCAGAGGAAAAATTATCTGGGTTCATCGAAGGATCGCCACTGGATTCATTTTGTGTGGTGAGAGCAGTATGTGCACTTTCAGGAGCCGTTGTAGGTATAGGCTTTGCCAGAGGCAGGGAAAGCTTGGAGGCGTACCGGATGGCCCTATTTTGCATTGCAATCGGCAAGGTTAAATACTGCAAGCTATTTGGTATGAATATCAAACCTGAGGAGTGGCCCTGCGAAGGACTCTCAAGCCAGATGATATTCGATAGAGGTCCAGGAGTGCATATAGATGTCTCTGGTGCAAAAGAATGGTTAGGCCGCTTGGAAATTACCCCTACACATTCTGGGCAATCTAAAGCCACAGTTGAATCCTCTCATCCTAGAGATAAAAAGTTCAAAGATCAGCCGGCACATGTTCATAGCGGCCTCAATCTTGTTGAAATGTCACGTCGAGAGATACGTCGGGTTATCAAGGACAATGAAACATCCGACGCTAGCGACCGTATGGATGAGGAAATGTGGCTGGAAGGCTTCTCGCCGACCCCTCTGAACGTATGGAACTATCACGATGCGCTTGGCCGCAATCATGGCATCAAGATGTCGCCAGAAGAAGCTGTAAGGGAATTTTTGACGCCTTTGCCTGCGGTGATCAGGGAAAAAGGTGTCTATTTATTCGGGAGAAAGTACAACTCAAAAGAATTGACCGATACAGGTATATTTGACCGAGTTGCTGGTGGTCGCGTGATTCACGCAACAGCATATACCATGACAATGTGCGTTCGACACATATGGATAGAGGTTGAGGGAAGGCTTTACGAACTCAACTGCGTTTTCACCGCAAGCACAAGACGTGGCAGCACGGACATCTCGCTCGAAGACCTTCAGTACATCAACGAATCACGTCTCCGGGCTCAAGCAAAACGCAGAAAAGAAAAAATTGCCATTGATCAGCATCACTATCAAGAGTTTGAAAATGAGACGGGCAAGCCTTGGCATGCTGGAGTGAGAAAGTCAGGGCGTCCGGCTAAGAGTCTTGAAACACAGCGAGACTTAGATGATCAAAGACGACTGGTAGGTAATAAGCCATGATTGAAAGACTGCGAACCAGATTCGATGGTTTGATTGACATCGAGCACATACGGAAAAAGGTAACAGTCCGACCAAAACCCGTCGGCGACATAGATCGACTACCACCTATGTTAGCTGCACACATCCTTGATATGTCACTAAGACAAATTTACCTGCCAAATCAATTCAGTTTAGAGCTTATTGCAGAGCTAGTGGGGAAAGCAGCACTCCATTCGGCAATACGTTCCGAAACAGAACAAACGTTTGTCAAAGGCATGTACTACCCTATAACAGCCGAAACTTTCCCAATCTGCCTTACTGGCTTAGCGGGTGTGGGTAAATCGGCAACCATCGAAGCGCTACTTCGCGCTATGCCCGGCCCTACTGAGTTCAAGCTAAATCATTACATGGAACCTCAAACAGCCGAGTCTTACTGGTACGCCAGCGCTAAAGGTAAAGCGTCTGGTAAGCAGCTGCTCACGGATTTTCTTGGCATTGAAGCGACTACACGAGAGAACACTGCAATCCTCAGATTAAGAGCGCAGCAGCAAGCACATCAACGCGGTATCTCGCTGGCAATTCTTGAGGAAATGCAGCATTTAACACCTGGGAAAGGGGCAGCCCTTACAACCGACATACTGCTTACTATGTCCGGCCTTGGCTTACCCATGGTGTACGTATCTAATTTCAGTTTGGGACATAAGCTGCTTAAACGTAATCAGGAAGACACCCAACGCCTAGTCGCAGAGCCGAGAATCATGTGGCCAGACGCCCTAGAGTCAAAAATCTGGGCTGAATTCATAGACGAATGTATTACCGTGAGTGATGGTCGAATTCGGGCCAATCCCAAAGATTTTTCTTACGAAATCTATCGCGGGAGCTATGGGCTAAAGCGTGCAGCCATTCACCTAATGGTACAGGCATATATCCAGGCTCGTTCCTCAAATCGCGCATGGGTTGAAATTGAGGATGTGCAGAGGGCTTATGCCTCAAGCTCATATTATTCGTACCGGGTGGACGTTGAGGAACTGGAGCGGATTGCTATTCAAAAGAACTCCAAACGTGATGACCTCAATTGCCCATTTGGCTCTCCCATAAACTCGAATGTGGTGCAGTTCGTTAGGAAGGAGCGCGATCATCGTGTCGCTCAAGCTGCTTTCAAAGGTGCGCTGACGGCTGAAGAGCGTGAAGCTCATAAAAGCTTGAAGCTGGATACCGACATGAAGGCTCAAAACCCGAAGCCCCTTAAGCGACCGCCTTTAGGAAAACCTACAAATGATGATTTGGGGAATGCGTTCAGCGATTATTTCGGCGACAAGGAGGACAATTAATCCTAATACCTGTCTTGGTACTCAACACGCATCAGGTCATCTATGTTGCGAACCAGCTTATCTGTTTCACGCAGACTGTCTACTAAAGCAGCAAAGCTGCCATACAACATTGCTATAACTTCAATAATATTATGAGAATACCTATCGTCAGGGCGATATTTCAACCATGTATCGGAAATTCCTTTAGAGTTTTTAAGCCTCCAATTTATCGCCATTAACTCCTCCTCACTAATACTTCCCTCCAGTGCCATTTTATTTGCCTGACCCGCAAGATGTTCTATAGCAGACTCCAAATCAACGGCAAATTTTGATTCTCCGATTTCCGCGAAGATTCTTGCGAATGTCAGTTTATATTCGTGTGGATTTTTCGTGGGTTCGCACTGATGGACATAGCTCCCTTTACACCCGCCCCAAAGCAGATCATGACCATATCTTTGGCGATGATATCGGATATCGTGTCTACATATAGGGCATTGTCTAAGCAGGATTGTATTGTGCTTCGCACATACCTCCACATATCTGTGGTCACGTCTCCAGTAAGGGAAACCAAGCGACTCAATGTCCTCTTTTACACAGTCAATGCAAATTCCAACTCGTTGACTTTCGGTTTCAAATCTCGTTTCGGAATCCTGATAATTGCATCTGGTATAGCTGGATTGGCCGAAGTCTGGAAAAACCCCTACCTGCGAATAACTCGTGTGTTCATGCAGCAGACGATTGAATTCATATGTATCAGCTCTGCCTAGCAGGTCAGCGATCACCCCGATAGACCATCCTCGCATGTAGTACCTGGATATTTTTTTGAGCTTTATCGACTCGGGTGATCGGGGGTCCAGGTAAAAATGCCTTTCGATGAAGGAGCGGAGAGACTCGTGCGGTTGGATGGTGAGCAGCAAGGAGGAGTACCCAATATTTCGAGGCACCAGAGGGGGCAGTAGAGGGATCTCTGCTCGGAGCCCCCAAAGGCTCCAAGCGAGACAGACTTTAATACTCAGAGACAGACTTTAATATTTACGATCAGGGGTGATCAGCTGTGGATAACTTATTCCACCGTCACCGACTTCGCCAGGTTACGCGGCTGATCCACGTCAGTGCCCTTGAGCACAGCGACGTAGTACGACAGCAGTTGCAGCGGAATGGTGTAGAGAATCGGCGACAGGATGTCGTGGATGTGCGGCATCTGCACCACGTGGGTGCCTTCGCCGTTGGTCATCCCGGCTTTTTCGTCGGCGAACACGATCAGTTCGCCGCCGCGGGCACGGACTTCCTGCAAGTTGGACTTGAGCTTCTCCAGCAGTTCGTTGTTCGGCGCGACGGTGACCACCGGCATGTCGTTATCCACAAGCGCCAGCGGGCCGTGTTTCAGTTCGCCGGCCGGGTAGGCTTCGGCGTGGATGTAAGAGATTTCCTTGAGCTTCAAGGCTCCTTCCATCGCCACCGGGAATTGCGCGCCACGACCCAGGAACAAGGTGTGGTTCTTCTCGGCGAACAGCTCGGCAATCTTTTCCACGGTGCCGTCCATCGCCAGGGCTTCGCCGAGGCGGGTTGGCAGACGGCGCAATTCTTCGACCAGTCTGGCTTCAACGCCATCGGCCAGCGTGCCACGTACCTGGCCCAGGGACAACGTCAGCAACAGCAGACCCACCAGTTGCGTGGTGAAGGCTTTGGTCGAGGCCACGCCGATTTCACGACCGGCCTGGGTCAGCAGGGTCAGGTCCGACTCGCGCACCAGCGAACTGATGCCGACGTTGCAGATCGCCAGGCTGGCGAGGAAGCCCAGTTCCTTCGCGTTGCGCAGGGCGGCCAGGGTGTCGGCGGTTTCGCCGGACTGGGAGATGGTGACGAACAGGGTATCCGGCTGCACCACCACCTTGCGGTAGCGGAATTCACTGGCGACTTCGACCTGGCATGGAATCCCGGCCAGCTCTTCGAGCCAGTAACGGGCAACCATGCCGGCGTGATAGCTGGTGCCGCACGCCACGATCTGCACGTTGCGCACCTTGACGAACAGCTCGGCGGCCTGCGGGCCGAACGCTTGTACCAGAACCTGATTCTCGCTCAGGCGACCTTCGAGGGTACGTTGCACCACGACCGGCTGCTCGTGGATTTCCTTGAGCATGTAGTGGCGGTACTCGCCTTTTTCTGCCGCTTCGGCGCCATCGCTGTACTGCACAGTCTGGCGCTCGACCGCCTGGCCGTTCACGTCCCAGATCTGCACGCTGTCACGGCGGATCTCGGCGATATCGCCCTCTTCCAGGTACATGAAGCGGTCGGTCACCTGACGCAGGGCCAATTGATCGGAGGCGAGGAAGTTCTCGCCCAGACCCAGGCCGATCACCAGCGGACTGCCGCTGCGGGCAGCGACCAGACGATCCGGCTGCTGCGCGTTGATTACCGCCAGACCGTAAGCACCGTGCAGTTCCTTGACGGTGGCCTTGAGGGCAACGGTCAGATCGTGCAGATCCTTGAGCTTGTGGGTGAGCAGGTGTGCAATGACTTCGGTGTCGGTGTCCGAGGTGAACACGTAACCCAGCGCCTTGAGTTGTTCGCGCAGCGCTTCGTGGTTTTCGATGATGCCGTTGTGCACCACGGCGATGCCGCCGGAGAAATGCGGGTGGGCGTTACGTTCGTTCGGCGCACCATGGGTTGCCCAGCGGGTGTGGGCAATACCGAGGCGACCGACCAGTGGGTGCTCGGCCAGCGCAGCATCCAGTTCACTGACCTTGCCCACCCGGCGCGTGCGCTCGAGGGTTCCGTCGTTGGTCAAGACAGCGACGCCTGCACTGTCATAGCCCCGGTATTCCAGACGCTTGAGGCCTTCGAGCAGGATGGCGGTGATATTACGTTCAGCAACGGCGCCGACAATTCCACACATGCTTATTTCTCCTGACTGACAGTCGCGCAAATCAAGTTGATACCGCGAGCCTGAATCTGATCGCGTGCATCTAAAGGCAGGCGATCATCGGTAATTAGGGTATGGACACTGCTCCATGGCAGCTCCAGGTTGGGAATCTTGCGGCCGATCTTGTCGGCTTCGACCATCACGATCACTTCCCGCGCCACTTCCGCCATCACCCGGCTCAGGCCGAGCAATTCATTGAACGTGGTGGTACCTCGTACCAGGTCGATGCCATCGGCACCGATAAACAACTGGTCGAAGTCGTAAGAGCGTAGTACCTGCTCGGCGACCTGGCCCTGAAAGGATTCCGAGTGCGGATCCCAGGTGCCGCCGGTCATCAGCAGCACAGGCTCGTGCTCGAGCTCACTCAGGGCGTTGGCCACGTGCAGGGAATTGGTCATCACCACCAGTCCCGGCTGCTGGCCGAGCTCGGGGATCATGGCGGCGGTGGTGCTGCCGCTGTCGATGATGATGCGGGCGTGTTCACGGATGCGTTTGACCGCAGCCCGGGCAATCGCCTGCTTGTATTTGGAAACGTTGAGGCTGGTGTCTGCCACCAGCTCCTGCGGCATGGTGATGGCTCCGCCGTAGCGACGCAGCAGCAGGCCATGACCTTCCAAGGCAGCGAGATCCTTGCGAATCGTAACTTCGGAAGTTTCGAAGCGCTTGGCCAGTTCATCCACACTCACCTCGCCCTGCTCATTGAGCAAAGCCAGAATGTTGTGACGGCGCTGAGGTGTGTTGCGTTTCGACATGGCTGACTAAGTTTCGATTCGAAAGATAACGGAAGCAATCAAAACCTATCAGCTGCAAATCGTCAAGCCGACGCCCATAAAAAAAGACCGCTGGCGGCGGTCTTTTTTGATTCCAGCGTTGTGGATAACTTAGCTCTTCTTGATCTTCTCTGGCCGCTTCCAGCCATCGATGTTCTTCTGCCGCGCACGACCTACGGCCAATTGCGCGTTATCCACATTCTGGGTGATGGTTGAACCGGCTGCGGTGGTTGCACCGGCAGAGATATCCACAGGCGCCACCAGCGAGTTGTTGGAACCGATGAACACATCCTCACCCAGCACGGTTTTCCACTTGTTGGCGCCGTCGTAGTTGCAGGTGATGGTGCCGGCGCCGATGTTGGTGCGGGCACCGATCTCCGCATCGCCCAGATAAGTCAGGTGGCCGGCCTTGGCGCCCTCCCCCATCCGGGCGTTTTTCAGTTCGACGAAGTTACCCACATGGGCGCGGGCCTCCAGCACAGTGCCCGGACGCAGTCGGGCAAACGGGCCGGCATCGCTGCCTTCGCCCAACACCGCACCTTCGATGTGGCTGTTGGCCTTGATCACCACGCCTTTGCGCAGGGTGCTGTTCTTGATCACGCAATTCGGGCCGATAACTACGTCGTCCTCAATGACGACCTTGCCTTCGAGAATCACGTTGATGTCGATCAGCACATCGCGACCCACGGTCACTTCGCCACGTACATCGAAACGGGCCGGGTCGCGCAGGGTGACACCCTGAGCCATCAGTCGACGACCGGCGCGCAACTGGTAATGACGCTCCAGCTCGGACAGTTGTTTGCGATCGTTGGCGCCCTGCACTTCCATCGGGTCGTGAGGTTGTTCGGTGGCGACCGTCAGGCCGTCGCTGACTGCCATCTCGATCACGTCGGTCAGGTAATACTCGCCCTGCGCGTTGTTGTTCGACAGGCGACTCATCCAGTCCGCCAGGCGATTGGCCGGCACCGCCAGGATGCCGGTGTTGCCTTCAGTGATCGCCCGCTGTGCTTCGCTGGCGTCCTTGTGTTCGACGATCGCGGCGACCTTGCCATCGGCATCGCGCACGATGCGACCATAACCGGTCGGGTCGTCCAGCTCGACGGTGAGCAAACCCATCTGCCCGGGTACAACGTGCATGAGCAGACGCTGCAGGGTCTCGACTTCGATCAACGGCACATCGCCGTAGAGAATCAGTACGGTATCGGCGGTGATGAACGGAACAGCCTGGGCGGTGGCGTGGCCAGTGCCCAGTTGCTTGTCCTGCAGCACGAAATTCAGATCGTCAGCGGCCAGACGCTCGCGTACCACATCAGCGCCGTGACCGATGACGACATGAATGCGCTGTGGATCAAGTTGACGGGCGCTGTGGATAACATGGCCAAGCATGGAATCGCCGGCAATCGGGTGCAGCACTTTTGGCAGCGCGGAACGCATGCGGGTGCCTTGACCGGCCGCGAGGATAACGATTTCAAGAGACATGACTGGCTACCAATCCTGGGTGGTCAGCAACTGCGACCGGGTTTGTAGAATTCTGAAAAGAAAAAAGGGTAGCCGAGGCTACCCTTTTTTATCAATCGCACAACAAGTGGCTGACGGATTAACCGCCAAACTTCTTGCGGATCTGCTGGACGGTGCGCAGCTGAGCTGCAGCCTCGGCCAGACGTGCGGACGCAGCTCCGTAGTCGAAATCTGCGCTCTTCTCATGCAGAGCAGCTTCGGCAGCCTTGAGAGCTGCTTGAGCCTGAGCTTCATCCAGGTCGGCGGCACGTTGCACGGTATCGGCAAGCACCTTGACCATGTTCGGCTGAACCTCGAGGAAACCACCGGAGATGTAGAACACCTCGGCTTCCCCGCCTTGCTTGATCAGGCGGATCGGACCTGGCTTCAGATTAGTGATCAGCGGCGCGTGGCCCAGAGCGATACCAAGATCACCCAGAGCACCGTGCGCAATCACCATCTCGACCAGGCCGGAAAAGATTTCTCCTTCCGCGCTGACGATGTCGCAATGGACTGTCATAGCCATCTGATTGCCTCAACCTAAATTAGCGCCCGTTGCCGGGCGCCTGGATTACAGTTTCTTGGCTTTCTCGATCGCTTCTTCGATGCCGCCGACCATGTAGAACGCTTGTTCTGGCAGGTGGTCGTAGTCACCGTTGAGGATGCCTTTGAAGCCAGCAATGGTGTCTTTCAGGGAAACGTATTTACCCGAAGCACCGGTGAAGACTTCAGCCACGAAGAACGGCTGCGACAAGAAGCGCTGGATCTTACGAGCACGGTTTACCAACTGCTTGTCGGCTTCCGACAGCTCGTCCATACCCAGGATCGCGATGATGTCCTTCAGCTCTTTGTAACGCTGCAGCACGTACTGAACACCACGAGCGGTCTCGTAGTGATCGTTGCCGATCACGTTCGGGTCCAGCTGACGCGAAGTCGAGTCCAGTGGGTCTACCGCCGGGTAGATACCCAGAGAAGCGATGTCACGGGACAGAACGACGGTGGCGTCCAGGTGAGCAAACGTGGTCGCTGGCGACGGGTCAGTCAAGTCGTCCGCTGGTACGTATACGGCCTGGATCGAAGTAATCGAACCTTGCTTGGTCGAAGTGATGCGCTCTTGCAGCACGCCCATCTCTTCAGCCAGGGTCGGCTGGTAACCTACTGCCGAAGGCATACGGCCCAGCAGTGCGGATACTTCGGTACCGGCCAGGGTGTAACGATAGATGTTGTCGACGAACAGCAGAACGTCGTTACCTTCGTCACGGAACTTCTCGGCCATGGTCAGACCGGTCAGCGCTACGCGCAGACGGTTTCCCGGTGGCTCGTTCATCTGACCGTAGACCAGGGCTACCTTGTCGAGAACGTTGGAGTCCTTCATCTCGTGGTAGAAGTCGTTACCCTCACGAGTACGCTCACCCACACCGGCGAACACGGAATAACCGCTGTGCTCGATGGCGATGTTACGGATCAGTTCCATCATGTTTACGGTCTTGCCTACACCGGCACCACCGAACAGACCGACTTTACCGCCCTTGGCGAACGGGCAAACCAGGTCGATAACCTTGATGCCTGTTTCCAGCAGCTCGTTGCCACCGGCTTGTTCAGCGAAGGAAGGAGCGGCGCGGTGGATACCCCAGCGCTCTTCTTCGCCGATCGGGCCAGCTTCGTCGATCGGGTTGCCCAGTACGTCCATGATCCGGCCCAGAGTCGCTTTACCGACCGGTACGGAGATGGCTGCGCCAGTGTTGTTGACGTCCAGACCGCGCTTCAAGCCTTCGGTGGAGCCCATCGCAATGGTACGAACCACGCCGTCGCCCAGCTGCTGCTGAACTTCCAGAGTGGTTTCGGCGCCTTGAACCTTCAAGGCGTCGTAGATGCTCGGTACGCTGTCGCGTGGAAATTCCACGTCGATAACGGCGCCGATGATTTGAACGATACGTCCGCTACTCATAGCTGGATCCTCTGAATATTTGAACCGTTAAACCGCGGCAGCGCCGCCGACGATTTCCGAGATCTCTTGGGTGATCGCAGCCTGACGCGCCTTGTTGTAGATCAGCTGCAAATCGCTGATCAAATCACCGGCGTTGTCGGTAGCGTTCTTCATCGCGATCATCCGCGCAGCCTGTTCAGCCGCGTTGTTCTCGACCACCGCCTGGTACACCTGCGACTCCACGTAACGCACCATCAAGCCGTCAAGCAGCTCTTTGGCGTCTGGTTCGTAGAGGTAGTCCCAGTGGTGCTTGAGTTCTTGATCCGGGGTCGCCACCAGTGGAATCAACTGCTCCACGGTAGGCTGTTGCGTCATGGTGTTGATGAACTTGTTGGATACCACGGACAGGCGGTCAATACGGCCGTCCAGATAGGCATCCAGCATCACCTTGACGCTGCCGATCAGATCATTGATCGACGGCTCTTCACCCAGGTGGCTGATAGCTGCAACGACGTTACCGCCGAAGTTGCGGAAAAAGGCCGCACCCTTGCTACCAACGACACACAGATCGATCTCGACGCCGTTTTCGCGGTTTACCGCCATGTCCTTGACCAGGGCCTTGAACAGGTTGGTGTTCAAGCCGCCGCACAGACCACGGTCACTGCTCACTACGACATAACCGACGCGCTTTACTTCGCGATCGATCATGAACGGGTGGCGGTATTCCGGGTTGGCGTTGGCCAGATGCCCAATTACCTGGCGGATACGCTCCGCATAAGGACGGCTAGCAGCCATGCGCATTTGTGCCTTGCGCATTTTGCTGACCGCCACTTTTTCCATGGCGCTGGTAATTTTTTGCGTGCTTTTGATGCTCGCAATCTTACTGCGAATCTCTTTTGCGCCTGCCATGTAACACCTATCAGGTTAGCAAGCGGGAGCCTTGCGGCTCCCGCTGCGGCTTACCAGGTTTGGGTGGCCTTGAACTTCTCGATACCAGCCTTCAGGCCAGCGTCGATTTCGTCATTGAAGTCACCTTTAACGTTGATCTTGGCCATCAAATCGGCGTGATCGCGGTTGAAGAAAGCGATCAGCGCTTGTTCGAAGCTGCCGATCTTGGTGATTTCGATGTCGGTCAGGAACCCACGCTCAGCGGCATACAGCGACAGCGACATGTCGGCGATCGACATTGGCGCGTATTGCTTCTGCTTCATCAGCTCGGTAACGCGCTGACCATGCTCAAGTTGCTTGCGGGTCGCTTCGTCCAGGTCAGAAGCGAACTGGGCGAATGCCGCCAGTTCACGGTACTGAGCCAGAGCGGTACGGATACCACCGGACAGCTTCTTGATGATCTTAGTCTGAGCGGCACCACCCACACGGGATACCGAAACACCGGCGTTCACTGCAGGGCGGATGCCCGAGTTGAACATGGCCGATTCCAGAAAGATCTGACCGTCGGTGATGGAAATCACGTTGGTCGGAACGAACGCGGAAACGTCGCCAGCCTGGGTTTCGATGATCGGCAGTGCGGTCAGGGAACCGGTTTTGCCGGTCACTGCGCCGTTGGTGAACTTCTCTACGTACTCTTCGGAAACGCGGGATGCGCGCTCCAGCAGACGGGAGTGGAGATAGAACACGTCGCCTGGGTAAGCTTCACGGCCTGGTGGACGGCGCAGCAGCAGGGAAATCTGGCGGTAAGCCACTGCTTGCTTGGACAGATCGTCATAAACGATCAGCGCGTCTTCACCGCGGTCGCGGAAGAATTCACCCATGGTGCAACCGGAGTACGGAGCCAGGAATTGCAGTGCTGCAGATTCCGAAGCGCTCGCTGCAACGATGATGGTGTTAGCCAGTGCACCGTTTTCTTCCAGCTTGCGAACCACGTTGGCGATGGTCGATTGCTTCTGACCGATTGCCACGTAGACGCAGAAAATGCCGCTGTCTTTCTGGTTGATGATCGCGTCGATCGCCAGAGCGGTTTTACCGATCTGACGGTCACCGATGATCAGCTCACGCTGGCCACGGCCGACAGGGATCATGGCATCGACAGCCTTGTAGCCAGTCTGTACAGGCTGGTCTACCGACTTACGCCAGATCACGCCCGGAGCAACTTTCTCGACCGCGTCGGTCTCGGTGTTGCCCAGTGGACCTTTGCCGTCAACAGGGTTACCCAGTGCGTCGACAACGCGACCCAGCAGTTCCTTACCAACCGGAACTTCGAGGATGCGGCCGGTGCACTTGGCGCTCATGCCTTCAGCCAGAGTCGTGTATGCGCCCAGTACAACGGCACCTACGGAGTCTTGCTCCAGGTTGAGGGCCATACCGTAGACGCCGCCCGGAAACTCGATCATCTCGCCGTACATGACGTCGGCCAGACCGTGAATCCGCACGATACCGTCAGATACGCTGACGACAGTGCCTTCGTTACGGGCTTGGGAGGTCACATCGAGCTTTTCGATGCGGCCCTTGATAATTTCACTTATTTCGGAAGGATTGAGTTGCTGCATTGCTCTGCTGCCCCTTCAAACTCAAGATTTCAATGCTTCGGCAAGTTTCGCGATTTTGCCGCGAATCGAGCCATCGATAACCAGGTCGCCGGCGCGGATGACCACCCCCCCGATAAGGGAGCTGTCTTCCTCGACTTGCAGGCGCACTTCCCGGTTGAGTCGTGCACTGAGAACCTTGGCGAGTTTGTCTTGCTGTTCTTGGTTCAATGCAAAAGCACTGGTCACTTCAACGTCTACCGATTTCTCTTGCTCGGCCTTGTACAGGTCAAACAGAGCGGCGATCTCCGGCAGAAGCGGGAGACGGTCGTTTTCGGCAACGACATTGATGAAGTTCTGTGCCTTGGCATCAAACTTGTCGCCGCACACGTCAATGAACGTGGCGGCCTTTTCTGCGCTCGTCAGTCGCGGGGCCTTGAGCACGCGCTGCATGGTGTCGTCTTGCGACACCGCTGCTGCCAGGCCGAGCATGGCTGACCAATTGGCCAGTTGCTGGTGGGCCTGAGCGTGCTCGAAGGCCGCCTTAGCGTAAGGTCGGGCCAACGTGGTCAGTTCTGCCATGATCGCCCTCGCTTAGATTTCAGCAGCCAGTTGGTTAACCAGCTCTGCGTGCGCGTTTTGATCGATTGTGGCACCCAGGATCTTCTCGGCGCCGCCGACAGCCAGCAAGCCCACTTGGGCGCGCAGCTTGTCTTTGACGCTGTTCAGTTCCTGTTCGATCTCGGCTTGAGCCTGAACCTTCACACGGTCAGCGTCGATGCGGGCCTTTTCAACGGCCTCTTCGACAATCTGGTTACCGCGTTTCTTGGCTTGCTCGATGATTTCAGCTGCCTGAGCTTTCGCTTCGCGCAGTTGCTGACCCGCTTTTTCTTGGGCCAACTCCAGGTCGCGAGCTGCACGGCTGGCAGCGTCCAGACCATCAGCGATCTTCTTTTGACGTTCGTGCAGAGCTGCGATGACCGGAGGCCATACGAACTTCATGCAGAACAGTACAAAAATCAGGAACGCAACGGACTGGCCAATCAGGGTCGCATTAATGTTCACGCCAACACCTCGCAGTTACGTTGTCCATCACACCAAATCACTCGGAGATCCGAATGATTAGCCAGCGATCTGACCAACGAACGGGTTCGCAAAGGTGAAGAACAGAGCGATACCAACACCGATCATGGTTACGGCGTCGAGCAGACCGGCAACGATGAACATTTTAACTTGCAGCATTGGAACCATTTCTGGCTGACGCGCTGCGCCTTCCAGGAACTTGCCGCCCAGCAGGCCGAAACCAATTGCGGTACCCAGTGCGCCCAGGCCGATCAACAGTGCAACAGCGATAGCGGTTAGACCAACTACAGTTTCCATCTTTCCTCCCGACTTTTACGTCGTATGGTTTAGGTTTTTTAGATTAAAGCGGTAAAACAAATCGTTTCATGGTGCCCCGTGAGGAGCCCCTTCCCGTTTGACCGGGAAGGACATCAGACTAGTCGAGACTGGTCTTAATGGTTTTCTTCGTGCGCCATCGACAGGTAAACGATGGTCAGCATCATGAAGATGAACGCCTGCAGGGTGATGATCAGGATGTGGAACACAGCCCACGCCCACTGCAGGACAACACCCAGGCCGCTCAGCCAGAGCAGGCCGCTGCCGAACATCACAGCGATCAGGATGAACACCAGCTCGCCGGCATACATGTTGCCGAACAGACGCAGAGCCAGAGAGATCGGTTTGGCGATCAGGGTCACGAATTCCAGCAGGAAGTTCACCGGGATCAGCAGAGCCTGAACGAAGATGTTCTTGCTGCCGAACGGGTGCAGGGTCAGCTCGCCGATGAAGCCGCCGAGGCCCTTGACCTTGATGCTATAGAAAATGATCAGTGCGAAAACCGAGAACGCCATGCCCAGGGTCGCGTTCGGGTCGGTAGTCGACACGGCGCGGAACGGGATGTGGTGATCGCCGGAGATCAGGATGGCCAGCTGAGGAATCCAGTCGACCGGTACCAGATCGACGGCGTTCATCAGAAACACCCAGACGAAGATGGTCAGTGCCAGCGGTGCGATCACCGGGCTACGGCCATGGAAGCTGTCTTTCACGCTGCCATCGACGAATTCGACCAGGACTTCAACGAAGTTCTGCAGTGCACCCGGCTGACCGGAAGTCGCCTTCTTGGCCGCCATGCGGAAAAGAAGAACGAAGATCAGACCCAGCGCGACCGACCAGCCGAGAGTATCGACGTGGAAAGCCCAGAAGCCCATTTCCTTGGCTTCTGCTGCGGTGTGGGCAAAGCCCCAGCCGCCGTTGGGTAGCTGACCGAAGGTCAGGTTCTGCAAGTGGTGCTGGATATAGCCCGAAGCGGTTGTTTCTGCCATGGTTGCCTCAAACGCCCTAAGGTCTCGAAAGTCTTGTTCTCATCAGCAGGGGAGCGAACCAGCTGACCGACTGAGTCAGCACGAAGGCGCCGAATACAGCGATCGGCGCCAGTGGCTTCACACCTGCAAACACCAGTGCAAACAGCACTGCCGTCAAAATCAGTTTGCCTGCCTCGCCGGCATAGAAAGACCGGACGATGGACTGGGCTGCTCGGGCGCCGGAAAACCGAAATGCCTTGTGAGCGAAATAAACATTGGGCAGCAAGGCTATCAGGCCTCCGCAAAGTCCCGAGTATCCGGCAACGACTCCGTGCCATTGCCAGAGCGCCAAAGCGCCAATGAGCAAAATGACAAATTGAGCCATCAACACCGGAAAAACCGCCAGGCGATGGAACGGCAGGCGGTTTGGCTTGCGGGTTTCCATCACTATTGCTCTCCAATGGTCGGCTGCCGAAATTCAATAACTTGGCATAATTTGTGCCGACAAAATGCGCGCAGAGTATAGGGGCGGTTCTGCCCCTATTCAACTGTCAGGTAGTGATTTCCGACTGCGCGCTACAAGAGGAATTGTTTCAGCGGATGTGTGCGAGCACACCTTGAAGCTCGTCGAGGGAGTTGTAACCGATCACCAACTGACCCTTTCCCTTCTTGCCGTGGCGGATCTGCACCGCAGAGCCTAGGCGCTCGGCCAGACGCTGTTCGAGGCGGGCGATATCCGGGTCAGGTTTGGCAGGCTCTACCGGCTCCGGTTTGCCACTCAACCATTGGCGAACCAGTGCCTCAGTTTGGCGCACGGTGAGACCGCGTGCGACAACATGTCGCGCCCCTTCCACCTGCTGATTGTCCGGCAGACCGAGCAATGCACGGGCATGACCCATCTCCAGGTCGCCGTGGGACAACATGGTCTTGATCACTTCCGGCAGCGCAATCAGGCGCAACAGGTTGGCCACGGTGACGCGGGACTTACCCACAGCCTCGGCAACCTGTTGTTGAGTAAGCTGGAATTCCTGCTGCAGGCGCTGCAGGGCCACCGCTTCTTCAATCGGGTTCAGGTCTTCGCGCTGGATGTTCTCGATCAGCGCAATGGCGATCGCCGTTTCATCCGGCACGTCGCGGACCATCGCAGGAATGGTTTCCTGGCCGGCCTGCTGACTGGCGCGCCAGCGACGTTCGCCGGCAATGATTTCAAAACGACCACCACCAATCGGGCGAACCACGATCGGCTGCATTACGCCCTGGGCCTTGATCGACTGCGCCAGCTCTTCCAGCGCCTGCGGATCCATGTCCCGGCGTGGCTGATACTTGCCGCGCTGCAGCAGGTCCAGCGGCAGGTGCTGCAACTCACGGCTGTCGGCCTGCGCCGCTTGTTCTTCCAGCGAGCTGACAGTCGGACCGCTCAGCAGTGCATCCAGTCCTCGTCCGAGACCTCGTTTCTTGACGGCCATGGGGATTCCTTAAGTTGGCTGAGCGGCGGCGATGCGTGAATTTTTGCGCTGACGGCGAACCATCTCGCCCGCCAGGGCCAGATAGGCCAGCGCGCCACGCGATTGCTTGTCGTAGGCCAGCGCCGGCATGCCGTAGCTCGGGGCTTCAGCCAGACGGATGTTGCGCGGGATCACCGTGTCGTACAGCTGATCGCCAAAGTGTTCCTTGAGCTGGGCCGAGACGTCGTTCATCAGACTCAGGCGCGGGTCGTACATGGTCCGCAGCAGGCCTTCGACTTTCAGGTTCGGGTTCAGCAGTTCGGCGATGCGCTTGATGTTATCCACAAGGTCGCTCAGACCTTCGAGCGCAAAGTACTCGCACTGCATGGGGATAATGACCCCGTCAGCGGCGACGAGTGCGTTCAGTGTGAGCATCGACAGCGACGGCGGGCAGTCGATCAGGATGTAATCGTAGTTTTCACGAATCGGCGCCAGCGCGCTGCGCAGACGGCTTTCCTTCATCTGCATTTCCAGCAACACCACTTCGGCCGCCGTCAGGTCGCGGTTGGCCGGGAGCAGTTGATAACCGCCGTGTTCCGAATAATGCATGGCCTGGGCCAGATCGCATTCGCCGATCAGGAGGTCGTAGACCGAGTTTTCCAGGCCATGTTTATCCACACCGCTACCCATGGTGGCGTTGCCCTGTGGATCAAGATCGATCAACAGCACCCGGCGCTTGGTCGCGACCAGGGATGCTGCGAGGTTGATACAGGTGGTGGTCTTGCCCACACCACCCTTCTGGTTCGCTATCGCGAATACCTTAGCCATTCTTGCTTGTGTTCCCAATCATGCCGTGCGGCGCAGTATCAGCAGATGGCGTTGGCCTTGGCAACCGGGTACGGCCAGGGCGTGTTCGCTATCGAGTTTGAAGTCTGCCGGCAATGCTACCAGCTCATCGGCCGGATGAACGCCCTTCATTGCCAGCCAGCGCGTATCGGCGTCGCCGAGGTGGCGAGTCCAGTTGGTGAAGTTCTCCATGCTGCTGAACGCCCGGGAAATGATCCCGTTGAACGGCTGTGCAGGCTGAAACGCTTCGACGCGACTGTGGATAACTTGCAGGTTATCCAGTTTGAGTTCGAGTTTGACCTGGGTCAGGAAGCGGGTTTTCTTGCCGTTGCTGTCCAGGCAGGTCACTTGCGAGTCCGGATACAGGATCGCCAGAGGGATCCCTGGCATGCCGCCGCCGCTGCCGACATCCAGCCAGCGGCCGTTTTCGATGAACGACATCACGCTGAGGCTATCGAGCAAGTGACGGGACACCATTTCGTCCGGATCGCGAACGGCGGTCAGGTTGTAGGCCTGGTTCCATTTGATCAACAGGGCCAGATAACCCAGCAGCAATTCGTGCTGGGTTTCAGTGAGATTGACACCGAGCGTGCGGGCTCCTGTGGATAACTCTTCGGCGTGTTGCGAGGTGACCTTAGAACTCAAGCGCTTTGCTCCAACTGACGGCCCGCGCCGCGTTTTTTCAAGTGAATCATCAACAGCGAAATCGCTGCCGGGGTCACGCCGGGGATCCGCGAAGCCTGGCCAAGCGTCTCGGGACGCGTGGCGCCCAGCTTGCTCTGGATCTCCTTGGAGAGACCGGAAATGTTGGTGTAATCGATATCCACAGGCAGTTTCGTGTCTTCGCTGGCGCGCAGACGGGCGATTTCGTCCTGTTGACGGTCGATGTAACCGGCGTATTTGGTCTTGATCTCGACCTGTTCGGCCACCTGTGGATCTTCGGCGCCAAGTCCGGTCACTTCGACCAGACCAGCGTAGTCGATTTCCGGACGGCTCAAGAGATTGAGCAAGTTGTATTCGTGAGTCAGCGGCGTGCCGAACTTCTCGGCAATCGCATCGCCCTGCTGAGTGCCCGGGCGAACCCAGGTGCTTTTCAGGCGCTGCTCTTCGAGTTCGATGCTTTCACGTTTCTTGCAGAACGCCGCCCAGCGCGCATCATCGACCAGACCCAGTTCGCGACCTTTTTCGGTCAGACGCAGGTCCGCATTGTCCTCACGCAGGATCAGGCGGTACTCGGCGCGGGAAGTGAACATGCGGTACGGCTCTTGGGTACCGAGGGTGATCAGGTCGTCGACCAATACCCCGATGTACGCTTCATCGCGACGCGGGCACCAGGCTTCTTTGCCTTTCGCACGCAGTGCAGCGTTCGCGCCAGCCAGCAACCCCTGAGCACCGGCTTCTTCGTAACCGGTGGTGCCGTTGATCTGGCCAGCGAAGAACAGACCGCCGATGACTTTGGTTTCCAGGCTGTACTTCAGGTCGCGCGGATCGAAGTAGTCGTACTCGATCGCATAACCCGGACGCACGATGTGTGCGTTTTCCATGCCGCGGATCGATTGCACGATCTGCAATTGCACGTCGAACGGCAGGCTTGTGGATATCCCGTTCGGATACAACTCATGGGTGGTCAGGCCTTCCGGCTCGATGAACACCTGATGGCTTTCCTTGTCGGCAAAGCGGTGGATCTTGTCTTCGATCGACGGGCAATAACGCGGGCCGATGCCTTCGATTTCGCCTGCAGCGGAATACATCGGCGAACGGTCGAGGTTCGCGGCAATGATTTCGTGGGTGCGCGCGTTGGTGTGGGTGATCCAGCAACTGACTTGCCGTGGATGCTGTTCCTTGTTGCCCATGAACGACATCACCGGGATCGGCGTATCGCCTGGTTGCTCGGTCATCACCGAGAAATCCACAGACTTGCCGTCGATACGCGGTGGCGTACCGGTTTTCAGGCGACCTACGCGCAGCGGCAGTTCGCGCAGACGATGCGCCAGGGCGATCGACGGTGGATCTCCGGCACGACCGCCGGAAAAATTCTGCAAACCGATGTGGATAAGTCCGCCCAGGAACGTACCGGTGGTCAACACCACGGAATCCGCGAAGAAACGCAGACCCATTTGGGTGACAACACCGCGTACTTGTTCCTGCTCGACGATCAGGTCGTCAGCGGCTTGTTGAAATATCCACAGGTTCGGCTGGTTTTCCAGAATTTCGCGGACAGCGGCCTTGTAAAGAATACGGTCGGCTTGCGCACGGGTTGCACGTACGGCCGGGCCTTTGCGGCTGTTCAATACGCGAAACTGGATACCGCCCAGATCGGTGGCCATGGCCATCGCGCCGCCGAGGGCATCGATTTCCTTGACCAGATGGCTTTTGCCAATGCCGCCGATGGCCGGGTTGCAGCTCATGGCACCGAGGGTTTCCACGTTGTGCGTCAGCAAAAGGGTTTTTGCACCCATACGTGCTGAGGCCAGTGCTGCCTCGGTACCGGCATGACCGCCGCCGATGACGATCACTTCAAAACGGGAAGGGAAATCCACCACGCACCTCGTGCCTGCTTAAGTAGGTCATTCAGGAATAGTTTGAGATCAGGTTTCTGGACCTGGTCGGCAAGTATAGGGACTTCGCCCTTCCTAAAGAACCCTTTGCACAAAATTTAACCAGCTGTGGATAACTCGCGATTAAAAGAATAAAAAAGAGAGAAATTTATAAAACCTTTGTTTTAAAGCTTATTCTTACTGCCCATGCTTTCTGTGGATAGATTTCTACAGACCTTTATTTTCAACGTGTACAGAGATTCAAAACCCTGTGTCCATGTGACCATGAGGCCCTTGGATAACCGGTGTAAGCCTGTGGATGAATGAGATGGTTATCCACAGCGGCAGTTATGTTCAGTTTTCAGGCCCTGTTATCAACTGCCCTTAGCGGCAGTTATTCACAGGGCTTAATCCACAGAAATCGGATGAATGAAGGAATTGCGGACACGGAAAATCTACTCAGGAATAGAAATCTGTCCGGCACTGGAGGAAGGAAATACGAGGGAGGGAGAACAGACAGGTCGCGAACGGACCTGTCTGTGGACAACGGAAGGGTTATTTACCGATGCAGAAGCTGGAAAAGATTCGTCCCAGCAAATCATCTGAACTGAAGGCGCCGGTGATTTCCCCAAGAGACTGTTGGGCCTGACGCAGGTTTTCGGCCAGCAGCTCACCAGCACCCGCCAACGTCAGTTGGGCACGTCCATGTTCCAGGGCATCACTGGCATGACGCAGGGCTTCCAGGTGCCGGCGGCGTGCGCTGAAGCTGCTTTCCGATGTTTGTTCGTAGCCCATGCAAGCCTTGAGGTGATCACGCAGCAGATCCAGACCCTCTCCCGCAGATTTGGCGCTCAGGCTGATCGTCACATGGCCATCGTCACTGACTTCCAAGGCAATGGGCTCACCCGTGAGATCGGCCTTGTTACGGATCAATGTAACCTTCGCCGGATCCGGTCGGGTTTCGAGGAATTCCGGCCACAGGGCGAACGGATCAGCGGCCTCAGGCGCCGTGGCATCGACGACCAGCAGTACTCGATCAGCCTCGCCGATGGCTTTCAACGCTCGTTCAACGCCGATCTTTTCCACATGATCATCGGTATCACGCAGACCTGCGGTATCCACGACATGCAGCGGCATGCCATCGATGTGGATATGTTCACGCAGGATATCCCGAGTGGTACC
Organism: Pseudomonas sp. FG35; assembly: GCF_057809295.1. Taxonomy (NCBI): domain Bacteria; kingdom Pseudomonadati; phylum Pseudomonadota; class Gammaproteobacteria; order Pseudomonadales; family Pseudomonadaceae; genus Pseudomonas; species Pseudomonas sp. FG35. The sequence goes on along the minus strand of NZ_JBMDJR010000005.1, from coordinate 75,816 downwards.
GGCGATTTCGGTCACGATCGCGGCTTCACGGCCGGCCAGTGCATTCAGCAGACTGGATTTGCCGGCATTCGGACGACCGGCAATCACCACGGTCATGCCGTCACGCAGCAACGCACCCTGCCCGGCTTCGCGCAATACGGTGGATAACTCGTTACGAACCTTGTCGAGCATGCTCAGGACATGGCCATCGGCGAGGAAGTCGATTTCTTCTTCCGGGAAGTCGATGGCGGCCTCGACATAAATCCGCAAACCGATCAGCTGTTCGGTGAGGTTATGCACACGTTGGGAAAATGCACCTTGCAACGAACGCAGAGCGTTTCTCGCGGCCTGTGCAGAACTGGCTTCGATCAGGTCGGCAATGGCCTCGGCCTGGGCCAGGTCGAGTTTGTCATTAAGGAATGCTCTTTCGCTGAACTCACCGGGCCGCGCGAGACGGCAGCCCAATTCCAGACAACGCTTGAGCAACATGTCGAGGACGATCGGACCACCGTGGCCCTGCAGTTCCAGTACGTCTTCGCCAGTGAACGAGTTCGGCCCGGGGAAATACAGCGCCAGGCCTTCATCCAGCACCTGTTGATTGTCACTGAAGAACGGGCCGTAGTGGGCAAACCGCGGTTTCAGCTCGCGGCCGCTGATGGCTTTGGCCGCAACACTGGCCAGCGGCCCGGAAATTCGAACGATGCCCACGCCGCCACGGCCCTGGGCGGTGGCGACAGCTGCGATGGTTTCACGAGGTGCGCTCATAAACCGGTATCCAGAACAAAAATGGCAGATAGCAAAACGCCCCACTAGGGGGCGTTTTGAGTGGTGTTATCCACAGAGTAAGTTACGCCTCGGCTTTTTTCGTCGCCGCTTCGATCTTACGCGTGATGTACCACTGTTGGGCAATCGACAGGCAGTTGTTCACAACCCAGTACAGCACCAGACCTGCCGGGAACCACAGGAAGAAGAAGGTGAAGATGATTGGCATCATTTTCATCACCTTGGCCTGCATCGGATCCGGAGGTGTAGGGTTCAGACGCTGCTGGATGAACATGGTCGCGCCCATGATGATCGGCAGGATGAAGAACGGATCCTTGATCGACAGGTCGGTAATCCACAGCATGAACGGCGCCTGGCGCATTTCCACGCTTTCCAGCAGAACCCAGTACAGGGAAAGGAAAACCGGCATCTGCACCAGGATCGGCAAGCAGCCGCCCAGCGGATTGATCTTCTCTTTCTTGTACAGCTCCATCATGGCTTGCGACATTTTCTGCCGGTCATCGCCATGTTGCTCTTTCAGTGCAGCCAGTTTCGGAGCCACGGCGCGCATGCGGGCCATCGACTTGTAGCTGGCGGCCGACAGAGGGAAGAAGATCCCTTTGATCAGCATGGTCAGGAAGATGATCGACCAGCCCCAGTTGCCGACGATGCTGTGGATATGTTGCAGCAGCCAGAAGATTGGCTGGGCAATGAACCACAGAATGCCGTAGTCGACGGTCAATTCCAGACCAGGGGACAACTCTTTCAGCACCGCCTGGCTTTTCGGACCGGCGTACAGAACAGCGCTGGTTTCGACTTTCGCACCCGGTGCAGCGGTCAGCGAAGGACCGGTGTAACCGATGATGTAGTTGCCTTTGCTGTCTTTACGGGTCTGGACGATGTTGTTTTCGCCCTTCGGAGCAACCCATGCAGTCACGAAGTAGTGTTGCAGCCAGGCTACCCAGCCACCGGTGACGGTTTCCTTGAGCTGAGCCTTGTCCATGTCCTTCATGGACACTTTCTTGTATGGCTCGGAACTTGTCCACAGGGCGGCGCCCAGGTAGGTCGCGGTACCGGTAGCAGTCGTGGAAGAAGGATCGGCGCTGGCGTCGCGTTTCAGCTGGGCGAACATCGAACCGGACCAAGGCTGAGCGCTCTGGTTGTCGATCAGATAGGTCACGGTCACGTCATACAGGCCACGTTTCAGAGTGAAACGCTTGATGTAATTGACGCCGTCCTTGCTGAATTTCAGGTCGACGACCAGTTGGTCCTGACCGTCAGCCAGTTGATAAGTCTTCTTCTCCGAAGAGTAGATCGGGCGACCGGCCGGGTTTGCATCCGGACCGTTGGTGCCAATCAGACCGCTCTGTGCCAGATAGGTACGTTCGCCACCGTTGTCGAACAGCTGGAACGGAACGTCCGGACGATCCTGACGACGTGGATACAGCGGCAAGGTCAACTGAGCAACATCACCACCTTGTGGATCGATCGACAGATCGAGCACGTCGGTCTTGATCTGGATCAGATCCTTGCTGGCGGCGACCGGCGTTTCGGCAGGTGCGCTGGTATCGCTTGCGGCACGCGGAATATCGTCACTGGCGGGGGCGTTATTGCCAGTGGCGGTGTCCGGCAAACCGGATGTAGTCGTACTGGAAGCAACATTCTGAGTCGGCAGGGCAGCCTGGCCGTAGTCCTGGTTCCATTTAAGGACCATGACGTAGGACACGATTGCCAGGGCGACGATCAGGATCGTGCGTTTGATATCCATGATTACTCGGCCATCGAAGAAGAACGGGAGGTAGGGATAGGTGGAACCGGGTCATAACCACCGGAATTCCACGGATGACAGCGACCTAAACGACGAAAGGTCAGCCAGCCACCGCGCAGAAGGCCATGATTTTCGATGGCTTCATACGCGTAGCAAGAACAACTGGGGTAGAAACGACAGTGACTGGCCATCAGGGGACTAATGGCATAGCGATAAAACTGGATCGGAACGAGTGCCAGTTTACGCATCTGGACTGTCTACCCCTACAGTTTCGGTTTTGACTGCTGGTACCGGCTTGTTGCGTGCCAGACGCTTCCAGAGTTTGCCGAAATGCTGAATCAATTCGGGGTTTTCTACGTCACCCAAACCTTTGCGCGCGACGATAACAATGTCCCAGCCGACCAGTGAATCCTGGTGCAGGCGAAACGATTCGCGCATCAGACGTTTGAGGCGATTGCGCTCGACGGAGAGCTTGACGCTCTTTTTCCCGATAACCAGCCCGAGACGGGGGTGATCGAGATCGTTGTTGCGCGCAAGGAGCAGGAGATTTTTCCCCGGAACCTTGCCGGTAGGGGAGTCAAAGACTGCCTTGAAATGCCGGGGAGTAAGCAGACGCTTTTCCCGACTGAAGTCCTGACTCACCTCCAGTGCCGGATTATCAAACTGCCAGACGTGCGCGGCCTTTGGCGCGACGACGCGACAGTACGGCACGACCGTTCTTGGTAGCCATGCGAGCACGGAAACCGTGGGTACGAGCGCGTTTGATAGTGCTTGGTTGGAAAGTACGTTTCATGTCGTGTTACCTGGTTCGTCCACAACGGGCCGGAATGGCCCCCGTTTTAAGAGACCGGGGATTCTAGAGAAAGCAAGCCAATAGGTCAATTTCCAACCAACGTTTCCTTATAAATAGATCTTCGGAGCTGCCGGGACCTGATTACCCGGTTTGCCAAAGATAAAAATAAAGAAGGGAATTATTTAAAGCTTTTCTGTAAAGCTTGTAAAAGCTAGGAACGCCACTGTCTGTGGATAACTTGCTCAAGGCCTTGTTTCAAGCGATGTACAGAGAATGACAACTACAGTGGAAAACCGTGTTCAGCCTGTGCTGCGCTGTCGGATAACCTGTGTGTGGAAAGGGTTGTTATCCACAGGCTGGTTATCCACCGACTTTCGCGCCCAGTTGTCCAGTGTGCTCAGATAGGGTTATCCACAGAGCTTATACACACACCGTCGGTCGCCTTTTTCTCGTTTAACGCATTGATAAATCATGTCCACCGGGCAACCTGCATGTGGATAAGTGGACGACTGGCCGCTACAATGGCCGCTTGTTTTTGCCTCACCGGCTTTCAACTTAGGGGATATCCGTGTCAGTGGAACTTTGGCAGCAGTGCGTGGAGCTTTTGCGCGAAGAGCTGCCTGCCCAACAATTCAACACCTGGATCCGTCCACTACAGGTCGAAGCCGAAGGCGACGAGTTGCGCGTCTACGCACCGAACCGTTTTGTTCTGGACTGGGTCAACGAAAAGTACCTGGGGCGCGTCCTTGAACTGCTGGATGAGCACGGCAACGGTCTGGCACCGTCGCTCTCCTTGTTAATAGGCAGCAAACGCAGTTCGGCACCGCGTGCCGCACCGAATGCGCCATTGGCTGCTGCGCAAGTGTCCCAGGCTCAGGCCAACGCGGCGCCGGCCAGCGCACCAGCGCCAGCCCATACGCCTGCACCGACCAAGCGTTCGACGCAGAAAACCGAAGAAATCAGTGAAGAACCGTCCCGTGACAGCTTCGATCCGATGGCTGGTGCCGCTTCGCAACAGGCGCCGGTTCGCGCCGAACAGCGCACCGTGCAGGTCGAAGGCGCGCTCAAGCACACCAGCTACCTCAACCGCACCTTCACCTTCGAAAACTTCGTCGAAGGTAAATCCAACCAGCTCGCTCGTGCGGCGGCCTGGCAAGTGGCAGACAACCCGAAGCACGGCTACAACCCGCTCTTCCTTTATGGAGGCGTAGGTCTTGGTAAGACTCACTTGATGCACGCGGTGGGTAACCACCTATTAAAGAAGAACCCGAATGCCAAGGTCGTGTACTTGCATTCCGAGCGTTTCGTGGCTGACATGGTCAAGGCGCTGCAACTGAACGCGATCAACGAGTTCAAGCGTTTCTACCGTTCGGTGGACGCTCTGCTGATCGACGACATTCAGTTCTTCGCCCGCAAGGAACGTTCCCAGGAAGAGTTTTTCCACACCTTCAACGCCCTGCTTGAAGGTGGCCAGCAGGTCATTCTCACCAGTGACCGCTACCCGAAAGAAATCGAAGGCCTTGAAGAGCGCCTCAAATCCCGCTTCGGCTGGGGCCTGACGGTTGCCGTCGAGCCGCCGGAGCTGGAAACCCGCGTAGCGATCTTGATGAAGAAGGCCGACCAGGCCAAAGTCGAGTTGCCACACGATGCGGCGTTCTTCATTGCCCAGCGCATTCGCTCTAACGTCCGTGAGCTGGAAGGCGCGCTGAAACGCGTGATCGCCCACTCGCACTTCATGGGCCGCGACATCACCATCGAGTTGATTCGCGAATCCCTGAAAGACCTCTTGGCGCTGCAGGACAAACTGGTCTCTGTGGATAACATTCAGCGCACAGTCGCCGAGTACTACAAGATCAAGATCTCCGACTTGCTGTCCAAACGCCGCTCGCGTTCGGTCGCTCGTCCGCGTCAGGTGGCCATGGCATTGTCCAAGGAACTGACCAACCACAGCCTGCCGGAAATCGGCGATGTGTTTGGCGGCCGCGACCACACGACCGTGTTGCACGCCTGCCGCAAGATCAACGAACTTAAGGAATCCGACGCGGACATCCGCGAGGACTACAAGAACCTGCTGCGTACACTGACCACTTGATGAACACCAGCGCAGCTTATTAAGGCAAGGGACTAGACCATGCATTTCACCATTCAACGCGAAGCCCTGTTGAAACCCCTGCAACTGGTCGCAGGCGTCGTCGAGCGCCGACAGACCTTGCCGGTACTGTCCAACGTGCTGCTGGTTGTCGATGGCCAACAACTGTCGCTGACCGGTACCGACCTGGAAGTCGAGCTGGTCGGTCGCGTGCAACTCGAGGAGCCGGCTGAAACAGGTTCCATCACCGTGCCGGCGCGCAAGCTGATGGACATCTGCAAGAGCCTGCCGAACGATGCGCTGATCGACATCAAGGTCGACGAGCAGAAGCTGGTGGTGAAAGCCGGCCGTAGCCGCTTCACCCTCTCGACGCTGCCGGCCAACGACTTCCCGACTGTGGAAGAAGGCCCGGGGTCGCTGACTACCAGTCTGGAACAGAGCAAGCTGCGTCGCCTGATCGAACGCACCAGTTTCGCCATGGCCCAGCAGGACGTGCGTTACTACCTCAACGGCATGTTGCTGGAAGTGTCGACCGGTGTGATCCGTGCCGTGGCTACCGACGGTCACCGTCTGGCCATGTGCTCGATGCAGGCCGACATCGGCCAGCAGGATCGCCACCAGGTGATCGTGCCGCGCAAAGGTATTCTCGAACTGGCACGTCTGCTCACCGAGCCGGACGGCAACGTCAGCATCGTCCTGGGCCAGCACCACATCCGTGCGACCACCGGCGAATTCACCTTCACCTCGAAACTGGTCGACGGCAAGTTCCCGGACTACGAGCGCGTTCTGCCAAAAGGTGGCGACAAGCTGGTACTGGGCGATCGTCAGGCGCTGCGTGAAGCGTTCAGCCGTACCGCGATTCTGTCCAACGAGAAGTACCGCGGTATCCGTCTGCAACTGGCCAGCGGTCAGTTGAAGATCCAGGCCAACAACCCGGAGCAGGAAGAAGCGGAAGAAGAAGTAGGCGTGGAATACAACGGCGGCTCCCTGGAAATCGGCTTCAACGTCAGCTATCTGCTGGACGTGCTGGGCGTGATGACCACCGAGCAGGTTCGTCTGATCCTGTCCGACTCCAACAGCAGTGCGCTGGTGCAAGAGTCCGACAATGACGATTCGGCTTACGTTGTCATGCCGATGCGTCTGTAATCAGCTGATTCTGGATGTCGCTAAGTCGCGTCTCGGTCACCGCGGTGCGCAATCTGCACCCGGTGACCTTCTCCCCCTCCCCCCGAATCAACATTCTTTACGGCGCCAACGGCAGCGGCAAAACCAGTGTTCTGGAAGCCATTCACCTGCTGGGGCTTGCCCGTTCGTTTCGTAGCACGCGGTTGTTGCCGGTCATCCAGTACGAGCAACTCGCCTGCACCGTGTTCGGTCAGGTTGAACTTGCCGAGGGTGGCCATAGTGCATTGGGGATATCCCGCGATCGTCAGGGCGAGTTCCAGATTCGCATTGACGGTCAGAATGCACGCAGTGCGGCACAACTGGCGGAGATCCTGCCTCTGCAGTTGATCAACCCCGATAGCTTTCGCCTGCTGGAGGGGGCGCCGAAGATTCGCCGGCAGTTCCTCGACTGGGGCGTGTTCCACGTTGAACCGCGGTTCATGGCCACCTGGCAGCGTTTGCAGAAGGCCTTGCGCCAGAGAAACTCCTGGCTGCGGCATGGTACACTTGACGCCGTTTCGCAAGCGGTTTGGGACAGGGAACTGTGCCAGGCCAGCGCTGAAATCGATGAATACCGCCGCGCTTACATCAAAGCCTTGAAACCAGTCTTTGAACAAACCTTGAGCGAACTGGTTGAGCTCGAAGGTTTGACGCTCAGCTATTACCGAGGCTGGGACAAAGACCGGGAATTGAGCGCTGTACTCGCCGGATCCGTGCAACGGGACCAGCAGATGGGTCATACCCAGGCTGGGCCACAACGGGCTGACTTGCGTCTTAGATTGGGCGCACACAACGCCGCGGACATCTTGTCCCGGGGGCAGCAGAAGTTGGTGGTCTGTGCATTGCGGATTGCCCAGGGGCATCTGGTGAGTCAGGCCCGACGCGGCCAGTGTATTTATCTGGTGGATGACTTGCCGTCCGAACTGGACGAGAGCCACCGTCGCGCGCTGTGCCGTTTGCTGGAAGACTTACGCTGCCAGGTTTTTATCACCTGTGTAGATCACGAATTACTGAGGGAAGGCTGGCAGACGGAAACGCCAGTCGCTCTGTTCCACGTGGAACAGGGCCGTATCACCCAGACCCACGACCATCGGGAGTGAAGGCATTGAGCGAAGAAAATACGTACGACTCATCGAGCATTAAAGTGCTGAAAGGCCTGGATGCCGTGCGCAAACGTCCCGGTATGTACATTGGTGACACCGACGATGGCAGCGGTCTGCACCACATGGTGTTCGAGGTGGTCGACAACTCGATCGACGAAGCCCTCGCCGGCCACTGCGACGACATCAGCATCATCATCCACCCGGATGAGTCCATCACCGTTAAAGACAACGGTCGTGGCATCCCGGTAGACGTGCACAAAGAGGAAGGCGTTTCCGCCGCCGAGGTCATCATGACCGTCCTCCACGCCGGCGGTAAGTTTGACGACAACTCCTACAAGGTATCCGGTGGTCTGCACGGTGTAGGTGTTTCGGTCGTGAACGCGCTGTCTGAAGAACTGGTCCTGACCGTGCGCCGCAGCGGCAAGATCTGGGAACAGACCTACGTCCACGGCGTGCCTCAGGCACCGATGGCGATCGTTGGCGACAGCGAAACCACTGGCACCCAGATTCACTTCAAGGCTTCCAGCGAAACCTTCAAGAACATTCACTTCAGCTGGGATATCCTGGCCAAGCGCATTCGTGAACTGTCTTTCCTCAACTCCGGTGTAGGCATCGTCCTCAAGGACGAGCGCAGCGGCAAGGAAGAACTGTTCAAGTACGAAGGCGGCCTGCGTGCGTTCGTTGAATACCTGAACACCAACAAGACTGCGGTCAACCAGGTGTTCCACTTCAACATCCAGCGTGAAGACGGCATCGGCGTGGAAATCGCCCTGCAGTGGAACGACAGCTTCAACGAGAACCTGTTGTGCTTCACCAACAACATTCCGCAGCGCGACGGTGGCACTCACCTGGTGGGCTTCCGCTCGGCACTGACGCGTAACCTGAACAACTACATCGAGCAGGAAGGCCTGGCGAAGAAGCACAAAGTCGCCACCACCGGTGACGATGCCCGTGAAGGCCTGACCGCGATCATCTCGGTGAAGGTGCCGGATCCGAAGTTCAGCTCCCAGACCAAAGACAAGCTGGTTTCTTCCGAAGTGAAGACCGCGGTCGAACAGGAAATGGGCAAGTACTTCTCCGACTTCCTGCTGGAAAACCCGAACGAAGCCAAACTGGTCGTCGGCAAGATGATCGACGCTGCCCGTGCCCGTGAAGCGGCGCGCAAGGCCCGTGAGATGACCCGCCGCAAAGGCGCGCTGGACATCGCCGGCCTGCCGGGCAAGCTCGCTGACTGCCAGGAAAAAGACCCGGCGCTGTCCGAACTGTACCTCGTGGAAGGTGACTCCGCGGGCGGCTCTGCCAAGCAGGGACGTAACCGCAAGACCCAGGCCATCCTGCCGCTGAAGGGCAAGATCCTCAACGTCGAGAAAGCCCGTTTCGACAAGATGATCTCGTCCCAGGAAGTGGGCACCCTGATCACCGCGCTGGGCTGCGGTATCGGTCGCGAAGAGTACAACATCGACAAGCTGCGCTATCACAACATCATCATCATGACCGATGCTGACGTCGACGGTTCGCACATCCGTACCCTGCTGCTGACCTTCTTCTTCCGTCAGTTGCCTGAGCTGATCGAGCGTGGCTACATCTACATCGCCCAGCCGCCGCTGTACAAGGTCAAGAAAGGCAAGCAAGAGCAATACATCAAAGACGACGACGCCATGGAAGAGTACATGACGCAGTCGGCCCTGGAAGATGCGAGCCTGCACCTGAACGAAGACGCCCCGGGCATTTCCGGCGAAGCGCTGGAACGTCTGGTGAACGACTTCCGCATGGTGATGAAGACCCTCAAGCGTCTGTCGCGCCTGTACCCGCAGGAGCTGACCGAGCACTTCATCTACCTGCCGGCCGTCAGCCTGGAAATGCTCGGCGACCACGCGAAGATGCAGGACTGGCTGGCCCAGTACGAAGTCCGTCTGCGCACCGTCGAGAAGTCGGGCCTGGTCTACAAGGCCAGCCTGCGTGAAGATCGTGAACGTGGCGTTTGGCTGCCAGAGGTCGAACTGATCTCCCACGGTCTGTCGAACTATGTCACCTTTAACCGCGACTTCTTCGGCAGCAACGACTACAAGACCGTCGTCACCCTCGGCGCTCAACTGAGCACCCTTCTTGATGAAGGCGCATACATCCAGCGTGGCGAGCGTAAAAAAGCGGTCACTGAGTTCAAGGAAGCCCTGGACTGGCTGATGGCCGAAAGCACCAAGCGCCACACCATTCAGCGATACAAAGGTCTGGGCGAAATGAACCCGGATCAGCTGTGGGAAACCACCATGGACCCAAGCGTGCGCCGCATGCTGAAAGTCACCATCGAAGACGCCATTGGCGCAGACCAGATCTTCAACACCCTGATGGGTGATGCGGTCGAACCTCGCCGTGACTTCATCGAGAGCAACGCTCTGGCGGTGTCCAACCTGGATTTCTGATCCTGGTCAGCACCAACGAAAAGGCCAACGCACCAGCGTTGGCCTTTTTTATTGCCTGCGATTCACTCGCCTGCCGCCACACTCTCCAAACGATACCCATACCCATAAATCGTCAGTAACTGCCAACCCCGATCCGCCGTCAGCCCGAGCTTGTTGCGCAGGCGATAGATATGCGTGTCCAGCGGTCGCGACGTGGACATTTCTTCGTGGGGCCAGAATCGTTCGTACAGGTAATCCCGTGAAAGCGGTCGGCCAAGATTGCTGAACAGGCAGTGAGCGAGTCGATACTCGCGCTCGGTCATGACAATCGGTTTCCCGTCGCGGGTGACAGTCAGCTCGGCGTCGTCGAACACCAGGTCATTGAAACGCAGGACGTCGGCCGCGGCGTTACGTTGCAGGCTGTGCCGACGCAGTACCGCTGCAACCCGGGCTTTCAATTCATTGGGCCGAAACGGCTTGCTGACGTAATCGTCGGCCCCGGCATTCAGGGCCTGGACGATATCGCTCTCACCATCGCGGCTGGTCAGCATGATGGCCGCTGGCGGCGCTTCCATGTGTTCGCGGGTCCAGCGCAGCAGCGCCAGGCCGGTCAGGTCGGGCAATTGCCAGTCGAGGATCAGCAGGTCGAAGGTTTCTCGACGCAACTGACGCAGCAGGTCTTCACCGCTTTCGAAGCTGTGCAGTGACCAGGGCTGTCCTCCGGCCTCGGCCATTTGTTGCAGGGTCTGCTCGACCCGGCGCAGTTCGGCGGGTTCATCGTCCAGTATCGCAACGCGCATACGCGGTGGTTCCTTGTCGCTCGGGTGGTGTGCCGACCGGATCGGCTCACTCCATGCAGTGAAAGTAAGCGGCACGCCTTGGAGTGAGCCGCTATGATTCTTCGGGTCTACGTCCTCAGACCGGCCGCCTATGAAACCATTCAACCTGCCCTGCCCTGTTTCCCATGAATAACCAGCGCCGACACGAAAGCCGCGTACCCAGCCAGGTTCAGCGGTTGTTCCGGCAACTGGTGCGCGAGTGGGTGTGGATAAGTCTAGTGCTGTTGCCGCTGACTGCACTGCTTTCCTGGCGTGCGCAGATCAATTTGCATGACCCGGTGCCGTTGATGGGCGCAGGACTTTCGGTAGCCATGGTTGCGTGCGTACTTGGGTTGCTGCTGTGGCGCCCGCGACTGGCGTTATGGCTGACATTGGGCGGGATTGCCTGCGTGCTGCTGACCAGTGCAGGCCTGGCTGAAACGCGGCGTTGGTGGTCACCCACGCCTGCGGCGCTGGGCATGCTGTTCGGCTATCTGATCTGGAACTGGCGTCGCTTGAGTGTGGTGCTCACCTACTTCGGCTGGGAGTTGGCGCGGCTGGACAGTGAACCGAAAGTCTTTCCCGAACGACGTCGGGCGCAGTTTCCCAGCGCCGACCGCTTGCAGGGGCAGATCATGGCGCTTGAGCAAGCCATGAGCCGAACCCGCGATACCCGCCGATTCATTGCCGACGGGCTGGAATATCTGCCGGTCGCAACGCTGATCAGCGATCCTCGAGGACAGGTCCTGTTGGGCAATCGCAAGGCCCGGAACCTGTTCGATCACACTCTGGTGGGCGAGGATGTGCTCGATCAACTGGCGAGCCTGGGCTATCCGGAGTTGTCCACAGAGCCGCGCCCGCCACTATCCGAGCTGCCTCTGCTGGAGTTTCGTGACCACAAGGAACGTAGCCTGCGTCTGGAACGCGCCGCGTTGTTGCCAGTGGATGGCGACATACCGATTGGCTGGCTGCTGAGTCTCACTGACCTGAGCGCCGAACGCGCCGCCGAGGAACAGCGTGGCGTGCTGTTGCGCTTTCTGTCCCACGACCTGCGCGCTCCTCATTCGGCGATTCTTGCCCTGCTCGAGGTACACCGGCATCAGACGGGAACGGATTCACCGCTGTTCGAACAGATTGAGCGCCAGGTACGTCGGGCGCTGGAACTCACCGACGGCTTCGTTCTGTTGGCCCGGGCCGAGTCCGAGGCCTATCAGTTTCAACCGAGCCTGTTCGGGATGCTGGTCATGGACGTGCTGGATCAGGCGTTGCCGATCGCTCAGCAAAAGCTCATCGAGCTCTCGAGCGACATGGACGAACAATCACACGAGCGCCTGATCATGGCCGATCAGGGCTTGCTGACCCGCGCGCTGTTCAACCTGCTGGAAAATGCAATCAAGTACAGCCCGGCCGGTTCAACCGTCGATCTGCGTGTCAGCTGCCACGACGACTGGCTGCGTTGTGAACTGATTGATCAAGGCAAAGGCATCGCTGCAGAGGAACTGCCCGATCTGTTCAGCCAGTACCGGCGCTTTTCTTCTGCACAAGGTATCGACGGCGTGGGCCTGGGGTTGTCGATGGTCAAAGCCGTGGTCGATCACCATGGTGGCCGGATCGAATGCGTGAGCGTGGTTGATCGAGGCACGACGTTCCGTCTGGAGCTGCCGCTGATCGCTGAAGAGCAGGCATAAAAAAACCGGCTATATCAGCCGGTTTCCTTACTTCCGAAAAAAACTTATGCACCTTTTACGGTGTTTTATCAGATTCGGAAATATATAAATAAATCAGTCACTTAGTTTGATGATTCGGCGCTTTGCGAACAAACCGTACACAGGTTATCCACAAATCTCAGACAGCGATCTGATCGTTCGCAGCCGGTGCCTCAGGAGCCGGGGGCAGCGAGCCCATTTCCCGTTGTGTCTTCTCGTTCCACGCCTGCACCCGATCATTCAGATCGGCGATGGCGCGAGGTCCACTGCCCTCGGCGTACATAGGCTCACCAATCACCACGGTGATCACACCGGACTTTTTGCCCCAGCCGATTTTCGGCCAGAACTTGCCGGCATTGTGTGCAATCGGCAGTACCGGAAGCGCTGCATTCACCGCCAATGCGCTGCCACTGCGGGAGAACTTGCCGATGGTGCCGTGGGGAACGCGAGTGCCTTCCGGGAAGATCAGCACCCAGACATCGTCCTTGAGCAGCTCGTCACCTTTCGCCGCCACCTGCTTGAGGGCGGCTTTCGGGTTGTCGCGGTCAATCGCGATCGGCCGCAGCATGGCCATGGCCCAGCCGAAGAACGGCACGTACAGCAGTTCGCGCTTGAGCACCTGGCTCAAGGGCGAGAAATAAGCGGAGAGAAAAAACGTCTCCCACGTGCTCTGGTGGTTCGATTGAATCACGCACGGCCGGTCAGGCACGTTTTCCGCGCCTTTGACTTCGTAACGGATACCGAGAAACACCTTGGTCAACCACAAGGCGCAGCGGCACCAGTACACGTTGATGAAACGATAGCGCGCCTTGAACGACAGAAAGGGCGCGATAAAAAAGCTCAGGCTGCACCACAGCAGAGCGGTGGTGCCCAGCAGCAGGTAAAAGAGGAAGATTCTGATGGCCTGCAGTATCGACATGGCGACGTTTACCGTTACGGGCAATGCCCGACTGTTCAAGCGCACTCCCGATCAATCCCTGGTCAGGAACTTCAGAAGCACTCTAGTTGTGGATAAGTTCTGCGGCAATCGCCGCGAGATCGTCAAAAATCAGGGTGCCCACCGGCAAGGTCTTGGCCTGAGTCTTTTCGCCTTTCCCGGTCTTTACCAAAACGGGCTGTGAATCGACGGCTTTGGCGGCCTCCAGGTCACCAAGGCTGTCGCCGACGAACCAGACATTCGTCAGCGCGACGTCGTAATGCTGCGCGATGGTTCTCAACATCCCCGGTTTCGGCTTGCGGCAGTCGCAACCCTCGTCCGGCCCATGCGGGCAATACACGATCAGCCCGACTTCACCGCCCTGCTCCGCCACCAGTTCGCGCAGGCGCGCGTGCATGGCATCGAGGGTGGCGAGGTCGTAGTAGCCGCGAGCAATGCCCGACTGGTTGGTGGCGACCGCCACCGTCCAGCCGGCCTTGCTCAACTGCGCAATCGCTTCGATCGAGCCGGGCAGCGGAATCCACTCCTCCACCGACTTGATGTAAGCGTCGGAGTCGTAATTGATCACTCCGTCCCGATCGAGAATCAGCAGTTTCAACAGCAGTCCCTCAACCCAGCAGCGAAATGTCGGCAACGCCCAGGAACAGGCCACGCAGACGCGCCAGCAGCGCGTAACGGTTGGCTCGTACGTTGGCGTCTTCGGCATTGACCATCACCGCGTCGAAGAACGCGTCCACCGGCTCGCGCAGGGCGGCCAGGCGTGCCAGCGATTCGTTGTACTGACGCGCCGCGGCCATTGGCTGTACAGCCTGGTCCGCTTGCTGGATCGCCGAGTACAGCGAGAACTCGTTGGCGTTGTCGAAGTACTTGGCCTGGACTTCGGTCGGCACCGAGCCTTCCACCTTGCTCAGCAGGTTCGACACACGCTTGTTCACCGCCGCCAGCGCTGCCGCTTCCGGCAGTTTGCGGAAGGCCTGCACCGCTTGCACACGTTGGTCGAAGTCCAGCGCCGAACCCGGCTTCAGGGCACGTACCGACAGGTAGGTGGCGACATCCACGCCTTCGTCTTCGTAACGCGCACGCAGACGGTCGAAGATGAACTCCAGCACCGCGTCGTTCAGGCCGGCAGCCTTGACCTTGGCACCGAACGCATTCACGGCGAACGCCACGGCATCGTTCAGGTCCAGATCCAGTTGTTTCTCGATCAGGATCCGCAGCACGCCCAGTGCCGCACGGCGCAGGGCATACGGGTCTTTGCTGCCGGTCGGCAGCATGCCGATGCCGAAGATGCCGACCAGGGTGTCGAGCTTGTCGGCGATGGCCACGGCCGCACCGGTCAGGGTGGCTGGCAGTTCAGCGCCGGCACCGCGTGGCATGTATTGCTCGTTCAGCGCCAGGGCGACGTCTTCCGGCTCGCCGTCATTGAGCGCGTAGTAGTAGCCGGCGACACCTTGCATCTCCGGGAACTCGCCGACCATTTCGGTGGCCAGGTCGCACTTGGACAGCAGGCCTGCGCGGGCAGCCCACGAAGCGTTGCCGCCGATGCGTGCGGCGATGTACGCGGCCAGTTTCGACACCCGCTCGGCCTTGTCGTAGACGCTGCCGAGTTTTTCCTGGAACACCACGTTCTGCAGGCGATCGTTGAAGGCTTCGAGCTTCTGCTTCTTGTCCTGCTTGAAGAAGAACTCGGCGTCGGTGAGGCGTGGGCGAACCACTTTCTCGTTACCGGCGATGATCTGCTGCGGGTCTTTGGATTCGATGTTGGCCACGGTGATGAACCGTGGCAGCAACTTGCCGTCGGCATCCAGCAGGCAGAAGTACTTCTGGTTGTCCTGCATGGTGGTGATCAGTGCTTCCTGCGGCACGTCGAGGAAACGTTCCTCGAACGAGCACACCAGCGGCACTGGCCACTCGACCAGCGCGGTCACTTCGTCGAGCAGCGCCGGCGGCACGATCGCAGTGCCTTCCTGACGGGTCGCCAGTTCTTCGGTGCGTTTGCTGATGATTTCGCGACGCTCGTTGGCATCGGCCAGCACGTAGGCGGCACGCAGGTCGGCCAGGTAGCTCGACGGCGAACCGATGCGCACGCTTTGCGGGTGGTGGAAGCGGTGGCCACGGGATTCACGGCCAGCCTTCTGCGCGAGAATCGTGCAGTCGATGATCTGGTCGCCGAGCAGCATCACCAGCCATTGGGTCGGACGTACGAACTCTTCCTTGCGCGCACCCCAGCGCATGCGTTTCGGGATCGGCAGGTCGTTCAGCGAGTCTTCGACGATGGTCGGCAGCAGGCTGGCGGTCGGCTTGCCGGCGATGTTCTGGCTGTAGCGCAGTTTCGGACCGCTCTGGTCGATTTCGCTCAGCTCGACGCCGCACTTCTTGGCGAAGCCCAGTGCCGCTTGAGTCGGGTTGCCGTCGGCATCGAACGCAGCCTGACGTGGCGGGCCGTCGAGGTTGATGCTGCGATCCGGCTGCTGGGTGGCCAGCGCGGTGATCAGCACAGCCAGACGACGCGGCGCGGCGTAGACGGTTTTGCTCTCATAATTCAGGCCGGCAGCTTGCAGGCCCTTGTCGATACCGGCCAGGAACGCTTCGGCCAGGGTGTTCAGGGCTTTGGGTGGCAGTTCTTCGGTGCCCAGTTCAACCAGAAAATCTTGAGCACTCATTGTGCAGCCTCCAGCTTGGCCAGTACTTCGTCACGCAGGTCCGGGGTTGCCATCGGGAAGCCCAGCTTGGCGCGGGCCAGCAGGTAGGCTTGGGCGACGGAGCGCGCCAGGGTGCGAACGCGCAGAATGTATTGCTGACGCGCAGTCACCGAGATCGCCCGGCGCGCATCCAGCAGGTTGAAGGTGTGCGAGGCCTTCAGGACCATTTCGTAGCTTGGCAACGGCAGCGGCTGGTCGAGTTCGATCAGGCGCTTGGCTTCGCTTTCATAGAAGTCGAACAGCTCGAACAGCTTGTCGACGTTGGCGTGTTCGAAGTTGTAGGTGGACTGCTCCACTTCGTTCTGGTGGAACACGTCGCCGTAGGTCACTTTGCCGAACGGACCGTCAGCCCAGACCAGGTCGTAGACCGAGTCCACGCCCTGCAGGTACATGGCCAGACGCTCCAGACCGTAGGTGATCTCGCCGGTCACCGGGTAGCACTCGATGCCGCCCGCCTGCTGGAAGTAAGTGAACTGGGTCACTTCCATGCCGTTCAGCCAGACTTCCCAGCCCAGACCCCAGGCGCCGAGGGTCGGCGATTCCCAGTTGTCTTCGACGAAGCGGATGTCGTGGACCAGCGGGTCCAGGCCGACATGCTTGAGGGAGCCCAGGTACAGCTCCTGGAAGTTGTCCGGGTTCGGCTTCAGGACTACCTGGAACTGGTAGTAGTGCTGCAGACGATTTGGGTTTTCGCCGTAACGGCCGTCAGTCGGACGGCGGCTTGGCTGCACGTAGGCGGCGTTCCAGGTTTCCGGGCCGATGGCGCGCAGGAATGTCGCGGTGTGGAAAGTGCCGGCGCCTACTTCCATATCGTAGGGCTGAAGTACCACACAACCTTGCTCGGCCCAGTATTGCTGGAGCGCGAGGATCAAGTCTTGGAAGGTACGCACGGCTGGCGTAGGCTGGCTCACGAAATTCACCTGTTTCTTGGGCTGCGATTTAAAGAGCGGGAGTATACCCGATTCAGTCGCACCTCCACCCCCTGGAGCCTTATGCCACGCTGCTTTTGGTGCAACGAAGATCCGCTGTACATGGCTTACCACGATCAGGAGTGGGGTACGCCGCTACGCGATGCGCAGGGTTTGTTCGAGTTGCTTTTGCTCGAAGGGTTCCAGGCCGGGCTGTCGTGGATCACCGTGCTGCGTAAACGTGAGCGGTATCGCGAGGTGTTGTTCGGCTTCGACGTACAGCGCGTGGCGCAGATGAGCGACGCGGAAATCGATGAATTGATGCTCGATCCGGGGATCATCCGCAACCGCCTCAAGCTCAATGCCGCCCGGCGTAATGCCCAGTCGTGGCTGGCGCTGGAGGATCCGGTGGCGTTTCTCTGGTCGTTTGTGGATAACCGCCCGGTGATCAATCATTTCAAGGATCGCAGCGAAGTCCCGGCCATCACCCCGCAAGCCGTGGCCATGAGCAAAGGCTTGAAAAAGGCCGGTTTCACCTTCGTCGGTCCGACCATCTGCTACGCGCTGATGCAGGCCTCGGGCATGGTCATGGATCACACTCAGGACTGCGACCGCTACGCGCAGCTGGTCAACGCCGGTTAGAATGGCCGCCTCGCGCACAGCACAAGATCAGGAGTGACCTGTGGAAAAGTTTAAAGGCGCCATGCTGGTTGGCGCTCTGCGGCTGTTTGCCCTGCTTCCGTGGCGGGCCGTGCAGGCCGTGGGTTCGGCGATCGGCTGGATCATGTGGAAAACCCCCAACCGTTCCCGCGATGTGGTGCGGATCAACCTCGCCAAATGTTTTCCACAGATGGACCCGGCCGAACGCGAGCGTCTGGTCGGCCAGACCCTGAAAGACATCGGCAAGTCCCTGACCGAAAGCGCCTGCGCCTGGATCTGGCCGGCCCAGCGTTCCATTGACCTGGTGCGCGAAGTCGAAGGCCTCGAGGTGCTGAAAGAAGCGCTGGCCTCGGGCAAGGGCGTGGTCGGCATCACCAGCCACCTGGGCAACTGGGAAGTGCTCAACCACTTCTATTGCAGTCAGTGCAAACCGATCATTTTCTACCGGCCGCCGAAGCTCAAGGCTGTGGATGAATTGCTGCGCAAGCAGCGGGTGCAACTGGGCAACAAAGTCGCCGCGTCGACCAAGGAAGGCATCCTCAGTGTCATCAAGGAAGTGCGCAAGGGCGGTCAGGTGGGGATTCCCGCGGACCCGGAGCCGGCCGAATCCGCCGGGATCTTCGTGCCGTTCTTCGCCACCCAGGCCCTGACCAGCAAGTTCGTGCCGAACATGCTCGCCGGCGGCAAAGCCGTCGGGGTGTTCCTGCATGCCCTGCGTCTGCCGGACGGTTCCGGCTACAAGGTGATCCTGGAAGCGGCGCCGGAAGCGATGTACAGCACCGACACCGAAACCTCCTGCGCAGCGATGAGTAAAGTCGTCGAGCGTTACGTGGCGGCTTACCCGAGCCAGTACATGTGGAGCATGAAGCGCTTCAAGAAGCGTCCGCCGGGTGAGGCGCGCTGGTACTGATCGGCGATGTGCAATTGTGGATAACCCGACGATAAGGGTTATCCACAGCCGTCACGGTTTCTGCCGATCGAGCTTCTTCAGAAACACCGTCATTTCCTTCTCGGCCTGCTTGTCACCATGGGCCCGGGCCGCTTCCAGACCCTGCTCCCACGCCTGCCGCGCAGCCGTCAGGTCACCCAGCGCCAGTTGCGCCTTGCCCAAAAGTTTCCACGCTGCCGAATACTTCGGATCGAAGCCGACACACCGCTGGAAATGCTCGGCCGCCTTCGCGTTTTCTCCCAGATCCAGATAACCCTTGCCCAGGCCGAAGCGCAGCAATGAGTTATCCACACCCTTGGCGAGCATTTTTTCCAGGGATTCGATCATCGGTTTCGCCTCTCGGTCGATCAGAAGAAACTCAAGCCCACGTGGAACAGCTTCTCCACATCGCGAATATGCTTTTTATCCACAAGGAACAGGATCACGTGGTCGCCGGCGGCGATCACCGTGTCGTCGTGGGCAATGATCACTTCTTCATCGCGGATGATCGCGCCGATGGTGGTTCCCGGTGGCAGCGCGATGTTTTCGATGGCCTTGCCGATGACCTTGCTCGACTTCGAATCGCCATGAGCCACCGCTTCGATGGCTTCCGCCGCGCCCCGACGCAATGAGTGCACGCTGACGATATCGCCACGCCGCACGTGGGCCAGCAAGGTGCCGATAGTCGCCAGTTGCGGGCTGATGGCGATGTCGATGTCGCCGCCCTGGATCAGGTCGACGTAGGCCGGGTTGTTGATGATCGTCATCACCTTCTTCGCGCCCAGGCGCTTGGCCAGCAGCGACGACATGATGTTGGCTTCGTCGTCGTTGGTCAGCGCGAGGAAGATGTCCGCGTCGGCGATGTTCTCTTCCAGCAGCAGGTCGCGATCCGACGCACTGCCCTGCAGCACCACAGTGCTGTCGAGGGTATCGGAGAGATAACGGCAGCGTGCCGGGTTCATCTCGATGATCTTCACCTGATAGCGGCTTTCGATGGCCTCGGCCAGGCGCTCGCCGATCTGCCCGCCGCCGGCGATGACGATGCGTTTGTAGCTCTCGTCGAGACGGCGCATTTCGCTCATCACTGCGCGAATGTTCGCACGGGCGGCGATGAAGAAGACTTCGTCGTCTGCCTCGATCACCGTGTCGCCCTGGGGAAGAATCGGTCGGTCGCGGCGGAAAATCGCGGCCACTCGGGTTTCCACATTCGGCATGTGTTCGCGCAACTGGCGCAGTTGCTGACCGACCAGCGGCCCGCCGTAGTAGGCGCGCACCGCGACCAGTTGCGCCTGGCCTTCGGCGAAATCGATCACCTGCAAGGCGCCGGGGTGCTGGATCAGACGCTTGATGTAGTTGGTCACCACCTGCTCGGGACTGATCAGCACGTCGACCGGAATCGCCTCGTTCTGGAACAGTTGCTCCTCGCGGGTGAGGTACGACGCTTCGCGCACCCGGGCAATCTTGGTCGGGGTGTGGAACAGGGTGTGAGCAACCTGGCAGGCGACCATGTTGGTTTCGTCGCTGTTGGTCACCGCCACCAGCATGTCGGCGTCGTCGGCACCGGCCTGACGCAGAATGTTCGGCAACGAGCCACGGCCCTGCACGGTACGGATGTCGAGGCGGTCGCCAAGATCGCGCAGGCGGTCGCCGTCAGTGTCGACCACCGTGATGTCGTTGGCCTCGCTGGCCAGATGTTCAGCCAGCGAACCGCCGACCTGTCCCGCACCGAGGATGATGATTTTCATCCAGTCACTCCATTGAATCCGTTTAGCCGCGCGCGGCAGCGATCTTGATCAGCTTGGCGTAATAGAACCCGTCATGCCCGCCCTGTTGG
This sequence comes from Pseudomonas sp. FG35, assembly GCF_057809295.1. Classification (NCBI taxonomy): domain Bacteria; kingdom Pseudomonadati; phylum Pseudomonadota; class Gammaproteobacteria; order Pseudomonadales; family Pseudomonadaceae; genus Pseudomonas; species Pseudomonas sp. FG35. The sequence goes on along the minus strand of NZ_JBMDJR010000005.1, from coordinate 55,266 downwards.
GCCAGCAATTGGCGACCATGAGGCTGTTTGATTCCGGCGGTGGTAGCCAGATCCAGCTCCCGGGCGCCCGGCGTGCGCTCAAGAAACGCGCCGATGACTTCGGTATTTTCGGTCGGCAAGGTCGAGCAGGTGGCGTAGAGCAGGATGCCGCCCACTTCGAGGGTTTTCCACATCGCGTCGAGCAACTCGCCTTGCAGTTGCGCGAGGGCTGGGATGTCGTCGGCCTGGCGGGTCAGCTTGATGTCCGGATGGCGGCGGATCACGCCGGTTGCCGAGCATGGAGCGTCGAGCAGGATGCGCTGGAACGGTTTGCCGTCCCACCAGGCTGCCGTGTCGCGACCGTCGGCGGCGATCAGTTTGGCGTTCAGGCCGAGACGCTCAAGGTTTTCCTTCACTCGCACCAGACGTTTGGCTTCCAGATCCACCGCCACCACGCCGGCCAGTGCCGGTTCGGCTTCGAGGATGTGGCACGTCTTGCCGCCCGGTGCACAGCAGGCGTCCAGCACCCGTTGGCCCGGTGCGAGGTCGAGCAGGTCGGCGGCCAGTTGTGCGGCTTCGTCTTGCACGCTGATCCAGCCTTCGGCGAAGCCCGGCAGGCTGCGCACGTCGGCGGCGGCCTCCAGCACGATACCGTCGCGGCTGAAAGTGCACGGCTGCGCGGCGATACCCGCTTCAGTCAGCAGACCCAGGTAGGCGTCACGGCTGTGATGACGGCGGTTGACCCGCAGAATCATCGGCGGATGCGCGTTGTTGGCTTCGCAGATGGCTTCCCATTGCTCAGGCCAGAAGGCCTTCAGGGATTTTTGCAGCCAGCGCGGGTGGGCGGTGCGCACCACCGGATCGCGCTCCAGTTCGGCGAAGATCGCCTCATGTTCGCGCTGGGCATTGCGCAGCACGGCGTTGAGCAAGCCTTTGGCCCACGGCTTTTTCAGCTTGTCGGCGCAACCGACAGTTTCGCCGATCGCGGCGTGCGGCGGGACGCGGGTGTAGAGCAGTTGATAGAGACCCACCAGCAGCAGCGCCTCGACATCGGCGTCCGCTGCCTTGAACGGCTTCTGCAGCAGTTTTTCCGCCAGCGCCGACAAACGTGGCTGCCAACGGGCGGTGCCGAACGCCAGGTCCTGGGTGAAACCGCGATCGCGATCTTCGACCTTGTCCAGTTGCGTCGGCAGGGAGCTGTTGAGCGAAGCCTTGCCGCTGAGGACAGCGGCGAGTGCCTTGGCGGCGGCCAGACGCGGGTTCATTGCGCACCCACCGCTGTACCCAGCACGGTGCCGGTGGCGAATTTCTCACGACGGCTGTTGAACAGATCGCTGAAGTTCAGCGCCTTGCCGCCGGGCAATTGCAGACGGGTCAGGCACAGCGCCTGTTCGCCACAGGCGACGAGCAGGCCGTCCTTGCTGGCGCCGAGAATCGTGCCCGGTGCGCCTTTGCCTTCGGCCAGTGTCGCCGCCAGCACTTTCAGCGCTTCGCCGTTGAGCGTGCTGTGGGTGATCGGCCATGGATTGAAGGCGCGGACCAGACGTTCCAGCTCAACGGCCGGGCGGCTCCAGTCGATGCGTGCTTCGTCCTTGTTCAGTTTGTGCGCGTAGGTGGCGAGTTCGTCGTTCTGCACTTCGCCTTCCAGGGTGCCAGCGGCCAGACCGGCAATCGCCTGCACCACGGCAGGTGGGCCCATTTCGGCGAGACGGTCATGGAGGCTGCCGCCGGTGTCGTCGGCGCTGATCGGGGTCACGACTTTAAGCAGCATCGGCCCGGTATCGAGGCCGGCTTCCATGCGCATCACGGTCACGCCGCTCTCGGCGTCGCCCGCTTCCACGGCGCGCTGGATCGGCGCCGCACCGCGCCAGCGCGGCAGCAGCGAGGCGTGACTGTTGATGCAACCCAGGCGCGGAATATCCAGCACCGCTTGCGGCAGAATCAGGCCGTAGGCCACCACCACCATCAAATCCGGTTTCAGCGCAGCGAGCTCGGCCTGAGCGTCAGCATTGCGCAGGGTCGGCGGCTGCAACACCTGGATATTGTTTTCCAGGGCGAGCTGTTTGACCGGGCTCGGCATCAGTTTTTGCCCACGACCGGCCGGACGATCCGGTTGGGTGTAGACCGCAACGATCTCGTAAGCGCTGTCCAGCAGGGCCTTGAGGTGTTCGGCGGCGAATTCCGGGGTGCCGGCAAAAACGATGCGCAGTGGCTCAGTCATGGGGGAGTCTCATAAAAAGAAAAAGGCTTGCCGCAGCAAGCCTTTGGAGAGGGGCATCAAGCGTTCTGGCGGTGCTGCTTTTCCAGTTTCTTCTTGATCCGGTCGCGTTTGAGCGTGGACAGGTAATCGACGAACAACTTGCCGTTGAGGTGGTCGCATTCGTGCTGGATGCACACGGCGAGCAAGCCTTCGGCGATCAGTTCGTAAGGCTTGCCGTCGCGGTCCAGAGCCTTGATCTTGACCTTCTGCGGGCGGTCGACGTTTTCGTAGAAACCCGGCACCGAGAGGCAGCCTTCCTGGTATTGCTCCATTTCGTCGGTCAGCGATTCGAACTCGGGGTTGATGAACACCCGCGGTTCGGTGCGGTCTTCGGAAAGGTCCATCACGACGATACGTTTGTGCACGTTGACCTGGGTCGCGGCAAGGCCGATGCCCGGCGCTTCATACATTGTTTCAAACATGTCATCGACCAGCTGACGCACTTCGTCGTCCACTACAGCCACAGGTTTGGCGATAGTGCGCAGACGCGGGTCCGGAAATTCGAGGATGTTCAAAATGGCCATAAGCTTGATTGCTGCACGTGTGAGGTAAAGTCGGGCGATGGCCTGGCGGGTCCGAAGATGCAGGCTACCGTTGTGAAACGTAGCTCCTTGATTTTCAGCATAGAGCAGGGAGCGAGCCACGGGGGCTCTGGCGTTTCACGCGAACGCACATAATAAAGGGATTCACCGCATGAGGAAATCACTACTCGCCCTGCTGTTTCTGGCCTCGGCCGGCGCCGCGCACGGGCAAGTGCAACTCAAGGAAGGTTTTCCACAGCAATACACGGTGGTTTCGGGGGATACACTCTGGGACATCTCCGGTAAATATTTGCGCGAACCCTGGCAGTGGCCGCAGCTGTGGCGAGCCAATCCGCAGATCGAAAACCCCAACCTGATCTACCCCGGCGACACACTGACGCTCAGTTACGTCAACGGTCAGCCGCGCCTGACCGTCAATCGCGGCGAGTCGCGCGGCACCATCAAGTTGTCGCCACGCATCCGTACCAGCCCGGTGGCCGAGGCGATTCCGAGCATTCCGCTCAAATCCATCAACAGCTTTCTGCTGAGCAACCGCATCGTCGACAAGGTCGAGGACTTCGACAAGGCGCCTTACATCGTCGCCGGCGATGCCGAACGGGTGCTCAGCGGCACCGGCGACCGGATCTTCGCCCGTGGACATTTCGACCCGAACCAGCCGGTCTACGGCATCTTCCGCCAGGGTAAGGTCTACACCGATCCGCAGAGCAAGGAGTTTCTGGGGATCAACGCCGACGACATCGGCGGCGGCGAAATCGTCGCCACTGAAGGAGACGTCGCCACCCTCGCCCTGCAACGCACGACCCAGGAAGTGCGTCTCGGCGACCGCTTGTTCAGCGGCGAAGAGCGTTCGATCAACTCGAACTTCATGCCCAGCGCCCCCACCACCGACATCAACGGCCTGATCATCGATGTGCCGCGCGGCGTCACACAGATCGGCGCGATGGACGTGGTGACCCTGAACAAGGGCAAACGCGACGGCCTGGCCGAGGGCAACGTGCTGGTGGTGATGAAAACCGGGGAAACCGTGCGCGACCGGATCACCGGCCAGCCGCTGAAAATCCCGGATGAACGTGCTGGACTGCTGATGGTGTTCCGCACCTACGACAAACTCAGTTACGGCCTCGTGCTGAACGCATCGCGCTCGCTGGCGGTGCTGGACAAAGTGAGAAATCCTTAGCTGGCTTCACAAGTTACCAACAGAGTTATCCACAGCTTGTTCCGAAAGGTTCGGGCTTTATAACGATCAAGGATGATCCATGATGATGCCTGTCTCTGCGTCGGTTTCCCCGGCGGAACTGGAAGCGCGCCTGCGCCTGCACCGCTTGCCGGAAATCGGTCCCAAGCGTTTCACCAAACTGCTCGAAGCCTTCGGCTGTGCCTCAAAGGCGATCAGCGCACCGGCCAGCGCCTGGCGCTCGTTAGGATTGCCGGCGACCAGCGCCGAGGCCAGACGCTGCCCTGAAGTTCGGGACGGCGCCAGCCATGCATTGCGCTGGCTAGAGCGTCCGGATCAACATTTGCTGATGTGGGATCACCCGGATTATCCGGCCTTGCTGGCGCAGATTCCCGATCCACCGCCCCTGCTGTTTGTCGCTGGCGACCCACGGATTCTGGAAAAACCGCAACTGGCGGTGATCGGCAGTCGCCGCGCTTCCCGCCCGGGCATGGACACTGCCGCTGCGTTTTCCCGCAGTCTGGCCGGGGCCGGATTTGTCATCACCAGTGGGCTGGCGCTGGGCATCGATGCGGCGGCGCATCAAGCTGCTGTCGACGTCGGCGGGCAAACGGTCGGCGTGCTCGGTACCGGTCTGGAAAACTTTTATCCACAGCGCAATCGGCGGTTGGCGGACGTGATGATTGCGTCCGGCAGTGCGGTGGTTTCGGAATTTCCTCTGGACACCGGGCCGACGGCCAGCAACTTCCCAAGACGCAATCGGATCATCAGCGGTTTGTCCCTCGGCGTGCTGGTGGTCGAGGCCAGCGTGGCCAGCGGTTCGTTGATCACCGCGCGGCTGGCGGCGGAACAGGGTCGCGAGGTGTACGCCATTCCGGGTTCGATCCACCACCCCGGCGCCCGGGGCTGTCATCAACTGATCCGTGACGGCGCCGTGCTGGTGGAAACCATCGAGCACATTCTCGAAGCCCTGCGCGGCTGGCAACATCTGCCGGTATCCACAGCCGCAACGAATCCGGACAACCCGTTGTTGCGTCTATTGCACGCCGCGCCGCACACCAGCGAAGGGCTGGCCGACAGCAGTGGCTGGGCGTTACCCAAAGTCCTGGCGGCATTGACCGAATTGGAGATGGATGGCCGCGCGGTGTGCGAAAACGGCCGCTGGTTTGCGCGCGTGAGCTAGGTTTTACATTGAAGATCGGTAAACTGCGCGAAACCTGTTTGCGGAGAGTTTTTCATGGTCAACAGTTGGCGTGTGCAACAAGCCGCACGAGAGATTCGCGCCGGGGCGGTGATTGCCTATCCAACCGAAGCCGTCTGGGGGCTGGGGTGCGATCCTTGGAATGAAGAAGCGGTGGATCGCCTGTTGGCGATCAAGAACCGTTCGGTGGACAAGGGCTTGATCCTGGTCGCCGACAACATTCGTCAGTTCGATTTTCTGTTCGAGGATTTCCCCCAGGACTGGATCGACCGCATGGCCAGCACGTGGCCGGGTCCGAACACCTGGCTGGTGCCGCACCAGAACCTGCTGCCGGAATGGGTGACCGGGGTGCATGACACCGTGGCGCTGCGGGTCAGCGATCATCCGCAGGTGCGGGATCTGTGCTCGCTGGTGGGACCGTTGATTTCGACGTCGGCCAACCCACAAGGGCGGCCTGCGGCGCGAACGCGCTTGCGGGTCGAGCAGTATTTCCGTGGTCAGGTCGATCTGGTGCTCGGCGGAGCGCTTGGCGGTCGCAAGAACCCGAGCCTGATTCGGGATCTGGCCACCGGCAATATCGTGCGCCCGGCCTGAGGCCGGGTGCCTTCAATCGCCGGCTTGCCGGCGATGACGCCTTAAGGCAGTAAAACAGTCGAACCTGTCGTGCGCCGCGCCGACAGCTCGGTCTGCGCTTTCGCCGCATCAGCCAGTGGATAACGCTGGCTGATATCCACTTTCAGCTTGCCGCTGGTGATCATCCCGAACAGCTCATCCGCCATGCGCTGAAGGTTTTCAGCGTTATTGGCGTAGGTCGCCAGGGTCGGCCGGGTGACGTACAGCGAACCTTTTGCCGCGAGAATACCGAGGTTCACCCCGTCCACCGCACCCGAGGCGTTGCCGAAGCTCACCAACAGGCCACGGGGCGCCACGCTGTCCAGCGACGCTGGCCAGGTGTCCTTGCCGACGCCGTCGTAGACCACCGGGACTTTTTTTCCGTCGGTCAACTCCAGTACCCGTTGGGCGACGTTTTCGTGGCTGTAGTCGATGGTTTCCCAGGCGCCGTGGGCCTTGGCGAGATCGGCTTTGGCTTTCGAGCTGACGGTGCCGATCAGCTTCACGCCCAGGGCTTTGGCCCATTGGCAGGCAAGCAAGCCGACGCCGCCGGCCGCTGCGTGGAACAGAATGGTTTCGCCACCCTTGAGTTCGTAGGTCTGGCGCAGCAGGTACTGCACGGTCAGGCCCTTGAGCATCACGCCGGCGGCGGTTTCGAAGCTGATGGCGTCCGGCAGGTGCACCAGATTCGCTTCCGGCAGGACGTGGACGTCGCTGTATGCACCCAGCGGGCCGCTGCCATAAGCCACGCGGTCGCCGACCTTGAACCGGGTGACTTCGCTGCCCACCGCCTCGACAATGCCGGCGCCTTCCGCACCCACGCCCGACGGCAAGGCCGGTGGCGCGTAAAGACCGCTGCGGTAGTAGGTGTCGATGAAGTTCAGGCCGATGGCCTTGTTGCTCACGCGAACCTGCTGCGGACCGGGCTCGGCCGGTTGATAGTCAACGTACTCGAGCACTTCGGGGCCGCCGTGGGCGCGGAACTGGATTCGCTTGGCCATCTGCCTACTCCTTGGGTCATTTGGGAAGGTCCCTATCGAACGCTCATGCTTGATCTTCGTCAACTGCGGCGTGCCGGTTTGCGATGGTATGCTACGCGCCCATTTGCGCGGGGCGCCGCGCAGTTCCGCCCGATCCAAGGTGAAGCCATGACGACCCGCACCGACGCCGTAAAGGCCTATCTGCTCGACCTGCAAGACCGCATCTGCGCCGCGCTGGAAACTGAAGACGGCGGCACGCGCTTCGTCGAAGACGCCTGGACCCGTCCGGCCGGCGGTGGCGGTCGGACCCGGGTGATCGAGAACGGCACGGTGATCGAAAAGGGCGGCGTCAACTTTTCCCACGTCTTCGGTAGCGGTTTGCCACCGTCTGCCAGCGCCCATCGGCCGGAGCTGGCCGGGCGTGGTTTCGAAGCCCTCGGCGTGTCGCTGGTGATCCACCCGCACAACCCGCATGTGCCGACGTCCCACGCCAACGTGCGCTTTTTCATCGCCGAGAAGGAAGGTGAAGAACCGGTCTGGTGGTTCGGCGGTGGTTTCGACCTGACCCCGTACTACGGCAACGAAGAAGACTGCATCCACTGGCACCGCGTCGCCGAAAAGGCCTGTGCGCCGTTCGGTCCGGACGTCTACCCGCGCTACAAGGCCTGGTGCGACACCTATTTCCACATCAAGCATCGCCACGAGCCGCGCGGCATCGGCGGCCTGTTCTTCGATGACCTGAACGAGTGGGATTTCGACACCAGTTTCGCCTTCATGCGCGCCATCGGCGATGCGTACATCGACGCTTACCTGCCGATCGTGCAGCGCCGCAAGAACGACGCCTTCACCGCCAGGCAGCGTGAGTTCCAGGAATTCCGCCGCGGCCGCTACGTCGAGTTCAACCTGGTTTACGACCGTGGCACCCTGTTCGGCCTGCAATCGGGCGGGCGCACCGAGTCGATCCTGATGTCGCTGCCACCGCAAGTGCGCTGGGCCTACGACTGGAAAGCCGAACCGGGCAGCGAAGAAGCGCGCCTGACCGAGTACTTCCTGCAAGATCGCGACTGGCTGGCCCAGGCCTGAGGACTTCTCATGGATCGTTACGTCGTTTTCGGTAACCCGATCGGCCACAGCAAGTCGCCGATGATTCACAAACTGTTCGCCGAACAGACCGGGCAGAGCCTCGACTACAGCACCCTGCTGGCGCCGCTCGACGATTTTTCCGGCTGCGCCACGGCGTTTTTCCAGGAAGGTCGCGGCGCCAACGTGACCGTGCCGTTCAAGGAAGATGCTTATCGCCTGGCCAACAGCCTGACCGCCCGCGCCGAACGCGCGGGTGCGGTGAACACGCTGAGCAAACTGGCTGACGGCAGCCTGCTCGGCGATAACACCGACGGCGCCGGGCTGGTGCGGGACCTGACGGTCAATGCCGGGTTCAGCCTCACCGGCAAACGCATTCTGCTGCTCGGCGCCGGTGGCGCGGTGCGCGGTGCACTGGAGCCGTTGCTGGCGGAGAAACCGGCCTCGGTGATCATCGCCAACCGCACAGTGGACAAGGCCGAGCTGCTGGCCGAACTGTTCTGTGATCTGGGGCCGGTGTCGGCCAGTGGCTACGACTGGTTGCGCGAGCCGGTGGACGTGATCATCAACGCCACGTCTGCCAGCCTCACCGGCGACGTGCCGCCGATTGCCCCAAGCCTGATCGAGCCCGGCAAAACGCTGTGCTACGACATGATGTACGGCAAGGAACCGACCGCGTTCTGCCGTTGGGCCAGCGAGCATGGCGCGGGCGTGGTGATGGATGGCTTGGGCATGCTGGCGGAACAGGCGGCGGAAGCCTTCTTCCTGTGGCGCGGTGTGCGTCCCGACACTGCGCCGGTTCTGGCGGAGTTGCGTCGACAACTGACGCTGTAAGGCGCTTTAGTCTTCGAAGCGGATCGGGCATTTCTCCGGCCCTTCGAGTTTGCGCAACTCCTCCACTACCTGTGGTCGCGCCTGACGCAAGGTCAGGCTGCGATCCTGACGCAGCAGGCGCCGGGCCTCCTGATGAAGCATTTCCACGCCTGAATAGTCGATGAAGTTGATCTGCTGCGCCTCGATCACCACCCGCGCGCCCTGCATCCGTTGCAAGCGCACTTGCAGATAGTGGCTGGCGCCGAAAAAGATCGACCCGCCGACCCGCAGCACATCGTCTTCGCCATCGCGCCAGTGCTGCACCCTCGGCTGTGAAGTGCGCTTGAGGTAGAAAAACAGCGAGGCCAGCACGCCGGCATAGATTGCCGTCTGCAACTCCAGCAGCAACGTGGCAACGCAGGTCAGGCTCATCACCACGAATTCCGCCCGGCTGACCCGCAGCAACGCGCGAATGCCGCGATGATCCACCAGTCCCCAGGCGATCAGCAGAATGCTGCCGGCCATGGCCGGAATAGGAATGTGCGCGATCAGCCCGGCACCGAAAATCGCAAACAACGCCACCCACAACGCCGAGAACACCCCGGCCAGCGGCGAGCAGGCCCCGGCCTCATAACTCAGCCCGGAACGGGTGAACGAGCCGGCGGACAGCGATCCCGAAAAGAACGCCCCGACAATGTTCGAAAGACCTTGCGCACGGACTTCCTGATTGGCGTCGAGCAACTGTTGCGAACGTGCGGATATCGAACGGGCAATCGACAGGCTGGTGACCAGCCCGAGCATGCCCACCGCCACGGCGCTGGGCAGCAGGCGCAGGATCAGGTCCATATCCAGCGGCAATCCACTGAACGGCGGCAAGCGCCCGAAAAACGCGCTGACCAGTTGAACATGGCCGAACATCGCCGGCCACAGCCACACCACCAGACTGCCGAGGACCAAGGTCATCAACAGCGTCGGCCAGCGCGGCAGCCATTGTTTGAGCAACGCACCGACCACCACCGTCGCCACACCAAGAACCAGCGACGGTTTATCCACCGCCCCGAGATGGCGCAGCAGATCCATCAGACTGTCCAGCGCCGTGGCCTTGGCCGGCAGCTCCAGCCCCAGCAGGTTCGGCAATTGACCGATGGCAATCACCACCGCCGCGCCGAGGGTGAAACCCAGCACTACGGAATGTGAGACGAAATTCACCAGCGCGCCGAAGCGCAACAGGCCGAGCAGCCACTGGAAAATCCCGGCAAGGAAGGTCAGCAGCAGGATCAGGGTGATGTAGTCCTGTGATTCCGGCACGGCCAGCGGACTGACACTGGCGAACAGCACAATCGAGATCGCTGCTGTCGGGCCGCAGATCAGATGCCACGACGAGCCCCACAGGCAGGCGATCAACACCGGAACGATGGCGGCGTAGAGCCCGTATTCCGGTGGGAGACCGGCGATCAGGGCGTAGGCAATCGACTGGGGCAACGCGAGAATCGCCCCGCTGAGCCCGACGACCAGGTCCCGCCCGACGCTGGCGCGGGTCTGCCGCGGCAGCCAGGTCAGGAAGGGGAAAAGTGAGCGACGGCTGGGGAGGGCCATGGATCCTCGCGGGTGAAATTTTGCGCATTGTACGCAGCCCGGGACGCGGAGCGTCCATTGCGGCATTCCCACGCAGAGCGTGGGAACGATCGGCCCGCGCAGTTACAGTTTGGCTTTAACTGCCGGCAACGCATCTTTGCCATCCACAGTCTTCACTCCGTCAAGCCACTTATCCAACACCCCCGGATTCGCCTTGATCCACGCCTTCACCGCCTCCGCATTGCTGACCTTCTTGTTCACCACCTCGGCCATGATGCTGTTCTCCATCTCCTGAGTGAACGCAAGATTGGTCAGCAATTTACCCACATTCGGACAGGCTTCGGCGTAACCCTTGCGGGTCAGGGTGTAGACGCTGCCGGTGTCGCCAAAGTACTTCTCGCCGCCCTTGAGGTAATGCATTTTCAGCTGCACGTTCATCGGGTGCGGGGTCCAGCCGAGGAAGGTGACGAATTTCTGTTTCTTCACTGCCCGCGACACTTCGGCGAGCATCGCCTGTTCGCTGGACTCGATCAGCTTCCACTGGCCCAGGTCGAAGTCGTTCTTCTTGATGATCTCTTGCAGCGAGATGTTCGCCGGCGCGCCGGAGCCGATGCCGTAGATCTTCTTCTCGAATTTATCGGCGTACTTGTTCAGGTCGGCAAAGTTATGCACACCCGCGTCCCACACGTAATCCGGCACGGCCAGGGTGAATTCGGTGCCGTCGAGGTTCTTCGCCAGTTGCGTGACGTCACCGGTGGCGACGAACTTGTCGTAGAAGCCCTGCTGCGCCGGCATCCAGTTGCCGAGGAACACGTCGACCTGTCCATCCTTCAAGCCGCCGAAGGTGATCGGCACCGCGAGGGTGTCGACCTTGGCCTTGTAGCCCATGCCATCGAGCAGAAACCCGGTGATGGCGTTGGTCGCGGCAATGTCGCTCCAGCCGGGATCGGCCATTTTCACCGTGTCGCAGCTCTCGGCGAACGCGGATGCGCTGCCCAGTGCCAGCAGACTGACCGTCACGACTGTGGATAACTTGACCATGGACTTCCCCTTAACGTTATTGGTTTTGGCAGGGTTGTGGATAACGGGCCTTGCGCTCCAGGTCATCGAGGTCGATGTGGTTGCGCATGTATTGCTGACTGGCGTCCACCAGCGGCTGGTGATCCCAGCTCTTCAGTTTGCCGATCGTCAGCGCCTCGGCGACGAAACGCCGACGGCGCTGGCTTTCTAGGACTTTGCGGTGGATGGCCGGGATGTCCCACTTGGCCCGCGCTTCGGCGAGAAAATCGTCGAACAGTTGGCGATGTTGTGGCGATTGGCTGAGTTCTTCCTGCTCGCGTGGATCGTTATCCACATCGAAGAGTAGGCAAGGGTCGGTTTCGCTGTAGATAAATTTGAAGGCGCCACGGCGGATCATCATCAGCGGGCTGACGGTGCCTTCGGCCATGTATTCGCCGAACACTTCGTCGTGACCGCCCTGCCCGTTCAGGTGCGGAACCAGCGAGCGGCCGTCCAGCGGCAGATTCGGTTCCAGGCTGCCGCCCGCCAGCTCGACGAAGGTCGGCAACAGGTCGGCGGTGGAGACGGCAGCGCTGACACGGCCCGATTTGAACTGACCGGGTGCACTTATCAACAGGGGAGCCCGCGCGGCCATTTCGAACCAGTGCATTTTGTACCAGAGGCCCTTCTCGCCGAGCATGTCGCCATGGTCACCGGAAAACACGATGACGGTGTCATCCATCAGCCCACAATCTTCGAGGGTTTGCAGAAGTTTGCCGACGTTGGCGTCGATATAACTGCAAGCACCGAAGTAGGCACGGCGCGCGTCGCGAATCTTATCCACAGGCAGCGGCTTGTCCCACAGGTCGTAGACCTTGAGCAAACGCTGGGAATGCGGATCGAGTGAATGCTGATCCGGCGTCGTTGGAAGCGGTATATCCGCATCGTCGTACAAATCCCAGAATGCCTTGGGAATCGTGTACGGATCGTGCGGGTGAGTCATCGACACGGTCAGGCAGAACGGCTGGTCGCCGTCCTCGCGGATGTGGTCGAACAGGTATTGCTGAGCCTTGAACACCACCTCTTCATCGAAGTCGAGCTGGTTGGTGCGCACGCACGGCCCGGCCTGCAACACCGAAGACATGTTGTGATACCAGCTCGGCCGCACATCGGGCTCGTCCCAGTTCACCGCCCAGCCGTAGTCGGCCGGGTAGATATCACTGGTCAGGCGCTCTTCGTAACCGTGCAGTTGATCGGGGCCGCAGAAGTGCATCTTGCCGGAGAGCGCGGTGCGGTAACCGAGGCGGCGCAGGTAATGGGCGTAGGTGGGAATGTCGGCGGGGAAATCGGCGGCGTTGTCGTAGGCGCCGATCTTGCTCGGCAACTGCCCGCTGACCAAGGTAAAACGCGACGGTGCGCACAGCGGGCTGTTGCAGTACGCGGCATCGAACACCACGCCTTGTTCGGCGAGGCGGCTGAGATTCGGCAGTTTGATCGGCGACGGGCCGTAGAACGGCAACATTGGCGCGGCCATTTGATCGGCCATGATGAAAAGAATGTTCTTGCGCTTCATGTGATCGCGGCATTCCATAGTGAATATTTATGCGACATTGCTGCGATCGAGCATGGATTCCCCGCGATATCCGGTAAAGCCCGCGCCGGACAATGACTAGGATAAGCACAGCTTATGTATGACGCCCTCGGTGATTTGTCGCTGGACCTGCTGCGCGCCTTCGAGGCGGCGGCCCGTCATCGCAGTTTTACCGCTGCGGCGGTGGAGCTCGGCACGACCCAACCGGCCATCAGCCAGCAGATCAAGCGGCTTGAAGAACAACTCGGCACGCGGCTGTTCGACCGCATCTACCGGGGCATCGAACTGACCGAGGTCGGCTCGATCCTGTTCGAGCAGGTTACCCTCGGTTTGCAGAATATCGACGCAGGATTGAGCGCGATCAGCACGCAGCAGCAACATGAAGTACTGCAGGTCGCCACCGATTTCGCCTTCGCCGCGTATTGGCTGATGCCGCGCCTGCACCGCTTCCATGAAGCTTATCCACAGGTGGACGTGAGCCTGGTCACCAGCGAGCGCAATCACAACATGCTGCGTCCGGATATCGACGTTGCCGTGCTGTTCGGCGACGGTCGCTTCAAGCAGGGTGAAAGTCACTGGTTGTTCAGCGAAGAAGTGTTTCCGGTGTGCAGTCCGCAATTGCTCAAGGATCGCTCCCTGCCCTTGCCGGCCCAGGCATTGATGGAGTTTCCGCTGCTGCACCTGCGCGGGGAAAACAGCAGTAACTGGTTCGACTGGAGCGGCCTGTTCCGCGCGCTGAACATCAGTACGCCGCCGGCCCCGGGCCAGTTGCGCTTCGACAATTACACTTTGTTGATTCAAGCGGCGATTGGCGGTCAGGGCGTGGCAATTGGCTGGCGACACCTTGTGGATAACTTGCTCACTCAGGGTCTGTTGTGCCGGCCGATCGCTGAGACCACCCTGTCGCGCCTCGGTTATTACGTGGTGCTGCCGCAACGCAAACGCCGGGGCGCGTTGATCCAGACGTTCGTGGATTGGCTGATGGCCGAACAGGCGAGCAGCGCCGAATCCCTGGCCGGGCTACCGTTGCCGTCGATTGCTGTGTAACGGATCAAGAAGCGGCGACAAAATCCACGTGCTGGCGCAGATGCAAATTCAGCCGCAGCTCATCGGCAATGCCCACCGCCACCCGGTTCAGGCGCTCCAGCGGTTCGGCCAGACCCGGTTCAAGCGTGCGGCCGACCTGACTGAAATGCTCGATCGTCAGCCCGGCCACGCTGCGCGGTGCATTCACCAGCGTCCAGTGCAGCGGGCTGCTTTGCAGGGCTTCGCGAACCTCTTGAGCGGCGTGGCGTTGCAACGGGTCGGCGTTTTCCGGATCGTCCAGGGCTTCGAATTCGCCGATGACAAACAGCCGCGAGACGTTCGCCGCCTGCAGTCCGTCGATCAGCGCATCCACCGCCAGCACCTGTTCCACAGGCCCCAACACCACGGATTTCTCGACATGATCGCTGCTCAGCGGCAAGCCCGGCGCATTGAGCAGGCAGATCACTGCCGAGCTGCCGGCGACACTCTGGTTGACCCGCTCGGCATCGAGCAGATCGCCGCTTTTGGTGCGCAGCCCCGGCCGTGGGGCGAGCGCCGTCAGATCGTCGAGGATGGCAATGACTTCGTGCTGGCGACGCAGCAGTTCAGCCATCAACGCACTGCCCAGGCTACTCATGGCACCATAGAGCACCACTTTCACCGCCGGGGTTTCGGCATTTTTCATGGCTGAGTTCCCTTTTGTTTTCCCTTGTATGGCGTGTGACATACGGTCAACGGCGAGGGTTCGAACCGATTCAGAGGGTTTGCGATGCAGACGATCAAGGGTTATCACGCCCACGTTTATTACGACGCCAGCACGATCAAACAGGCGCGGGCACTTTGTGAGCAGGCAGCAGCGCTGTTTCCATTGAAGATGGGCCGCGTGCACGAACGCCCGGTGGGCCCGCACCCGGACTGGAGCTGCCAGCTGGCCTTCGGCCCGGAGCTGATCGGCGACGTGCTGCCGTGGCTGGCGCTCAATCGCAAAGGGTTGGTGGTGTTCCTGCACCCGGACACCGGCGATGACTTGCTCGATCACACCGAACACGCGATCTGGATGGGCGCGATGCGGCCGCTGGATCTGTCTGTTTTTTAATCAGATGGTTTCTTCGGGTTCGCCCGGCAAATGCTCGTCCAGATGCAGCCACGGTAACTGGCTGTCGGTCCAGATATGCCGCTCGGCGGCGGCCTGCTCTGGATGATCCAGTGTGGCAATCGTCAGATCGATGCTCTCGGGGCTGAGCAGCGTCACCAGCGCAAGGTGTGCGCCGCAGTTCGGACAGAAAAACCGTGCGCAACTGGTCGACGAGTCATAGCGCGAAGGTTTCCCTGTCAGCCACTGGAAGTTCGCCGCCGGCAGCGTGATCCAGGTGGTGACGATGCCGCCGCTGACCTTTCGACAGATCGAACAATGACAGTGGGCGATGTCGTGCAACGGTCCGCTGAACTGATAGCGGATATGTCCGCAGTGACAGCCACCGCCGTGCAACTCAGTCATCGCCCTGCCCTCCGCTTCCCGTGTTCATTGACTCTAGCCCGCATCCGACGGCCGGTTGGCCGTTCGCCCAAAGCTTTCTTGCGCGAAAGGTAGCTGAAAGGTTCCCCGATTAGGATCGCCCCCACTGCCGGCAACAGACCGGTTGGCCAACGCGTGTGATTGCTCGCACGACAGGCCCAATTAACAACAACAATGGTGATTCTGATGTCCTCTGCAACCCGCCTCTTCGCTGCAACTCCGCCCGTACGCCTCGTGCTTCCCGTTCTGCGCTGATCCCGCCCGATCCGCTCACTTACCTAGCCGCGCTACGCCTGGAGTATTCCCATGCTGACTTTCCTTGGCTTCGCCATGGTCATCACGTTCATGTTCCTGATCATGACCAAGCGCCTGTCTGCGCTGATCGCTCTGATCATCATCCCGATCCTGTTCGCCCTGTTCGGTGGTTTCGCGCCGAAGATCGGCCCGATGATGCTCGAAGGTATTACCAAGCTTGCGCCGACCGGCGTGATGCTGATGTTCGCGATTCTGTATTTCGCCCTGATGATCGACTCCGGACTGTTCGACCCGGCCGTGCGCAAGATCCTCAAACTGGTCAAGGGCGACCCGCTGAAAGTTTCGGTCGGCACCGCCGTACTGGCGCTCGTCGTTTCCCTCGATGGTGACGGCGCGACCACTTACATGATCTGCGTGGCCGCGATGCTGCCGCTGTACAGCCGCATCGGCATGAGCCCGCGGATCATGGCCGGTCTGATCATCCTCGCCGGCGGCGTGATGAACATGACCCCATGGGGTGGCCCGACCGCCCGTGCGGCGAGCGCGCTGCACGTGGACCCGTCGGACATCTTCGTACCGATGATCCCGGCGATGGCTGCCGGTGTGGTAGCGATCCTGATCATTGCCTACTTCTATGGCAAACGTGAGCGTGCGCGTCTGGGCGAGCTGCACCTGATCGGCGACGAAATCGATCACAGCGAAATCAGCGTCTCGCAATTCCCGGATGCCCGCCGTCCGAAACTGATCTGGTTCAACGGCCTGCTGACCCTGGCGCTGATGTGCACCCTGATCGCCGGCCTGCTGCCGCTGCCGGTGCTGTTCATGGTGGCGTTCAGTATTGCCATGATCGTCAACTACCCTTGCCTGCAAATGCAGAAGGATCGCGTCGCGGCCCACGCCGGCAGCGTGCTGTCGGTGGTCAGTCTGATCTTCGCGGCGGGCATTTTCACCGGTATCCTGTCGGGCACCGGCATGGTCGACGCGATGTCGAAAAGCCTGCTGGCGGTGATCCCTGATTTCCTCGGCCCGTACCTGGCGGTGATCACGGCGCTGGTGAGCATGCCGTTCACGTTCTTCATGTCGAACGACGCGTTCTACTACGGTGTGTTGCCGGTGTTGTCCGAAGCGGCCAGCCATTACGGCATCACCGCAGTGGAAATGGCCCGTGCCTCGATCGTCGGTCAGCCGGTTCACCTGCTGAGCCCACTGGTGCCGTCGACATACCTGCTGGTGGCACTGGCGGGGATCGAGTTCGGCGATCATCAGCGTTTCACCCTGAAGTGGGCAGTGCTGGTCTGCCTGTGCATACTGGTCGCTGCCTTGCTGTTGGGCACTTTCCCGCTGTTCAGCACGTTGTAACGGCACCAAACTCACCAGGACGCCAGCTGATTGCTGGCGTCCTGGTTTAACACTCGCTCAAAGGAATACACATGGAATGGCTGACCAACCCTGAGATCTGGGTTGCCTTCTTCACCCTGACCGCCCTGGAAATCGTTCTGGGCATCGATAACATCATCATGATTTCGATCCTGGTCAGCCGCATGCCCAAACACATGCAGCAGCGCACCCGGATCTTCGGTCTTGGCCTGGCCATGATCACGCGGATCCTGTTGCTGCTGTCGATCACCTGGGTCATGCGCCTCACCGCCGACCTGTTCGAAGTGTTCGGCCAGGGCATTTCCGGTCGCGACCTGATCCTGTTCTTCGGTGGCCTGTTCCTGCTGTGGAAAAGCTCCCAGGAGATGTACCACGCACTGGAAGGTGAAGACGAAAGCGACGACGAGCCTTCGGGCAAGGGCGGCAACTTCCTCTACACCATCATCCAGATCGCGATCATCGACATCGTGTTCTCGCTGGACTCGGTGATCACCGCCGTCGGCATGGTGTCCCACGTACCGGTGATGGTCGCGGCGATCATCGTGGCGGTGCTGGTGATGATGGCGGCCTCGGGCAAGATCAGCGAATTCATCGATAAGCACCCGTCGCTGAAAATGCTCGCGCTGTCGTTCCTGCTGGTGGTCGGTACCGTGCTGATTGCCGAATCGTTCGACGTGCACGTACCGAAAGGCTACGTCTACTTCGCCATGGCGTTCTCGCTGGCGGTCGAGGCGATCAACATCAAGATGCGCACCGCCATCGCGAAAAAACGCAAACAGCAGGATCCGGTGAAACTGCGCAAGGATATTCCGGGTCAGTAACCCGAATGCTGCACTGATGATCAAAGGGCCTTCGGGCCCTTTTTTCATGGCCGCATGAACCTGTTTTCATGACACTTTTGTTTCAATCCCCGCTTTAGCTGTGCAATGCTGGCGCCCAGACCGTTAGCCAACTACAGCTTAAGTATCAGAACGTAGAAATTGCGCGGTACCGTCAACTTGCCCCTCTGGGGCGCTGCCATTACAGGGGGTCTGCATGCTCACCCTGCTCAATTTGCTGTCTGCCGTGGCCCTGCTGATCTGGGGCACGCACATCGTTCGTACCGGCATCCTGCGGGTGTACGGCACCAATCTGCGCCACGTGATCGGCCAGAACATGTCCAGGCGCTGGCTGGCCTTTGTCGCCGGCATCGTTGTCACTGCGATGGTGCAGAGCAGCAACGCCACCGCCATGCTCGTGACGTCCTTTGTCGGTCAGGGCCTGATGGCGTTGACCCCGGCCCTGGCGACCATGCTCGGTGCCGATGTCGGTACGGCGCTGATGGCGCGGGTGCTGACGTTCGACCTGTCGTGGCTGTCGCCGCTGCTGATTTTTATCGGGGTGATTTTCTTTCTGTCGCGCAAACAGACCCGGCTCGGGCAGATGGGCCGCGTGTCCATTGGGCTTGGGCTGATCATTCTGGCGCTGCAATTGATCGTCGAGGCCGCTGCGCCGATCACCCATGCCCAAGGGGTGAAGGTGATTTTCGCGTCGCTGACTGGCGATATCCTGCTCGACGCTCTGGTGGGCGCGCTGTTCGCGATGATTTCCTACTCCAGTCTGGCGGCCGTGCTGCTGACCGCCACGCTCGCCGGCGCTGCGGTGATCAGTCTGCCGGTGGCGATCGGTCTGGTGATTGGTGCCAACATCGGCAGCGGCGTGCTGGCGTTCATGAGCACCAGCATGCAGAACGCCGCCGGCCGGCAGGTGGCGCTGGGCAGCCTGCTGTACAAACTGATCGGGCTGCTGCTGATCATTCCGGTGCTCGACCCGCTGGTGCACTGGATCGACAGCCTGGATTTCAGCCCCCAGGAAATGGTCATCGGCTTCCATCTGCTCTACAACACCGCGCGCTGCCTGATCCTGCTCCCGAGCGTCGGCCCGATGGCGCGGCTGTGTGCCTGGCTGCTGCCGGAGCGCCCCGAGGTCAATGGCACCGCCAAGCCCCGTCACCTTGATCCCACCGCGCTGGTCACGCCGAGTCTGGCGCTGGCCAACGCCGCCCGGGAAACCCTGCGCATGGGCGACCTGATCGACAACATGCTCGACGCGACCCTCGACGTGCTGCGCGGCAAGCAGACCGCCGTCACCCAGGAAATGCGCAAGCTGACCGATGATGTCGAAGCGCTGTACAGCGCGATCAAGCTGTACCTGGCGCAGATGCCCCGCGAGGATCTCGGCGAACAGGACAGTCGGCGCTGGGCGGAAATTATCGAGCTGGCGATCAACCTTAAACTCGCCAGCGACCTGATCGAACGCATGCTGCGCAAGGTGCAGCAGCAGAAGACTTCGCAACGCCGGTCGTTTTCCGAAGACGGGCTGGAAGAATTGGCCGGCCTGCACCAGCAATTGATCGCCAACCTGCGGCTCGGGCTGTCGGTGTTCCTCAGCGGCGACAAGGAGAGCGCCCGCCAGTTGCTGCGCGAGAAACGGCGCTTTCGCGCACAGGAACGACGTCTGGCCCACGCCCATGTCAGCCGGTTGCAACGCAAGATCGTGCAGAGTATCGAGACCAGTTCGTTGCACCTGGAGTTGATTGCCGACATGAAACGCCTGAACTCGCTGTTCTGCAGCAGCGCCTATGTGGTGCTGGAAACTTCCGATACCGGCGCGCTGGCGGCGGACGATATGGCGGACATCACGCATTCGCCTTGAACGTCTGGGGTTGCGGTCAGTCAGTAACTCAAGGTTTGGCCTCGCGGCCGGACTGACGACACGGATCTCCAATTCAGCCGTATGGAAGCTCGTTATGCGTTGCCTGTTGTTCGCCTGTCTGCTGCTCGGTTCCCTGCCCGCCTTCGCCCTGGATCGTTTTCAGGTCGAAGGCTATGCGCTGCCCAACGGTTTGCAATTGCTGCTCAAGCCCGGCACCGAGCGTGGGCACGTGGCGATCCGGCTGGTGATCGGTGTCGGTCTCGACGATTTCGACTGCAATGAAAAGGAGCTGCCGCACCTGCTCGAACACTTGCTGTTCAGCGGCATCGACGCCACCGGCGAAGGTGGCCTCGAAGAACGCATGCAGGCCCTCGGCGGTGACTGGAACGCTTTCACCAGCAACGCCGATACCACGTTCGTCATCGAAGCCCCTGCGAAAAACCAGCGCAAGGTCCTCGACCTGCTGCTGGCACTGCTGACCCAGACCCGCTTCGACGACAACGCGATCAACGCCGCCAAGCGGGTGGTCGAGCGCGAGGACGGTGGTCACTACACCCGCCTGCAGCGCTTCCTCGACCGGCAGGACCTGGGCCACACTGCAAGCAATCAACTGGCGGTCGAGCTGGGCCTGAAATGCCCGCAGCGGGCCGAAGTCGATGGCCTGACCCGCGAGCAGCTGGATAAGGTGCGCAAGGCCTGGTACGCGCCGAACAACATGACCCTGATCGTCGTCGGTGACCTCGACAAACTGCTGCCGGCCTATCTGGAACGGGCGTGGGGCGCGCTCGAAGCGGTCGAGCCGAGCGAGCACCGTCCATTGCCTGACATCCGCGCCAGCGCCGCCCACGAACGCACGATCACTCGCGGCTTCATCGGCAACAGCGCCAAGCTGCACTGGCTGGTGCCGGAGCCGGTGCTGGACGATCAGTACGATGAAACCTTCGACCTGCTCAAGGAATACCTGGAGTGGGCGCTGTACCGCCAATTGCGCCTGAACCACGGTTTGTCCTACGGGCCGTGGGCCGAGCGCGAAGTGTTCGGCGGTGTCGGCTTCATGAGCCTCAACGCCGATCTGGATCGCGGTGACATCGCCGAAGCCGAACAAGTGCTGGAAGACCTCAAGGCCGACCTGCTAAAAAACGGCCTCGACGCCGACACCTTCAATCGCTTGAAACAAGCCGCCATCGCCCATCAGGCCTGGGCCGTGCAAGGCACCAGTGCATTGGCCGATTACTACTGGAGCGCGCTGGGCGACTACGAGGATGGCCGCTTTGCCGATCCTGCGCGGGAGCTGCAAGGCGTGACGCTGGAGGCGGCGAACAAGGCCATGCGCGAGTTGTTGCTGCAACCGGGTTATCTGCGGATCGAGAAACCGCTGCTCAGCGACGATCAAGTGTTGTGGCTGCTGGCGGGCGGATTGGGCGTGCTGGTGCTGATTCTGCTCGGCTGGCACCTGCATCGGCGCAATTCCGTGGATCCGGAATGACCGGCAGCCTCGCCACGGGGCCCGGCGGGCGGTACTCTGTCGAGGTTTTTTTCCTATCCAGTCGTGAACCACCCCCATGTCTAAATTGACCCTCCTGATCCAGCGCATTCTCGAACTGATGAAGCGCTACCCCGGGGTCATTGCGCTCGGTGGTTTCATCTCCGGGGTCGGCAGCTTCATTCTGGTCGACCGGCAACAGGGCCTGGCGAGCTGGATCACCACGATCATGCTGCTGAGCTGGATCTGGCTGATGCTGGAAAACAGCCTGACCAGGCTGTTCACAAGGATCTTCAAACGGGAAATCCCCCAGCCGCTGCTGCGTTACGCGACGCAGATGATCCACCAGGAAAGCCTGTTTTTCGTCCTGCCGTTCTTCTTCATCACCACCACCTGGAACAGCGGCCAGCTGTTTTTCACCGGGCTGTTGTGCATCGCGGCGCTGATCTCGATCGTCGACCCGCTCTACTACAAGTGGCTGGCGCCACGGCGCTGGGCGTTCCTCGCGCTGCATACCCTGACCCTGTTCGCCGCCCTGCTCACGGCGCTGCCGGTGATCATGCACCTGACCACCTCGCAGAGCTTCAAATGGGCACTGGGGATTGCGGTGCTGCTGTCGTTCCCGAGCCTGGCGTCGATCTTCCCGATCCGCACCGTACGCAATGCCTTGGCGATCCTGTGTATCACGGTCGGCATCGGTGGCGTGGGCTGGGTCCTGCGTTCGTGGGTGCCGCCGGCGACGCTATGGATGACCGACGTGGCGATCAGCACTCAGGTGCAGGACCGGGTTCCGGGCGCCAGCCTCAAGGAAGTCAGCGCCGAGCAGATCCGTGGTGGCGGGCTCTACGCCTACACCGCGATCAACGCGCCGCGCGGGCTCGACGAGCGGATTTATCACGTCTGGCAGTTCAACGGCAAAGAGGTCGACCGCATCGCCCTCGACATTCACGGCGGGCGCAAGGAAGGCTACCGGGCCTGGACCCACAAGCAGAACTTCCCCGGCAACCCGGCGGGCAAGTGGCAGGTGCGGGTGTTGACCGAGGACGGACAGGTGATCGGCGTGCTGCGCTTCGAGGTCACGGACAGCACACCGACCAAAGAAAAGTAACCGGGTTCGTGCTATTACGTAGGTTCGTCTCAAAAGCCGAACAAGCACGGAGCTTATGACCAGCAGCCCAACGACCGGCAGTGCCCGCCTGGACACCTCGATCACCCCTGCCCGCCTGCGGGTGACCGGGGACTGGACGCTTGCCCATTACGCCGAGCTCAAGCAACTGAGCGAAACGCTCAACGGCCAGTACGACGCCAACACCCCGATCGATCTAAACGGCCTCGGCGCCCTCGACACCGCCGGCGCGTCGTTGCTGGTGGAACTGCTCGGCTCCGAGCGGCTGGGCAAGTCCGCCGAACACCCCGACTGCACGATTTCCAGCGCCGACCGCGCCTTGCTGCAAACCGTGTATCGCTCGCTGACCGACTTCTGCGTGCCGATCAAGGAACCGGAAATCAGCGTCAGCGTGCAACTGCTGACGCGCATCGGCCGGGCCGTCGATACGGTCTGGCAGGACACCCTGCAGTTGCTCGGCTTCGTCGGCCTGATCCTCGAAACCATCGCCCGCAGCCTGTTCCGGCCCAAGCGCTGGCGGATCACGCCGATGATTGCGCACATCGAACAGACCGGCCTCGACGCCGCGCCCATCGTGGCGTTGCTGACCTTTCTGGTGGGGGCCGTGGTGGCATTCCTCGGGGCGACGGTGCTGGCCAGTTTCGGCGCCAGCGTGTTCACCGTGGATCTGGTCGGCTTCGCCTTCCTGCGCGAGTTCGGCGTGCTGCTCACGGCGATTCTGATGGCCGGCCGCACCGCCAGTGCCTTCACCGCGCAGATCGGCTCGATGAAGGCCAACGAGGAAATAGACGCGATTCGTACCCTCGGCCTCGACCCCATGGAATTGCTGGTGGTACCGCGGGTGTTGGCGCTGCTGGTGGCGCTGCCGATGCTGACGTTTCTGGCGATGATCTGCGGGATCGTCGGCGGCGCGGTGGTCTGCGCGGTGTCGCTGGATATCTCGCCGGCGATGTTCCTGTCGCTGCTGCAAAGCGACATAGGGATTCAACATTTCCTGGTGGGCCTGGTCAAAGCCCCGATCTTTGCGTTCCTGATCGCCGCCATCGGCTGTCTGGAAGGCTTCAAGGTCAGCGGCAGCGCCGAATCGGTCGGCGCCCACACCACCTCAAGCGTGGTGCAATCGATTTTCGTGGTGATCGTGCTCGATGCGGTCGCCGCGCTGTTTTTCATGGAGATGGGCTGGTGAGTCGTCTACCCCGCACGCCCTCCGAGGCGGTGATCGAAGTTCGTGGCCTGTGCAATCGCTTCGGCCACCAGAGCGTGCACGAGAACCTCGACCTCGACTTGTACAAAGGCGAGATCCTGGCCGTGGTCGGCGGTTCCGGCAGCGGCAAGTCGGTGCTGCTGCGCAGCATCGTCGGCCTGCGCCGGCCCAGCGAAGGCATGGTCAAGGTGTTCGGCCAGAACCTGCCGAGCCTGCCGGAGCATGAGCGTTCGCTGATCGAGCGGCGCTTCGGTGTGCTGTTCCAGAAGGGCGCGCTGTTCTCGTCGCTGACCGTCACCGAGAACGTCGCCCTGCCCCTCATCGAACACGCCGGGCTGAGCCGCGACGACGCCGAACATCTGGCGGCAGTGAAGCTGGCGCTGGCCGGGCTGCCGCTGTCGGCGGCGGACAAGTACCCGGCCTCACTGTCCGGCGGCATGATCAAGCGCGCGGCGCTGGCCCGGGCGCTGGCGCTGGATCCGGACATCCTGTTTCTCGACGAACCCACCGCCGGCCTCGATCCGATTGGCGCGGCGCAGTTCGACCAATTGATCCTGACCCTGCGCGACGCGCTGGGCCTGAGCGTGTTTCTGGTGACCCACGACCTCGACACGCTCTACACCATCACCGACCGCGTCGCGGTACTGGCGCAGAAGAAAGTGCTGGTGGCGGGCCCCATCGACGTGGTCTCGGAAACCGACGACGCGTGGATTCACGAATACTTCCACGGCCCTCGCGGCCGCTCGGCGCTGGACGCCGCCACACAGCTCAACGAGGTCTGACATGGAAACCCGAGCCCATCATGTATTGATCGGCCTGTTCACGGTGATTGTGGTGGCAGGCGCCCTGCTCTTCGGTCTGTGGCTGGCCAAGTCCAGTGTCGATACCGAGTTCAAGGATTACGAAGTCGTGTTCAACGAGGCGGTCAGCGGTCTGTCCCGGGGCAGTCCGGTGCAGTACAGCGGGATCAAGGTCGGCGACGTGGTCAGCCTGCGCCTCGACCCGAAGGACCCGCGTCGAGTGCTGGCACGGATTCGCCTGGCTGGCGACACGCCGGTCAAGGAAGACACCGAGGCCAAACTGGCCTTGGCCGGGATCACCGGCACCTCGATCATCCAGCTCAGCGGGGGCACGCCGCAAAGCTCGAAACTCAAGGGCCATGACGGCAACCTGCCGACCATCGTCGCCTCGCCTTCGCCCATTTCGCGGCTGCTCAGCGACAGCAACGATTTGATGAGCGGGGTCACGACGTTGCTCAGTAATGCCAATCAGATGTTCTCTGCCGACAACATCGAGCGCGTGAGCAAGACCCTCGAGCATCTGGAGCAGACCACTGGCTCGATCAACGATCAGCGCGGCGACCTGCGTCAGGCCATGCAGCAACTGGCGACGGTCGGCAAACAGGCGGGCAACATGCTTGAACAGACGTCCGCGTTGATGCGCAACGCCAACGGCCTGCTCAACGATCAGGGCAAACAGGCGCTCGGCAGTGCCGAACAGGCGATGAAATCCCTGGAGCAAAGCAGCGTCACCATCAACGGCCTGCTCAGCAAGAATCAGAATTCCCTCGACAGCGGCATGCAGGGCCTCAACGGCCTGGCCCCGGCGATCCGCGAACTGCGCGAAACCCTGAACTCGCTGCGCGCCATTTCCCAACGCCTGGAGGCCAACCCCAGCGGTTACCTGCTGGGCAGTGACAAGAACAAGGAGTTCACGCCATGAAGCTGACTCGCCTCGCCCTCCTAGCCGGCTTCACGTTGATCAGCGCATGCTCGATCCTGCCCAAGTCCGAACCGCTGGACGTCTACCGTTTGCCAGCCGCACAGGCGCCCGCCTCGGCCGGTTCGTCGGCGACTCAGCATTGGTCGCTGCGCCTGAACAAACTGCAGGCCAGCGAAGCGCTGAACCGACCAAGCATCGCGGTGATTCCTCAGGGCGATGTGATCAGCAGCTACAAGGCCTCGCGCTGGAGCGATCCGGCGCCGGTGCTGGTGCGTAACCGCTTGCTCGATGGTTTTCAGCGCGATGGCCGGGTATCGCTGTTGAGCACCGACGACAGCAATTTCCAGGCAGACCTGGAACTGGGCGGCAGCCTGCAGGCGTTTCAGACCGAGTATCAGGGCACACAGGCCAGCGTGGTGGTGCGTGTCGATGCGTTGCTGGTGCGCGGTTACGACCAGCGGATTCTCGCCAGTCGCCGCTTTGAAGAGCGTCAGCCGCTCAGTGATGTGAAGGTTCCGGCGGTGGTGGCCGGATTCGGGCAGGCCAGTGATCGTCTCACCGCGAAAGTCGTGGCGTGGGCGGTGGAGCAAGGGCAGAAGGTTGCCCCACCTGCCCGGCCTTGAGGCTTAACCGAAGAACCAGTAGCAGACACCGATAGCGCCGAGCACGCCCGCGAGTTCGGCCAGCAGCGCGCAACCGACGGCATGCCGGGCGCGCTGGATGCCCACCGCGCCGAAGTACACCGCCAATACGTAGAACGTGGTTTCGGTGCTGCCCTGGATCGTTGCGGCCACCAGCGCCGGGAAGCTGTCCACGCCCGAGGTCTTCATCGTCTCGATCAGCATCGCCCGGGCGGCGCTGCCGGAGAACGGTTTGACCATCGCAGTCGGCAGCGCATCGACGAAGCGCGTGTCCCACCCTGCCCACTCCACCAGATGGCGGATGCCGTCGAGGCCGAAGTCCAGCGCGCCCGATGCGCGCAATACGCCGATCGCGCAGAGCATCGCCACCAGGTACGGCAGCAGGTTCTTGGCCACGTCGAAACCTTCCTTCGCACCTTCGACGAAGGCCTCGTAGACCTTCACTTTGCGCAACGCGCCGATCACCAGGAACAGCATGATCAGGCCGAACAGCGTCAGGTTGCCGAGGATCGACGACAGCCCCGCCAGTGCAGTGGCCGACATCGTCGCGAGCAACGCCATGAAGCCGCCGAGGATCAGCGCGCCGGGAATCAGATAAGCCAGCACCACCGGGTCCCAGACCCGCAGGCGCTGCATGAACGCCACCGACAGGAAGCCGACGATGGTCGAGCAACTGGTCGCCAGCAGGATCGGCAGGAACACCAGCGTCGGGTCCGGCGCGCCTTGTTGGGCGCGGTACATAAAGATCGTCACCGGCAGCAGGGTCAGGGAAGACGCGTTGAGCACCAGGAACAGGATTTGCGCATTGCTGGCGATGGTCGAGCTGGGATTGAGCTCCTGCAGCGCCTTCATGGCTTTGAGGCCGATCGGCGTGGCGGCATTGTCCAGGCCCAGGCCGTTGGCGGCGAAGTTCAGGGTGATCAGACCCAGCGCGGGATGTCCGGCTGGAACTTCCGGCATCAGGCGCAGGAACAGTGGCCCGAGCACTTTGGCCAGCCACTCGACGATTCCGGCCTTCTCGGCGATGCGCAGGAAGCCCAGCCACAGGGTCAGCGTGCCGAACAGCAGCACCATGACTTCGACCGACAGCTTGGCCATGGCAAAAATGCTTTCCACCATCGCCGCGAAGATCCCGGCGTTGCCGCCGATCAGCCATTGCCCCAGCGCCGAAACGGCCGCCACGACGAAGAAGCCAAGCCACAGGCCATTAAGCATCAGTCAAATCCCCCCGGAAGATGCGGCGAATGATAGCGGGGTCGCCAGAAACGACAAACCCCGGATTTCTCCGGGGTTTGTCAGGGTGCCTTGCGGGCGGGATCAGTTTTTCGAAACGTCACCGGCCGGCAGTTTTTCCTTGCTGCGCCAATGCGGCAGCGAGTTCCAGTAGCGCTGGCCCTTGGCGTCGTCGTACATGCCTTCCCAACGGGCGATGACCAGTACGGCGAGGGCGTTGCCGATCACGTTCAGGGCGGTCCGCGCCATGTCCATCACACGGTCGACACCGGCGATGAAGGCCAGGCCTTCCAGCGGAATACCCACGCTGCCCAGGGTGGCCAGCAGCACCACGAAGGACACGCCCGGTACGCCGGCGATGCCTTTGGAGGTAACCATCAGGGTCAGGACCAGCAGCAGTTGCTGGCTGATCGACAGGTCGATGCCGTACAGCTGGGCAATGAAAATCGCCGCGATGGACTGGTACAGGGTCGAGCCGTCGAGGTTGAACGAGTAGCCGGTCGGCACTACGAAACTGCAGATGGCTTTCGGTGCGCCGTAGGCTTCCATCTTCTCGATCACCCGTGGCAGCACGGTTTCCGAGGAAGCGGTGGAGTAAGCCAGCACCAACTCATCCTTGAAGATGCGCATCAGCTTGATCACCGAGAAACCGAACATCTTGGCGATCAGGCCGAGAATCACGAAGGCGAAGAAGGCGATGGCGACGTAAACCAGGATTACCAGTTTGGCCAGCGGCAGCAGTGAGGCGAAACCGAAGTTGGCCACGGTCACCGCGATCAGGGCGAATACGCCGATCGGGGCGTAGTTCATGATCATGTGGGTGACTTTGAACATGCTTTCCGAGACGCCCTGGAACATCTTTACCAGCGGCTCGCGCAGGTCCGACTGCAGGCTCGACAGACCGAGACCGAACAGTACGGAGAAGAAGATGATCGGCAGCATCTCGCCGCGGGCCATGGCCGCGAAGATGTTCGACGGGATCAGGTTGAGGATGGTCTCGATGAACGCGTGTTCATGCTGCACTTCGGCGGCGGTCGCCTGGTACTTGGAGATATCCACAGTGCCCAGGGTGCTCATGTCGATGCCGGCACCCGGGTGGAACAGGTTGGCCAGCAGCAGGCCGACAACGATGGCGATGGTGGTGACGATTTCGAAGTAGATGATGGTCTTCAGGCCGATGCGCCCGAGCTTCTTGGCGTCGCCCACGCCGGCGATGCCGACGATCAGGGAAGAGATAACGATCGGGATCACGATCATTTTGATCAGACGGATAAAGATATCGCCTGCCGGTTGCAGGACATTGCTGATCCACCAGGCCTTCTCGGCACTGAAATGGTTGAGCAACGCACCGATTGCAATTCCCAATACCAGACCGATGAGGATCTGCCAGGCGAGGCTAAGCTTTGCCTTCTTCATTATCTTTACCCTTACTTGCGTTTGACTCAGGCACATGCAGGAACTGGAACGCTCATCAGCGGAAAAGTCTGTGCATCTGCCTCCGTATAAGGTGCCCCGAAGCGCGTGTTTACGGCTCTCCGGCAGGCGAAAAAAGGCGCAACTATTCCGATGCAAGGTTGCGCCGTCTAATGCCGTAAACGCCTACCCTATGCCGAATCGGCATGAGCTTTTTTAAATGAAACTGGCGTCCCAACCGGTTCGAATACGACATTTCGGCAGGCATAAGTGCCGTGAACCGGCCATTACAGCGTAGGTTGGTTGTTTTTTGAACGAGTGATTTCGACGAAAAATTTAGGAAAAAGCCTACGTACGGAAACTAAATGTCCGACTTGGTGGATCGACTCTTTCTCGATATACGGTCGCCAGGAAACACCGCGAAATGCTTTCGCACGCAGTGTGGGCGATAAAAATGAAGACCAGAACGCTCTGGATCAACGTTTTGTCACGTTGAAAGCTCAGCGCAAGTCCGTCGAACCGCTTCGGTTGGCGGACTTGCGTCGCAGCTTTTACCCTGACCCGGCCCTCATCGCAGGCACTCCCTGTACCCGTAGGTCACTCCGACCCTGCAACAGTCAGAACGTCCCGGCCCCCTGGTCATGCACCGGCCTTCCTCGGGCCGACGCAATGGAGGACAGCTTTTCGGCTGCCCTCGTGTTCAATACCAGTTCGGATCTTTCTTCAGCGTTTCCATCAACAGATCCTGCATGCCCTGGTCGGGCTTGCCGAGGAAGCGGTAGGTGGCATGTCGCGTTGGCGACTTGTCGGCCGGCAGTCCTTCGGGCACATCGACCAACATGGCGTAAGCATGTTTCTTGTCGAAGCTGAAGGCGACGATCAGACGGTGGTTGAGGCATTTGTCCTGCGATTCGCAGAGCGGCCCCACCAGATACTGATCGCCATCTTCAGTCACGGCATTCATCTGTTGGTCCGGCGCGCCGGAGAGGTTCATTACCCATTCCGGCAGGCGTTCTTCCTTCTTCACCACGCCTTCCCAGGTTTCCCTGTATTGCGGGTCGGAACTCAGCAGTTCGTTGACCCGCGCCTGGCCGTCATTGGCCGCCATCGCCATGGCACTACCGCCCAGGAGCAGGGCGGCTGCCAATGTCTTTAAACCCTTCATGTTCAACCTCGACCGCGACGGCCAAAGAAGAAGGAAGCGATGAACATCACCAGGAACACGACAAAGAGAATCTTGGCGATACCCGTGGCGGTGCCCGCGATACCACCGAAGCCCAGTACTGCAGCAATGATGGCAATGATCAGGAATGTGATTGCCCAGCTCAACATGGTGATTCTCCTTGCTTCTATTTAGGGATGTTGCCGGTCTCGGCGCGGGGGCGCCCAGATTCGTTGATCAGAAAACCCAGCGTTCTTCGCGGGGCATGTCGCCCAGTGGCTGTGGCTGGTCGACGTCCATCATGCGCATCGCGCCGTTGTCGGCCTGGCTGCTGCTGACGGCGCTGAAGTGCGTCTGCGTCGCGTGTTGCATCGAGATCAAAGGCTCAGGTTGCTGACTGTGCTCCCAGCGCAGGTATTGCTGGCAGGCGATCAAAGTGATCAGCAGCGCAAGTGCGCCAAACAGGGCCTGCTGCAAGTGCAGTGGCGAGATACGCATTTGGGCGGCACGTGGGCGAGTCATCCTGGGTTCCTCACTCTTGTTCGATTGGGGCAGTGCATATCTGCCCGGGCTGAAAGAGGTATTGCAGCCTGCGTGCCAGCTTTTTTGTTTGAAAAAAACCAATAAAATCAGCTAGTTACAAACGGTATGAAAATTCCTGACGACGCATCCTGCACGATGGTCCGCATAGGGTCGTGCGTAATGCACGATTATTTCGTAGGAGAAATCATTATTTTTGAATTGAGGACAGGGTACGGATGTCAGAAAAGTAGGCAGGAAACCGACCTGAAACTGTGCGATGTTTAAAAAACTAATGAAATCAGTGGATTAGCCGTTAGGGCAGGAGAGAGCTACCCTGCTATGACTGGAATCGATCAGAATCAACCATGCAACTTGCCCGATTTTTCCGGGACTAACCCAAGACATTCACTTATGGAGCGTAGGAAAAATGGAATCAGCCACTGAGCACCAAGGCCGCATTCTGCTGGTGGACGATGAATCCGCCATCCTGCGAACCTTTCGTTATTGCCTCGAAGACGAAGGTTATACCGTCGCCACCGCCAACAGTGCGGCTCAGGCTGACGCGCTGCTGCAACGCCAGGTGTTCGACCTGTGCTTCCTTGATTTACGCCTGGGTGAAGACAACGGCCTCGATGTACTCGCGCAGATGCGCATTCAGGCGCCGTGGATGCGGGTGGTCATCGTTACCGCCCATTCGGCCGTCGATACCGCGGTAGACGCGATTCAGGCCGGCGCTGCCGATTATCTGGTCAAACCGTGCAGCCCGGATCAATTGCGCCTGGCGACCGCCAAGCAGCTTGAAGTGCGCCAGCTGTCGGCGCGTCTGGAAGCCCTCGAAGGCGAGATCCGCAAACCCAAGGACGGCCTCGATTCCCACAGCCCGGCGATGAAAGTCGTACTGGAAACCGCGCGGCAAGTGGCGGGCACCGACGCCAACATCCTGATCCTCGGCGAGTCCGGCACCGGTAAAGGTGAGCTGGCCCGGGCGATTCACGGCTGGAGCAAGCGCGAGAAGAAATCCTGTGTGACCATCAATTGCCCGTCACTGACCGCCGAATTAATGGAGAGCGAGCTGTTTGGTCACAGTCGTGGCGCCTTCACCGGGGCCAGCGAAAGCACGCTCGGTCGGGTCAATCAGGCCGATGGCGGTACGCTGTTTCTCGACGAGATCGGCGATTTTCCGCTGACATTGCAACCCAAGTTGCTGCGGTTCATTCAGGACAAGGAATATGAGCGGGTAGGGGATCCGGTCACCCGCCGCGCCGATGTGCGCATCCTCGCCGCCACCAACCTCAATCTTGAGGACATGGTGCGCGACGGCCGTTTCCGTGAAGACCTGCTCTATCGCCTGAACGTCATCACCCTGCATTTGCCGCCGCTGCGCGAGCGGGCCGAAGACATCCTGACCCTGGCCGACCGTTTCCTCGCCCGTTTCGTGAAGGAGTATGCGCGTCCGGCACGGGGCTTCAGCGACGAGGCTCGCGAAGCACTGCTGGGCTACCGTTGGCCCGGCAACATCCGTGAGCTGCGCAACGTGGTCGAGCGGGCGAGCATCATCTGCCCGCAGGAGCGCGTGGAAATCAGCCACCTCGGCATGGCCGAGCAACCGGCCAACAACGCGCCACGGGTCGGCGCCGCGCTGAGCCTCGACGAGCTGGAAAAGGCTCACATCGGCGCAGTACTGGCGACCGCCGGGACCCTCGATCAGGCTGCCAAGACTCTGGGGATCGACGCCTCGACCCTGTATCGCAAGCGCAAGCAGTACAACCTGTGAGCATCCGCCGATGAAACTGGCGATGAAGTTGCGGACTCGCTTGTTCCTGAGCATTTCCGCGCTGATCACCGTGGCCTTGCTCGGGTTGATGCTCGGGCTGGTCAGTGTGATGCAGATGGCCGGCACTCAGGAGGCGCTGATCCGCAACAACTTTGTCACCCTGGATCTGGGGCTCAAGCTGCGCCAGACACTCGGCGATCAACTGATCATGATGCTCGCCGAAAAGCCCGACCCCGTGGCGTTCGAAGCGTCCAAACAGCATTACTTCCAGTTGCTCGACGAGGGCATCGCCCAAGAGCAGAAAGACGACGATCGCCAGTATGGATTCAGTCAGGCCAAAGCCGATTACCTGAGCTTCCTCCAGGCGTTCGACATCTCCCGCGACCCGGCTGCTGCCCTGAGCGGCGGTGGCGACTTGCGTGAGCGCTTCAACACCTTGCGCAACGGGTTGATCACCGAACACAAACACGCGCTGAACAACATCAATTCGGTCCAGCACGCCGCTCGCGACCGCGCGTTGCTGATCGCTGGCCTGTTGGGACTGGTGGGGCTGGCGGTGCTGATCATTGGCTTCGTTACCGCCCAGGGCATTGCCCGGCGTTTTGGTGCGCCGATCGAAGCGCTGGCCAAAGCGGCGGACAATATCGGCCAAGGCAATTTCGAAGTGACCCTGCCAGTGTCCTCGGCGATGGAGATCAACCTCCTGACCCGGCGCTTCGGGCTCATGGCCGAAGCCCTGCGCGAACATCAGGCGACCAACGTCGACGAATTGCTTGCCGGCCAGCAGCGTCTGCAAGCGGTACTCGACAGCATCGATGACGGCTTGTTGATGATCGACCGTCAGGGTCGACTGGAACACTTGAACCCGGTGGCCCAGCGGCAACTGGGCTGGGACAGCGATCGCTTCGGCGAGGGCCTCGGCACGGCGCTTCAGCGACCCGAGCTGGATGCACAACTGCAATTGGTACTGCGCGGCGGTACCCTTGAACGGGCACCGGAAGATTTGAGCATCGAGGTTGATGGCGAATCGCGCCTGCTGACCTACAGCCTGACGCCCGTCAGTCATACCCAGGGACATATCCTCGGTGCTGTGATGGTTTTGCATGACGTCACCGAGCAACGCGCCTTCGAACGGGTACGCAGCGAGTTTGTCCTGCGTGCGTCTCACGAATTGCGCACACCGGTCACGGGCATGCACATGGCGTTCGGGCTGTTTCGCGAACGGGCCAAGTTTCCTGAGGAGTCTCGGGAGTCCGACCTGCTCGACACGGTTAATGAGGAAATGCAGCGCCTGATGCAGCTGATCAACGATCTGCTGAACTTCTCGCGCTACCAGAGTGGTTTGCAAAAACTTACGTTGGCGCCTTGCTCCATCGAGGAACTGCTGGAGCGGGCGCGTTTGCGTTTCGCCGATTCAGCAGCGCAGAAGGGCGTTGCCCTGAATGTCGAAGCGCAGGGCTCGCTGCCACGCTTGCAGGCGGATCAGGCGCAGCTTGATCGAGTCCTCGACAACCTGATCGACAACGCCTTGCGCCACACCGCGCGCGACGGGCTGATCCGCTTGCAGGCCCGGCGCCATGGCGAGCGGGTGATCATCAGCGTCGAAGACAACGGTGAAGGGATTGCCTACGGTCAGCAGGGGCGGATCTTCGAACCCTTCGTCCAGGTCGGCAGGAAAAAGGGCGGGGCCGGGCTCGGTTTGGCGCTGTGCAAGGAAATCGTCCAGCTGCACGGTGGGCGAATGGGTGTTTACTCGCGGCCGGGGCAGGGCACGCAGTTCTACATGGCGCTGGCGGTCTAGGCCTCATCGTCCAACCGGCGCCCGGCGAGTCGCCGTCCACGTGTTATCAGCTCGATGAACTGCACCGCGCTCAAGGCGTGGGCGAACAGCCAGCCTTGGCCGAACTTCACTCCTTCGCTGCTCAGCAGTGCCGCCTGGGACTCGAATTCGATACCTTCGGCGATCACTTTCAGGTCCAGGGCCTGGGCCATGTGAATGATGTGCGGCGCGACACCGCTGCTGGCGGCGTCATGGCCGAGGGCGTCGATGAATGCCTTGTCGATCTTCAGGCAGTCCACCGGCAAGGTTTGCAGGTACGCCAGGCTGCAATAACCGGTGCCGAAATCGTCGATCAGCACTTGATGGCCGACATCCCTCAGCGCTTGCAGGTTTTCCCGGGCCACCACCACATCGATCAGGCCACGTTCGGTCACCTCAAAAGCAATCTGCCGCGCCGCGACCCGGTGCAGGGTCAACAGCCGCGCCATGACCTGGCCGATGCGCGGCACCATCACGTCGCAGGCGGCCAGGTTCACCGAGATGTACAGTTGCGGATTGGCTCGCAGCAGCTGGCCGAGCTGCTCGAGCAAGCGTTGCAGGACGAAGTCGGTCATCTGGCGAATCTGCCCGGTGTTCTCGGCCATCGGGATGAACAGGTCAGGGCTGGTCAGCGTGCCGTCCGGCCGGCGCCAGCGCAGCAGGGCTTCGGCGCCGACGCAGTTGCGACTGTCGAGATCGAAGATCGGTTGATACAGCACCTGCAATTCGCCCCGGCGGATCGCGCCGTGCAGCTCTGCGTCCAGCGATTGGCGCTGGCGGACGATCCAGAACACCAGAACTCCGACAAACGCCCCAAGCACGAGGCAGAACGGCACCATCCACCACCAGAGCTCCGGAATGTGCATGCCCGTGCGTGGGCTGATCAGCACCAGTTGGTATTCCGGGTTGTCGGTGGGCATGCGATAGATCAGGTGCGACTGGGTAACTTGCAGCGCATTCGGGGTTTTCGGCGGCCAGGGCTCGGTGGGTGGCCAGGCCTGTGGCACGCCAAGTACCGGAATCGCTCGGGTTCCATGATCGAGCACCACCAGCAGACTGCTGCCGGGCGACAGATCAACCATGTCGGTCAGATGCCCGCGTGAGGTGGCCACGCGAAAGTTGCCGCGCCCGAGCATCAACGCTGCGCGATTTTCATCGGGTTCGGTGGTGGTGTTCAGCCAATAGCTGTACGTCGGGCCTTTGATGTCCGGAGGGCGGATCACCGACAGGCCTTCCTGACGCGGGCGGTTCGAGCAGATCCGCGTGGCATCCATGTAGGCCGCTTCATAGACGAAGCGATAGTTGAACGTCACTTGCTGCAACGTGGCGATCATTTCGTCGTCGCAACTTCGCAAGGGCTGGGCTTCGAGGTCGTCGAGGCTTTCGCGCAACTGGCCGAACAGTTGCTCCAGACGCGCCAGGAACCGCTCGCCCTGAGCGTTCATTTCCTGGCTTTCGCTTTGTTCGACCTGGCGCATGGCCACGAACAGCCCACCGGTGATCAGCAGGCTCGCACTGAGGACAGCCGCGATCATCGCCAGAAACCAGGGGCGATAAAACCAGCTACGCAGCGTCTCTCGGGTAGCAACCATCATGGATATCCGAAGAGTTACCAATGAGTTATAGCTGCTGATTGCATTTTCGCCCTGACCGTCGGGCGGGCGTCATTATTTTGTCTGATTCAGCACCAGCAGCAACGCTGCCGTTTGCGCATCCGGCGTGCCGTCAAAGCGCGCAGGGCGGTAGTGCATCTGGAAGGCCGCGAGCACGTGCCGGGTCGCCACATCCAGCTCGCCGGTCTGCGGCGTCGAGTAGCCCAGGCGCGCCAGTTGGCTCTGGAACCAGGTGATGCTCGGCAGTTCGGCGTCGAACTGCGCCTGTTGGCGTGCCACCGCTTGTTCATTGGGCCAGAGCCCCAGCCCTTCGGCTGCCAGGCGCTTCCAGGGGAACAGCGGCCCCGGGTCGAGCTTGCGCAACGGGGCGATGTCGCTATGGCCGATGATGTGGCGCGGGCTGATGCCCTGGCGTTTGCTGATGTCCTTGAGCAGAACGATGAGCGATTGCACCTGGGCTTCGCTGTAGGGATACCAGAGGCGACCGGTCGGTGTGTCCTTGAAGCCCGGATTGACGATCTCGATACCGATCGAGCTGGAGTTGAGCCAGGTCCGGCCTTGCCATTCGCTTTCTCCGGCATGCCAGGCCCGCAGGTTTTCGTCCATCAGCTTGTAGATGGTGGCGCTCTTGTCGTCGCCGATCAGGTAATGACTGCTGACTTCGCCGTGGGTCAGCAACTGAAGTGAGCGTTCAAGCGAGGCGGAGGTGTAGTGCACGATCACAAACTGCACGCGACTGTCGTGATTGACCGAAGGATGGCTGGTGTCAAAACGCGGGCCGCTGGCACAACCGGCCAGTAAGAGGAGCGACGCGAGGAGGGTAAAAAATTTCATGGCAGAGGGCAGTACACGCAAGACGATAATGCAACAGTGTAACGTATCGCCTTGCGCTTCGACGCTTAAAGGGCTGATTTAAACAATATGGAACAATTGCCTCAGCCCAGCTCCACCCGGTTACGTCCCGCGTTTTTCGCCCGATAAAGCGCCTGATCGGCTCTTTTGAGCACCAGATCGCTGTGTTCTCCCGGCCGAAACGCCGCCAGTCCCATTGAGATCGTGATCGTGACGCGCTCGCCCTTGAAGTGAAACGGGCAGGCCTCGATGGAGGCGCGTAGGTTTTCCAGGAGTTTGGCGCCGACCGCTGGTGGGGTGGCTGGAAGCAGCAGGACAAACTCCTCACCGCCGAAACGAGCGATGAAATCGTTGCCACGCATACGCTTGCGCAGGACTGTGGCGATGATCTTCAACACCTTGTCACCGGCCAGGTGCCCGTAGTTGTCGTTGATCCGCTTGAAGTGATCGAGGTCGAGCATGGCCAGGCTCAGAGTGTTGCCGTGCTGCTGCCACTGGGCGATTTCATGTTCGAGCCGTTCGGTCCAGGCCGCGCGGTTGGGCAGGCCGGTGAGCGGATCGATCAGGGCTTTCTGGCGCTGCTCTTCGAGGTGTTCGCGATAGCCCAGCGCTTCCTGCTCCATGTGCGCGACGCGCTCGGCCAGGCTTTTCAGGCGTCCGGCGACTTCCTGTTCCCGAGCGTCGCGCTGCTTCTGGTGCTGATCCATGGTGCCGAGCAGGCCCTCGAGGTGGTTTTCCAGCACTTGCTTGAGATCATTCAGATCCGCCGCCTCCTGGACGCTGGTCTGCAAGCCGTCGACCTGTTCGCGGATCTGCGTGTCCATTGCTCTCGCGGCGGAGCTGTTGTCGGCGTGTCCTTCGCTGGCCGCCTGCAAGTTGCTCTGGAATGCTTCGAGGCGTTCATTGAGTTGCTGCAGATAGGCTTCGAACTCGTGCTGGCCGCTGTCTGTGATGGCCAGCATCAATGTCGCAAGATCGTCGAGGATCGGTAGTAGTTCGTACCAGTTAAGGCCATTTTTCAGCCGGTCGCGCATGGCTTCGGCTTGCGGGCGGTGGCGCTCCGGCAGGGTCAGGTCATCCAGCAAGCCAATCAGCGTGTCTTCGATGTGTCGGGCGACCGAGCTGTAGGACGGCTCTGGCGAGTCCGGCAGGGCATAGAGAATGTCATGCTCGGATTGTTCCGGATCGATGGCGGCCAATGCCTGGGCGATGGGTTCGGGCAGGGGCAGGCTGTCGAGGATCACGGGCGGAGGGGTATCGCCGGGGAGGATCAACTCGTCGGGGTTGATGGCCGTGGGCACTGCCGGCGCGAAAACCGGAGGAGGCGTGAAGGGTTGCAGCTTTGATTCCGGCTCGACGGGTTCTGGTTCGCCGGGAGCGTTGGGCGCTTCGGTGAGGATTCTGGCCGGCTCAAATGCGACCACCTCCGGCTCTGTAAAGTCTTCTGGGATTGGCTCTGGAGCTTTGGATGGTTCGGCCACGGGGGCGGCGATCAGCGCTGGGCTGACGGGCGCAGTGGCGACCTGTTCAGCGCTTGTAACAGGCGCTTGCGGCGCTGGCACAGCTTCATGTGTGACGGGTGGTTGCTCTGGCTGCACTGACGGGGTCACCGCAGGAGCCTGGGCCACTTGAGCAGGGGGTTCCTCGCTGTCGCGGCTGCCGAACAGGCGCTGCAACAACCCGGGACGCCCCGGTTCCGTCGGCGTCGCCAGCTGACTCAAGGCCTTGCCCTGCAGGCCGCTGAGTTCGCTGAGCAGCAGCGGCATTTCCCTTGCCTGACTCACCCGGCCGTCCAGCTGCTTGGCGAACTTCTTCAGCGGCTGGGCCACTTCTCGGGGCAGCGGCAGGGATTGCAATTGAGTGACCAGTGCAGTCAGTGCGGTGCTGACCTGCTCGATCCGGGTTTCCCGGCGCTGCTCGGAATCGAGCACGGCTTTTTCCAGGCGTGGCAGCAGGGCGGCGAGGCCGGCGTCCATGTCATCGGTGCGCACCACGTCGCGCATCTCTTTCATGCACTGATCGACCACGCGGTCGGTGCCTTCCGCCGCCAGGGTGCTGCGCACCAGGCCGCGGCGCAGCAGGTCGAGCCGGGCGTCCCATCGACGTTCGAGCTTTTCCTGTTGTTCGATGCTTTTGAGGTATTTCTCTTTCCAGCGCTGGGCTTCGTCGCTCATTCAGGGGTTCCGCGAAGGGCAGTGCTCAACGCGGGCAATGCATCGGCCGTGAGCGAACCCGGCAGACGAATCTCTACCGCGACCGGCAGGTGATCGGAAATCGGTTGTGCCAGCACTTCGACCTTTTCCAGGGTCAGGGTCGGGCTGAGCAGAATATGGTCCAGGCAGCGCTGCGGGCGCCAGCTGGGGAATGTCGCTTCGAGTTGCGGGGCCAGCAGGCCGAGGTCGCGCAACGGTGAATGTTGCAGCAGATCGCTGGCGTGGGTGTTCATGTCGCCCATCAGCACCTGATGCTTGTAGCCGCCGATCAGCTCGCGGATATAGGCCAGTTGCATGCTGCGGACCCGGGCGCCGAGCGCCAGGTGCATCATCACTACCACCAGCGCTTCAGGGCCTTCGCCAAAACGCACCAGAATCGCCCCGCGTCCCTTCGGACCCGGCAGCGGGTGGTCTTCGATCGCCCACGGCCGCAGGCGACTGAGCACGCCATTGCTGTGCTGGGCCAGTCGGCCAAGGTTGCGATTGAGTTGTTGATACCAGTAGGGGAAGGCACCGAGCTGGGCCAGGTGTTCGACCTGATTGACGTAACCTGAACGCAGGCTGCCGCCATCGGCTTCCTGCAGGGCGACCAGATCGAAGTCGCCAAGCAGATTGCCGATCTTTTGCAGATTGCTCGAACGCCCGGGGTGCGGCAGCAGATGCTGCCAGCTGCGGGTCAGGTAGTGCCGATAGCGCTCGGTGCTGATGCCGACCTGAATATTGAAGCTGAGCAAGCGCAGACGGCTGTCTGCGGGCAGGCCCGTCGACTCCAGGTGATGCTCGTTGACCTGCGGTTCATGCAGGCCAACGACGCGTTCGGCTCCCCAGCGGCGCATGGCGATTGCCGCGCTTAGTTGGCGGCTGCCTTGTTGGCCGCTCGCTCCTTGGCCACCAGTTGGTCAGCCAGTTTCAACGCCTGTTCGGCCCCGCCGGCAGAGCCGATGTCAAAACGATACTTGCCGTTGACGATCATGGTTGGAACGCCGGAAATTTCATACTTCTTGGCCAGCTCGCGGGCTTTCACGATCTGACCCTTGATGGCGAACGAGTCGAAGGTGGCCAGGAACTTGTCCTTGTCCACGCCTTGAGTGGCGAGGAAGTCGGCCATGTCGTTCTTGTCGGTCAGCTTCTTGTGTTCTTTCTGGATCGCGTTGAACACGGCCGCGTGCACATTGTGCTCGACGCCCATGGCTTCCAGAGTCAGGAACATCTGGCCGTGAGCGTCCCACGGGCCACCGAACATCGCAGGAATGCGCACGAAGTTGACGTCGGACGGCAGTTTTTCAACCCACGGATTGATCACCGGCTCGAACGCGTAGCAGTGCGGGCAGCCATACCAGAACAGCTCGACCACTTCGATCTTGCCAGGCACGGCGACCGGTACCGGGTTGCTCAGCTCGACGTAAGGGGCAGCAGGGGCTTCGGCGGCCTGGGCGGTGACGCCGAACAGGCTGGCAGCGACGAGGGCGGCGCTGATGATCAGATTACGCATGCTTTACTCCTGGACAATTTTGGTCGCCTCGCGCGACCTGTTTTCAGACAGATCCTGGCGGGCATGAGTTCTGTAGTGTAACGGCAGCGGCCACAAAAAAGGGCGGCCAAAGCCACCCTTTTTATACTTCCTGCGACGGATTAATCGAGCGTTAACGTGGCAGGCGTTGGCCATTGCACGCACCGCTCGAATCGCATGTCTTAGTGCAGACCCTGAATGTAGCTGGAGACTGCCGCGATGTCTTCGTCGCTCAGCTTGCGGGCGATGGTACGCATGGTCATCGCGTCGCCGTCGTTGTTGCGGCCGGCTTCTTCCTTGCGGAAATCGGTCAGTTGCTTGGCGATGTACTGAGCGTGTTGGCCACCCAGGTGCGGGAAGCCGGCAGCTGCGTTGCCGGCACCGTTCGGCGAGTGGCAACCAGTGCAGGCTGGCAGGCCTTTCTCGAGGTTGCCGCCACGGAACAGGGCTTCACCGCGAGCGACGATCTTCGGATCGGCGGCGCCGACGCTGCCTTTCTGGCTGGCGAAGTAGGCGGCGATATCGGCCAGGTCCTGATCGCTCAGGTTGGTCAGCAGGCCGGTCATTTCCAGAACGGTGCGCTTGCCCGACTTGATGTCGTGCAATTGCTTGGTCAGGTAGCGTTCACCCTGTCCGGCCAGCTTTGGAA
Source organism: Pseudomonas sp. FG35 (assembly GCF_057809295.1). Classification (NCBI taxonomy): domain Bacteria; kingdom Pseudomonadati; phylum Pseudomonadota; class Gammaproteobacteria; order Pseudomonadales; family Pseudomonadaceae; genus Pseudomonas; species Pseudomonas sp. FG35. The sequence goes on along the minus strand of NZ_JBMDJR010000005.1, from coordinate 14,656 downwards.
AGTTTGGCGCCATGCTGTTGCCATCCGGGCCATGGCAGGCGCCGCATACGGCGGCTTTTGCCTGGCCTGCGGCTGCATCACCGGAAGCATGGGCGAAGCCTGAGATTCCCACGGTCAACAGCAGACTCACGATCAGTTTGTTCATCAGCTAATCCAACTACGGCTAAGGGTTAAGAGTTATGGACCGGGCTTACTCTCGCTCATCCAGAGGATGAGGGCCTGGTAATCCTCGGCACTGCAGTCCATGCACAAACCACGCGGCGGCATCGCCTTGAAACCCTGGGTCACGTGTTGCACCAGCGTCTCCATACCTTTCGCCAACCTCGGCGTCCAAGCTGCCTGATCGCCTCTTTTGGGCGCCATGGGTAGTTGGCCGGAATGACAGGCTCCACAAACACGGTTGTACACGGCTTCCGGATCCTGTGTAGCCTGTGCGCTGTAAAGCGGCATCAAGACTCCGGCAGCCAGCAGCCATTTCGTCATAAAACGACCTTTTCAGGGTTGAGAGCGTTCTGCGTTCTAATGCGCAATCAAGGTCTGTCGCTCTCGTGAACTTCATCCTTCGCTGGGACAAAGCACACACAAAATCTGCGGCATTATATACTGGCGTCACTGAAACGGAAGCGACACCGCGTTCCGCGCCTAATCCCGGCGCCGCCCACATCGGAAATCCCATGCAACTCAAGAATCCCATCCTCGGCCTGTGCCAACAGTCCACGTTCATGCTCAGTGCCGCCAAAGTCGATCAGTGCCCCGACGACGAAGGCTTCGAAGTGGCGTTCGCCGGTCGTTCCAACGCCGGTAAATCCAGTGCGCTGAACACTCTGACTCACGCCAGCCTGGCGCGCACCTCGAAAACCCCGGGTCGCACACAGCTGTTGAACTTCTTCAAGCTAGACGATGAACGGCGTCTGGTCGACCTCCCGGGCTACGGTTATGCAAAAGTACCAATCCCGCTGAAGCAACACTGGCAGCGTCACCTTGAGGCTTACCTCGGTGGCCGCGAGAGTTTGAAGGGGCTGATTCTGATGATGGACATCCGTCATCCAATGACCGACTTCGACCTGCTGATGCTGGACTGGGCCGTTGCCGCCGGCATGCCGATGCACATTCTGCTGACCAAGGCAGACAAGCTGACCTACGGCGCAGCCAAGAACACGCTGCTCAAGGTGCAGTCGGAAATCCGTAAGGGTTGGGGCGATCAAGTGACGATCCAGCTGTTCTCCGCACCAAAACGCATGGGCCTGGAAGAGGCTTACACTGTGTTGGCGGGCTGGATGGAGTTGGCGGATAAAGGCGCTGAATTGCCTGCTGAGTAAATCGCAGGCAAAAAAAGCCCCGGACTTCATATGGGGAGGGAGAAGTTCCGGGGTTTAAGTTCCGAACCGCTAGGGCGGGGTTCAGATATCTGCCAACACTTAACACAACATAGGAGCATCGAAGGGCTTCACCAGCCATTCAGTATCTCTGAGTACCCTGGCGCAAGATTAGTTCAGATTCTTTTCAAAAAACTTTGGAATAAGCTCAAGAACAATCCGACCTAAGCCCCACTCGATGCCTTTGCCGCGACGCACTGTCGCGGCAAAATCCCGGCCCAGAGGCCTCAGTGCGCCTCGTCCCAGTTGTTGCCGACTCCCACTTCCACCAGCAACGGCACATCCAGTTTCGCGGCTTCGCTCATGTGCACGCGAATTTCTTCGCGAACCTGATCGACCAGATCCTCGCGGACCTCCAGCACCAGTTCGTCGTGCACCTGCAGGATGACTTTGGCGTCCAGCCCGGAAGCGCACAGCCAGTTATCCACTGCCACCATGGCTTTCTTGATGATGTCCGCTGCGGTGCCCTGCATCGGCGCGTTGATTGCCGTGCGTTCGGCGGCCGCGCGTTCCTGCGGCTTGTTGGAGTTGATGTCCGGCAGATACAGGCGACGACCGAAGATCGTTTCCACAAAGCCCTGGTCTGCTGCCTGGGCGCGGGTGCGATCCATGTATTCGCGAACGCCCGGATAACGCGCGAAGTAGGTGTCGATGTAGGCCTTGGCGGTCTTGGTATCGACGCCGATGTCCTTGCCCAGTTTCTGCGCGCCCATGCCGTAGATCAGACCGAAGTTGATCGCCTTGGCGCCCCGGCGCTGGTCAGACGTCACTTCATTCAGCTCGACCTTGAACACTTCGGCCGCCGTGGCGGTGTGCACGTCCAGGTTATTGCGGAAAGCATTCATCAGGCCTTCGTCGCGGGACAGGTGGGCCATGATCCGCAGTTCGATCTGCGAGTAGTCCGCTGCCAGCAGTTTGTAACCTTTCGGCGCAACGAACGCCTGACGGATGCGTCGGCCTTCGGCGGTGCGCACCGGGATGTTCTGCAGGTTCGGATCGCTCGACGACAAGCGACCGGTCGACGCAACGGCCTGATGGTACGAAGTGTGGATACGCCCGGTACGCGGGTTGATCTGCTCCGGCAGGCGATCGGTGTAGGTGCTTTTCAGCTTGCTCATGGAACGGTGTTCCATCAGCACTTTCGGCAAGCGGTGATCGTCTTCGGCCAGTTTCGCCAACACTTCTTCGGCGGTGGACGGCTGGCCCTTGGCGGTCTTCTTCAGCACCGGCAGGCCAAGTTTTTCGTAGAGGATCACGCCCAGCTGCTTCGGCGAACCGAGGTTGAATTCTTCACCGGCAATCTCGAAGGCTTCACGCTCCAGCGCGATCATTTTGTTACCCAGTTCAATGCTCTGGATGCCGAGCAGTTCAGCGTCGACGAACGCGCCCTGGCGCTCGATGCGAGCAAGCACTGGCACCAGCGGGATCTCGATATCGGTCAGTACACTCGCCAGGCTCGGGATAGCGCTGAGCTTGTCGAACAGCGTCTGGTGCAGGCGCAGGGTCACGTCGGCATCTTCGGCGGCATACGGCCCGGCCTGTTCCAGGGCGATCTGGTCGAAGGTCAGTTGCTTGGCGCCTTTGCCGGCGATGTCCTGAAAACTCACGGTGGTGTGATCCAGGTACTTCTGCGCTAGGCTGTCCATGTCGTGGCGGGTGGCGGTGGAGTTGAGCACATAGGACTCAAGCATCGTGTCGAAGGCAATTCCGCGCACGGTGATGCCTTCGTTCTGATCGCCACCGATGGCGCAGTTGGCCAGGATGTTCATGTCGAACTTGGCGTGCTGGCCGACCTTGAGCTTGTTCGGGTCTTCAAGGATCGGCTTGAGTGCGCGCAGCACAGTGTCGCGATCCAGCTGCTCCGGCACGCCGATGTAGGAGTGGGTCAGCGGGATGTAGGCCGCTTCGTTGGCCTGCACCGCGAAGGACAAGCCGACCAGCTGCGCCTGTTGCGCGTCGATGCCGGTGGTTTCGGTGTCGAAGGCGAACAGTTTGGCGTTCTTCAGCTTTTCCAGCCAAACGTCGAATCGCGCCTGATCGAGGATGGTTTCGTACGCGGCTTCAGCCGGAGCGGCGGGCGCTTCCTCTTCGGCAGGCGCGCTGAACAGATCACCGGCCGGCACAGGCTCGGCGGCCGCGCTCAGTTCCTGGCGCTTGGCATCGCGATCCAGGTCATTCAGCCAACTCTTGAATTCCAGCAGGGTGTACAACTCGTAAAGCTTGGCCGGATCTTCCGGACCCATTTGCAGGTCGTCGAGGCCGATATCCAGCGGCACGTCGACCTTGATGGTCGCCAGTTGATAAGAGAGGAAGGCCATTTCCTTGTGTTCTTCGAGCTTGGCCGGCAGGGTCTTGGCGCCACGGATCGGCAGGGTCGGCACGATGTCGAGCTGCGCATACAGCTCGGTCAGGCCGCCGTTGACGCCTACCAGCAGGCCGGAAGCGGTTTTCGGGCCGATGCCGGGAACGCCCGGGATGTTGTCGGAGGAATCGCCCATCAGGGCCAGATAATCGATGATCTGCTCTGGAGCGACGCCGAATTTCTCCTTCACGCCGTCCACATCCATCGAACTACCGGACATGGTGTTGACCAAGGTAATGTGGCCGTCGACCAGTTGCGCCATGTCCTTGTCGCCAGTGGAGATGATCACCGGGCGGTCGGCGGCCGCGCTGCTGCGGGCCAAGGTGCCGATCACGTCATCGGCCTCGACGCCTTCGACGCATAGCAGCGGGAAACCGAGGGCGATCACGCTCTGGTGCAGCGGCTCGATCTGCACGCGCATGTCGTCCGGCATGCTTGGGCGGTTGGCCTTGTATTCGGCGTACATCTCATCGCGAAATGTCCCACCCTTGGCGTCGAACACTACCGCGAACGGGCTGTCCGGATACTGCTTGCGCAGGCTCTTGAGCATGTTCAGCACGCCTTTGACCGCACCGGTCGGCAGGCCTTTGGAGGTGGTCAGCGGTGGCAGCGCGTGAAAGGCGCGGTACAGGTAAGACGAACCGTCCACCAGGACGAGGGGGGCTTGGCTCATGAGCAGAATCAACCTTTTCGGCGGGCCCGGCGCTAGAATAGCGGGACCGTTGACGACAAAGGGACAAGGTTATCATGCGTACGTTAAATCGCTTGCTGCTGGTCAGTCTGATTGCTGTCTCACCGCTGGCCGCGATCGCGGCGGATGATGCGCCATCGTCGGAGCCGGAAGTTACCATTAGCACGCACACCGAAGGCGACAAGGTCATTCAGGAATACAGCCGGAGTGGGTTCGTGTATGCGATCAAGGTCACACCGAAGGGCGGTAAACCCTATTTCCTGGTGCGCGCCGATGGTACGGACGCGAACTACATCCGGTCCGACCAGCCGGATATGCTGATTCCGTCGTGGGAAATCTTTACCTGGAAGTAAGTTTCCTGACTTTTAATCGGCGCCGTCTGATAACGGCGCCAGAACTGAGCAGTTTTTAACCATGTCTGTGTTCACCCCCCTGGCTCGGCCCGAGCTGGAAACCTTTCTCGCCCCGTACGGGCTCGGCCGTCTGCTCGATTTCCAGGGGATCGCCGCCGGCAGCGAAAACACCAACTTCTTCATCAGCATGGAAAAGGGCGAGTTCGTCCTGACCCTGGTCGAGCGCGGCCCGGTGCAGGAAATGCCTTTCTTCATCGACCTGCTCGACGTCCTGCACGAAGCCGATCTGCCGGTGCCTTACGCACTGCGCACCACCGACGGTGTGGCCCTGCGCGAGCTGAAGGGCAAACCGGCATTGCTGCAACCGCGCCTGGCTGGCAAGCACATCAAGCAGGCCAACGCCCAGCATTGCGCGCAGGTCGGTGACTTGCAGGCGCATCTGCACCTGGCGACCCAGGGCGACAACATGATCAAGCGCAAGACCGATCGTGGCCTGGACTGGATGCTGGAAGAGGGTACGCAGTTTCTTTCGCACCTGAGCGATGAGCCGCGCGCACTGCTGCAGAAGGCGCTGGACGAAATCACCCAACAGAGAGAGAAAATTCTCGCGCTGCCACGGGCGAACATCCACGCCGACCTGTTCCGCGACAACGCGATGTTCGAAGGCACACACCTGACCGGGTTGATCGACTTCTACAACGCCTGCTCCGGGCCGATGCTCTATGACGTGGCGATTGCTCTGAACGACTGGTGTTCGGACGATAACGGCCTGATCGACGGCCCGCGTGCGCGTGCGTTCCTTGGCGCCTACGCGGCACTGCGTCCATTCACGGCGGCCGAAGCCGAGCTGTGGCCGACCATGCTGCGAGTGGCGTGCGTTCGGTTCTGGCTGTCGCGCCTGATTGCGGCGGAATCGTTCGCCGGGCAGGACGTGCTGATTCACGATCCGAAAGAGTTCGAGCAGCGGCTGGCGCAGCGTCAGACGGTCAGTACGCCGCTACCTTTCGCCCTGTAAAAGAAAAAACCGCAGCCTGTGCAGGCTGCGGTTTTTTTGTATCAGAGCGATTCGAGACAACCCGCCAGATCATTCCCGAGCTTCTCCAGCACTTGCTCATAACCCTGAGCCGTGGCTGGCGTGTACCCGCCCAAAGCATCCAGCTCCGCCAGCTTCACCGGCAGGCCCGCCACCAGGGTCTCGGCCAGTCGTGGACGCAGCGGCGGCTCACTGAACACGCAGGTCTTGCCGACCTCCTGCAAACGCGTGCGCATCGCCGCTACATGCTGGGCACCGGGTTGCACTTCTGCTGCAACGCTGAACACGCCGGTGTGTTTCAAGCCGTAGGCGTCTTCGAAGTAATCGAAGGCTTCGTGGAAGACGAAGTAGGGTTTGCCTTCAACACTGGCCAGACGTTTCTTCAAACGCTGATCCAGTGCATCCAGACGCTCGTCGAACGCTTTGGCGTTACTCTGATAACGCTCGGCGTTGGCCGGGTCAGCAGCGCTCAAGTCGGCGGCCATTTTGTCGGCAATAACCCGCGCGTTCACCGGCGATAGCCACAAATGCGCATCGAGGCTGCCCGGGCGATGGTCGTGATCGTGTTCGTCGGCTTCTTCGGCATGGGAGTGGCTGTCCGCGGCGAAGCGGCGCAGTTTCATGCCCGGCAGGTCCTGCACGGCAACGCTCGGCAGCGTACGACCGTTCAGCACGCGAGGCAGGAAACCTTCCATGTCCGGGCCGATCCAGTACAGCAGATCCACCGATTGCACCTTGCGTACGTCGGACGGACGCAACGCGTAGTTATGTGGCGAAGCCCCCGGTGGCAGCAGCACTTCCGGAATCGCCACGCCGTCCTGCACCGCAGCGGCAATCAGTTGCAGGGGCTTGATGCTGGTTAGGACTCTGACCTCGGCCTGAGCCGGGCCGATCAGCAGAAAACCGGTGATGAATACGACAAAAACAGAAAAAAGTCGGGACACGATGACCACTCAATGAGGCGAGAACGGGTAACATAATAACGTCTCTAACCAAACTCGTCGCCGCTCATGCCTATTACACCGATTGCCAGCCGTCCCCACGACCACTCGCACTGCGTTCATAGCGCGCTGTCCGAGGCCGATGCTCTGTGTGCACAGAAAGGCCTGCGCCTGACCGCGCTGCGCCGGCGGGTGCTGGAGCTGGTCTGGCAGAGCCACAAGCCGCTGGGTGCCTACGACATTCTGGCGGTGCTCAGCGAGCAGGACGGCCGCCGCGCCGCGCCGCCAACCGTGTACCGCGCGCTGGATTTCCTGCTGGAAAACGGTCTGGTGCACCGCATCTCCTCGCTCAACGCCTTCGTCGGCTGTGTTCACCCGAAACATTCGCACCAAGGCCAGTTCCTGATCTGCCGTGAATGCCACGCCGCCATCGAGCTTGAGCAAAAAACCATCAGCGACGCCATCGTCCACAGCGCTAAGGATGTCGGCTTCATCGTTGAGGCCCAGACCGTCGAAGTGGTCGGTCTCTGCTCCGGTTGCCGGGGGGCTTGATGAGCGATGCGCTGATCCGTCTGGAGCAGGTGGCGGTCCGGTTTGCCGGGCAGAACGTGCTGGACAACATTCACCTGAGCGTCGAACCGGGGCAGATCGTCACCCTGATCGGCCCCAACGGCGCCGGCAAGACCACGCTGGTGCGCGCCGTGCTCGGTCTGTTGAAACCCGACAGCGGCAGCGTCTGGCGCAAGCCGAAACTGCGCGTTGGTTACATGCCGCAAAAACTTCACGTCGATCCGACCTTGCCATTGTCGGTGCTGCGCTTCCTGCGGCTGGTGCCGGGCGTCGATCGCCCACGTGCGCTGGCGGCACTCAAGGAAGTCGGCGCCGAGCATGTCATCGACAGCCCGGTGCAAAGCGTTTCCGGCGGTGAAATGCAGCGCGTGCTGCTGGCCCGGGCACTGCTTCGCGAGCCGGAATTGCTGGTACTTGATGAGCCGGTGCAGGGCGTCGATGTCGCCGGGCAAGCCGAGCTGTACAGCCTGATCACCCGCCTGCGCGACCGTCATGGCTGTGGCGTATTGATGGTTTCCCACGATCTGCATCTGGTGATGAGCACCACCGATCAGGTGGTATGCCTCAACCGTCACGTCTGCTGCTCCGGGCATCCTGAGCAGGTCAGTGGCGACCCGGCCTTCGTCGAGCTGTTCGGCAACAACGCGCCGAGCCTGGCGATCTATCACCACCATCATGACCACGCCCACGACCTGCACGGTTCGGTGGTCAAGGGCCCCGCGTCGGGCCAACCTCACGTTCACGGAGATAGCTGCAAGCATGGCTGATTTTCTGTTCTACGCCCTGCTTGCAGGTCTGGCGCTGGCGGTGGTCGCGGGGCCGCTCGGCTCGTTCGTGGTCTGGCGGCGCATGGCCTATTTCGGCGATACGCTGTCCCACGCCGCATTGCTCGGCGTGGCGTTGGGCTTTTTGCTGGATGTCAGCCCGACCGTGGCGGTGACCGTGGGCTGTCTGCTGCTGGCGGTGTTGCTGGTGACCTTGCAGCAGCGTCAGCCACTGGCGTCCGACACGCTTCTGGGAATTCTCGCACCAAGCACGCTCTCTCTCGGGCTGGTGGTACTAAGCTTCATGCATGAAGTGCGGATCGACCTGATGGCCTATCTGTTCGGCGACCTGCTGGCGATCAGCCCGACCGATCTGGCGTGGATCCTCGGCGGCAGCGCGGCGGTGCTGGTGCTGCTGGTGACCTTGTGGCGCCCGCTGCTGGCAATCACCGTGCACGAAGAGCTGGCCAGGGTCGAAGGCCTGCCCGTGGCCGGTTTGCGCCTGGCGCTGATGCTGTTGATCGCGGTGGTGATCGCAGTGGCGATGAAAATCGTTGGTGTGTTGCTGATTACTTCGCTGTTGATCATCCCGGCGGCTGCGGCACAACGTCACGCCCGTTCACCGGAGCAGATGGCACTGGGCGCGAGCGTGCTGGGCATGCTCGCCGTGTGTGGCGGGCTGGCGCTGTCCTGGTTCAAGGACACCCCGGCGGGCCCGTCAATCGTTGTGACGGCGGCCGCACTGTTTCTGCTGAGTTTTGTTCTGCCCCGTCGAGGGGTGTAGACTTGCTCGTTTTTTGCGCAAATAGAGAGTCGCAGGAATGAAGCCGTTCGCCTCCCGTTATCTGCTCCTTGTCGCATTTTCAGTGCTGCTGGGCGCCTGCCAAAGCACGCCGCCGGTGGCCGAAGCCCCCGATGCGCGGGCCACGGCCATCGCACAGCTGGAGCAAAGCCTGGCCAGCAGCGAACTGGCCACAGCCGAAGACCAATTGGCAGCCTTGCAGGCCGAAACGCCCAACGATCAGTCCCTTGAGCAATACCAGCGCCAGTTGGCCGAGGCCTATCTGCGCCGCAGCCAGATCGTCCTGCAGAAGGGCGATGTGAATGCTGCCGCAACCGCTTTGGCCCGCGCCCGCGCGCTGATGCCCAAGGCCCCGGCGCTGACCGGTGGCGTCAACGGTGCTATCACCGAAGCCCGCAAGGCTGAGCTGGAGAAAGCCGAAGCGGCACTTCAGGCCGCCGAAGCCAAGCCGAAAGCCAAGGTGATCGATCCGACCGCCGAAAGCACCACGGTTGCGCTGAATATCACCGATAGCCGCAAACTTCGCCGTCAACTCGACGCGATCGCCGCCGATGTGGTGAATTACGACTGTGCGGTGAGCATTCAGGCGCCGCGCACCAATGATTACCCGTGGCTGGCGACGTTGATCACCAAACGCGTGAAGAAGCTCGATCCGGATTTCGATCTGCAGATCGAGAAACAGATCTTGCGCACAGTTCCGGCACAGATGGTCTTGAGCCCACGCAAACCTTGAATGACCGCAGCCTGCATTTCGCAGGCTGCGGTTTTTTTCAGGCCGGAATCGCCTTGGCCTTCGCTTCCCGATCCCAAACCCGATGCTGCCCGATCGCAGCAAAGAATGGTTTGGTCAGCGCGCCAACATCCTTGCCCTCCAGTAACCCGGCATCCGCCTCCAGCTTCAGCACATCCAGCAACTGCTTGGCCTCACCCTGCAGCGCAATCGCCTTCAGGTGTTTGTACGCCTCCAGCAGGTAATGCAACGCCACACCGTCACCGCTCAATGCCTTGATCGACGCCGCGCCACCCGGCACGAACACCGCGTCGAACGCCACCGAAGGCAAACCTTCCATCGACGCATCCACCGCCAGGCTTTTGCCATCGGCGGTTTTCACCGGCGCCGAGGTCGGGCCGAGCAGTTTGGCGTGCGCACCCTCTGCCGTCAGCGCCTTCTTCATCGCATCAATTGCCGCACCATCGACACCATTGGCTGCAAGGATCGCGACTTTTCGTGTCTTGATGTTCTCCGGCAACAGGTTGGCCTGACTCAACGATGGTGAGCGATCCAGCGATGTTTTCGGTACGTCGACGGTGCCTTTGCCTGGCGCTGGCAGACCCAGGTTGGCCGCCACGCGTTTGGCCAGCTCCAGATCGATGTTGGCGAGAATCTCGTTCACTTGCCGCGCCCGGATGAATTCACGCTCAACCTTGCCGAGTTCGAAACTGTAGGCGGCGATGATGTGCTCTTTCTCGTGCGCGCTCATGCTGTTGAAAAACAACCGCGCTTGGGAGAAGTGGTCGCTGAACGACTCGCTGCGCTGGCGGATCTTGTTGGCGTCGATGCGTTCCGGATAGCTTTCGAACCCGCCGTCCTGAGCGGCCGGTGGGGTTTCTTTCGGCCAGCCGCCATCGATGGAGTTCGGCTCGTAAGACGCCCGGCCCTTGTCGATCACCGTACGGTGCTGGGCATCGCGCTGGCCGTTGTGGAACGGTGCCACTGGGCGATTGATCGGCAACTCATGAAAGTTCGGCCCGCCGAGTCGGCTGATCTGCGTGTCGGTGTAGGAAAACAGCCGGCCTTGCAGCAGTGGGTCATTGGAGAAGTCGATGCCCGGCACGATATGGCCGGGGCAGAACGCAACCTGCTCGGTTTCGGCGAAGAAGTTGTCCGGGTTGCGGTTGAGGGTCATCTTGCCCAATGGCGTGATAGGAACAATTTCCTCGGGAATCAGCTTGGTCGGGTCGAGAATGTCGAAATCGAAGTCGTGTTCGTTTTCCTCTTCGATGACCTGAACGCCGAGTTCCCATTCCGGGTAGTCGCCCATTTCGATGGCTTCCCAGAGATCGCGCCGATGGTAGTCGGTGTCTTTGCCCGCAAGTTTTTGCGCCTCGTCCCACACCAAAGAACAGGTGCCGGCGGTAGGGCGCCAGTGGAATTTGACGAAGCGCGATTTGCCCTCGGCATTGATCAGCCGGAAGGTGTGCACACCGAAGCCCTGCATGCTGCGCAGGCTTTTCGGGATAGCCCGGTCGGACATGGCCCAGATGACCATGTGTGCCGATTCCGGCACCAGCGACACGAAGTCCCAGAAGGTGTCGTGTGCCGAGCCGCCGGTGGGGATCTCGTTATGCGGCTCGGGTTTTACGGCGTGGACGAAGTCGGGAAACTTGATCGCGTCCTGGATGAAAAATACCGGCATATTGTTGCCGACCAGATCGAAGTTGCCTTCGTCGGTGAAGAACTTCACGGCAAAACCACGCACGTCACGCACCGTGTCGCCGGAACCGCGTGGCCCCTGTACCGTGGAAAAACGCACGAACACTGGGGTTTTCTTCCCCGGATCCTGCAGGAAACCGGCCTTGGTCAGCGTCGAATGGTTCTCGTAGCTCTGAAAGAAACCATGGGCGCCGGTGCCGCGGGCGTGGACGATGCGCTCGGGAATCCGTTCATGGTCAAAGTGCGTGATCTTTTCACGCATGATGAAGTCTTCCAAAAGCGACGGCCCGCGAGCTCCGGCCTTGAGGGTGTTCTGATTATCAGCAATTTTCACGCCCTGGTTGGTGCGCAGGGCCTGACCGGTAGCGTCGGAGCGAAACTTCTCCAGGCTGTCGAGTTTGGCATTGGTGTTGGCGCGATCCGGGGTATCGGTGCCGGCCAGTTGGCTTTTGTCATTGGCAGGTTTCTTGGTACTCATCAGTCATGAACTCCTGTTTGTTCCGGGATTGCCCCGGAACGCTTGAGTGTTTCCCAGGCACGGCACCCAGGGTTTTCAAGTCGCTTAAGTAGTGACTGACGAGGGTTTCGGGCGTTCCTTTTTTATGACCTTTGATCCTGTTATTGCCAAATCGAAGGTTATTTGCGAAATAAATGCTAAGAACCTCTATACGGACAGGCTAAAATGCGCGCCCGGCTAACCGCTGATCCTTTTCCAACGCGCCCCACAAGGTTCGCTACGTGATCGAGTTTCAAAACGTCCATAAGACTTACCGCGTCGCCGGTAAGGACATCACCGCGCTGCATCCGACCAGCTTCTCCATCGAGAACGGTCAGGTGTTCGGCCTGATTGGCCATTCCGGTGCGGGAAAAAGTACCCTGCTGCGTCTGATCAATCGCCTGGAGCAATCCAGTGGCGGCAAGATCATCGTCGACGGCGAAGAAGTCACCGCGCTGGACGCCAACGGCCTGCGCCGTTTCCGTCAGCAGGTCGGGATGATCTTCCAGCACTTCAACCTGCTGGCGTCCAAGACCGTGGCCGACAACGTCGCGCTGCCACTGACCCTGGCCGGCGAACTGTCCCGCGCCGAGATCGACCAGCGTGTGGCCGAGTTGCTGGCGCGGGTCGGTCTGTCCGATCACGCCAAAAAGTACCCGGCGCAGCTGTCCGGCGGTCAGAAGCAGCGTGTCGGCATTGCTCGCGCCCTGGCGACCAAACCGAAGATCCTGCTGTGCGACGAAGCCACCAGCGCTCTCGATCCGCAGACCACGGCATCGGTCCTGCAACTGCTGGCCGAGATCAACCGTGAACTGAAACTGACCATCGTCCTGATCACCCACGAGATGGATGTGATCCGCCGCGTGTGCGATCAGGTCGGCGTGATGGATGCCGGCGTGATCGTCGAGCAAGGTTCGGTGGCCGATGTGTTCCTGCATCCGAAGCACCCGACCACCAAGCGCTTTGTTCAGGAAAGCGAGCAGATCGACGAAAGCGAGCAGCGCGATGACTTCGCTCACGTGCCTGGCCGCATCGTGCGTCTGACCTTCCAGGGCGAAGCGACCTACGCGCCGTTGCTCGGTACCGTCGCCCGGGAAACCGGTGTGGACTACAGCATCCTGGCCGGTCGTATCGACCGCATCAAAGACATTCCCTACGGGCAATTGACCCTCGCCGTCACCGGTGGCGACATGGACGCAGCTTTCGCCCGCTTCACCGCCGCTGACGTTCACATGGAGGTGTTGCGCTAATGGAAGACCTGATGAGTTTCTTCACCAATATCGACTGGTACGAAATCTGGCTCGCCACTGGCGACACCCTGATGATGCTCGGCGGTTCGCTGCTGTTCACCGTGCTGCTCGGCCTGCCGCTGGGCGTGCTGCTGTTCCTGTGCAGCCCACGCCAGTTGCTCGAAGCCAAAGGCGTGTACGCCTTGCTGTCGTTGGTGGTGAACATCCTGCGTTCGCTGCCGTTCATCATTCTGTTGATCGTGATGATCCCGTTCACCGTGCTGATCACCGGCACCTCGCTCGGCGTGGCCGGTGCGATTCCGCCGCTGGTGGTAGGTGCAACGCCGTTCTTTGCGCGGCTGGTGGAAACCGCCCTGCGTGAAGTCGATCGCGGCATCATCGAAGCGACCCAGTCGATGGGTGCGACCACTCGCCAGATCATCATGAACGCCCTGCTGCCGGAGGCCCGTCCGGGCATCTTCGCAGCAATTACGGTGACGGCGATTACACTGGTTTCCTACACGGCGATGGCCGGTGTGGTCGGTGCCGGTGGCCTGGGTGACTTGGCGATCCGTTTCGGCTACCAGCGGTTCCAGACTGACGTGATGATCGTGACCGTGGTATTGCTGCTGATTCTGGTGCAAGTGCTGCAAATGGTCGGCGACCGACTGGTCGTGCACTTCTCGCGCAAATAACCGGTTTTGTAATGACATGAGCCGGCCATTCGCTGGCAGGCGCCAGACGGGCGCCGAAAAAGGAGTTAGCTGAATGAAAAAACTGATCGTTGCCCTGGCTGCCGTTGCAGCGTTCTCGGCCCACGCCGACGAAACCCTGACCGTTGCTGCCACTCCGGTACCGCACGCGGAAATCCTCGAATTCGTGAAGCCGGCACTGGCCAAAGAAGGCGTGGATCTGAAGGTCAAGGTCTTCACCGACTACGTACAGCCGAACGTACAAGTGGCCGAGAAGCGTCTGGATGCCAACTTCTTCCAGCACCAGCCGTACCTCGATGAATTCAACAAGGCCAAGGGCACCAGCCTGGTTTCCGTGACCGGCGTGCACCTGGAACCGCTGGGCGCCTACTCCAGCAAATTCAAGAAAATCGAAGAGCTGCCAAGCGGCGCCAACGTGGTGATCCCGAACGACGCCACCAACGGCGGCCGTGCGCTGTTGCTGCTGGCCAAGGCCGGCGTGATCACCCTGAAGGATCCGACCAACATTCTGTCGACCGTCAAGGACATCGCCCAGAACCCGAAAGACCTGAAGATCCGTGAACTGGAAGCCGCGACCATCCCTCGCGTGCTGACCCAGGTCGACCTGGCGCTGATCAACACCAACTACGCGCTGGAAGCCAAGCTCGATCCGTCCAAGGATGCGCTGGTCATCGAAGGCAGCGACTCGCCTTACGTGAACATCCTGGTGTCCCGCGCGGACAACAAGGACAGCGACGCGATGAAGAAACTGGCTGCCGCCCTGCACAGCCCGGAAGTGAAGAAATTCATTACCGAGAAGTACAAAGGCGCGGTGTTGCCGGCGTTCTAATCTGATCATGTCTAGTCCTGAAATAGGTTTACACCTGTTTCAGCCTCAAAACGCCCGATGCAC
>NZ_JBMDJR010000044.1:0-304 GCF_057809295.1 Pseudomonas sp. FG35 | reverse complement strand
CCACTGCACCGAACGATGCATTGAACGGCCATACGCCGCTGACCAACGCGATCACCGGCGTGAGCGGTGGCAATTACGAGAACCTCGTAGCCGACAAGACGCCGGTCAGCACCACCGTCACCGACACTGTCGACACCACCAACCTGACCCTCAGTGCTACCGGTACTGTGGCCGAAGGTGGTTCGATCGTTTACACCGCCACCCTGACCAACCCGGCTGGTACTCCGGTGACCGTGACCCTGAGCAACGGCTCGGTGATCACCATCGAAGCCGGTAAAACCACCGGCACCGTGACCGTTCCGGC
>NZ_JBMDJR010000043.1:0-314 GCF_057809295.1 Pseudomonas sp. FG35 | reverse complement strand
CCCTGTTACCGCCGTGAAAGGGCGGTGTCCTAGGCCACTAGACGAAGGGGACA
The DNA here is from genome assembly GCF_057809295.1 of Pseudomonas sp. FG35. Classification (NCBI taxonomy): domain Bacteria; kingdom Pseudomonadati; phylum Pseudomonadota; class Gammaproteobacteria; order Pseudomonadales; family Pseudomonadaceae; genus Pseudomonas; species Pseudomonas sp. FG35. Next base: position 261 of record NZ_JBMDJR010000043.1, on the reverse strand, counting down.
CAAACCTTCTATACAAATGATCAGCGCTGAGTACTGATCGATTCAAGGCCGGTGTGGCCAGACCTTGAACTGTAAATTGGTGGAGCTAAGCGGGATCGAACCGCTGACCTCCTGCATGCCATGCAGGCGCTCTCCCAGCTGAGCTATAGCCCCGGATTTTTCGCCTCTCGGCGGAGCGACATCTTGCAACATCACTTCTGTAAAACTGGCGTCCCCTAGGGGACTCGAACCCCTGTTACCGCCGTGAAAGGGCGGTGTCCT
>NZ_JBMDJR010000042.1:0-324 GCF_057809295.1 Pseudomonas sp. FG35 | reverse complement strand
GCGCATCCTGCTCGGCGACCAACCGACCTTGCGCGTCATAGGCCTTGAGCTGCTCACCACCGTCGGCGGCGACCTGACGCACCAGCCGCGCGGTGTCGTCGTGGACGTAAGTTTCCTCAGTGCCATCGACGTAATGCACCGTGACACGGCCGGCGTCATCCCAGACGTAACGCGTATCCATCTGCGAAAACGAGGCCCAGTGCCGCACGCAGCGCGCGGCCTTGCCGGCGCGTTCCCACGCCCAGAAGAAGCTCGCGCCGCCGGCCAGTTGCCGTTGCAGGATGACGTGCTGGTCGTCGTAGTCGTAACGCTCGCTCTCGCCGA
>NZ_JBMDJR010000041.1:0-354 GCF_057809295.1 Pseudomonas sp. FG35 | reverse complement strand
ACTCAGCCTGCCGACGGGCCCTGCGATCAAAAGCGGTACTCGAGCTAACGCTCATTGTGGTGAGTGGTGAGTGGGGAGGGGCGTGGGGTGTTCGGCTTTGGATTTGTGGTGGATTTACCCCTCACCCCAACCCTCTCCCCGAGGAGAGGGAGCCGATTTTTGTGCTTTTCAAAACCTGAGTTCAACGCGTTATCGCACGTCGGCGAACCTCTCCCAAACCACTCAGTCAGTTCCCTCTCCCTCCGGGAGAGGGCTAGGGTGAGGGGGGGGCTCTTGATCTGGCTTCTGCTCTGGCTCTGGCTTTTGATCTTTAGCCCCTTCGGCAGGCCGAGCGGAGGTGTCCATCAGGGGGTA
>NZ_JBMDJR010000040.1:0-380 GCF_057809295.1 Pseudomonas sp. FG35 | reverse complement strand
AAATGCACTCGTAGCTCAGCTGGATAGAGTACTCGGCTACGAACCGAGCGGTCACAGGTTCGAATCCTGTCGAGTGCACCATTTAAGAGTCAATTGCAGCGATGTAGATGACTCGGCTTCAACCAGTTGTGATCTGGTCTAAAAACACAAAATGCACTCGTAGCTCAGCTGGATAGAGTACTCGGCTACGAACCGAGCGGTCACAGGTTCGAATCCTGTCGAGTGCACCATTTAAGAGTTAGTTGCAGTAATGCAGATGACTTGGTTACAGCCAGTTGTGGTCTGGTCTAAAAACACAAATTGCACTCGTAGCTCAGCTGGATAGAGTACTCGGCTACGAACCGAGCGGTCACAGGTTCGAATCCTGTCGAGTGCACCAT